>JBFYMG010000001.1:0-3288 GCA_041305025.1 Thermoplasmatales archaeon
TCATCCTGGTCGTATCTAGTGTTTTTGTTTATTATGAATTTTATAGTGACGAAAAAACAGAAGTTGAGGAACCCAAAATATCAGTAATAGATAATCGTGTCAGTCCAGATATTAGCCAAGGTTTGCATGTAGAGATTTTAAGAGTTCGCGATCGTGGCCTTTTGGATAAAATGACCGTGTTTGGTACTAAATGGAAAAACACTCCAAGCTTTTATTGGGTGATTACTGCCGATGGTAAAGAAGACAATAGTTATGGAAGTATTGGACTTGGCTCAGGTGGATTATTCAACATGTGGGATACAATGGGGCTTGAAGGAAGAAGTAATTTTAAAATAAACGATGAACAGATAGAATCAGAAGTAACTATTACTATTGTTGAACAATTAAAAACAGGTTTGCTAGGAAGAAGAACTAAGGACGTTGAAAAAGAAAAAATCAGTTTAGTCTATAACTATCGCACCGGCCGATGGACAGGTGATGATTCCTTTGATGATAAAGACGGTTATGGTCATTACAGAGGGGAACTCTACGATGTCTGGTTAAATTTATACCAAGCAGATTACGATCACGATGGGATACCTTATTGGACTGAAGTTAACGTATTGGGTACCGATTCAATAGTTGACGACAGCAAACTTGACCCAGATCGGGATGGGATACCAACTGGCTGGGAGTGGAAATGGGGATATGACCCATTTACATGGAACGATCACGCTAATCTTGATCCAGATGTCGATGGTATAGAAAACGTTGAAGAATATAAGATGGCAAAATGGCTTGCAGACCCATTCCAACCAGATATTTACATTGAAACAGACGGTATGCAAAAAAAAGGCTTAATCGACATCGAACACATCTTCTTTGAGGAGGCACAGCAAATGATTATCGAGAGATTTTCTCAACATGGAATAAATGTCTACATCGATGATGGCTGGCCAGATGGACCTAAGAACGGCGGAGGAGAAATGCTACCATTCATTAATGATTTTGATGATGTAAGTGGTGGTCAGATATTGGCTTTTTACCAGCATAATTTCGCAGATGAGCGAAAAGGAATCTTTAGATACGTGATAATTTCACACAAAGCAGGATGGTGCATACCTGCAAAATATAATCTCTATGATACAATTGTAGTTGGTAATAGTATATCTTCTAATCTAAAAACAAGATTTGCTTTTACAAAAAGACAGATGATTGTATGTATTGCAAAGGGTGTTCTTCATGAGTTAGGGCATTCTTTAGGTTTTATGCCTGAAACTTTTATGGGGATTGACATTACCGGTCCAAGTCCTGTTAGATATCCAACAACTATGTCCAAAGAAGAATATAACAAGTACATGGATCAATATTTTAGCGTTATGAATTATAACTATATCTGGGGCGGATTTTCCAGAGAAGCTAGAAAATTATTTGATTATTCAGACGGTTCAAATGGTGCCCCGTATGATAGAAACGACTGGCTGTATGTTTATATTCCTACATTCCAGATAGATTCCATAGTTTATGAAGAAGCAATAGATGAATCATTTGAAGATGCAGAAGTAGTTATAAAAAATGCAAGTTTAGTATCAAAAGACTGGGCTTACCGTGAGGATTTAACAGAGCAATGTACTAAAAAATCTGACCTTATCTATTTTGATAACATTAGATTCGACATAAAGGTTTTCGAATATAATGGAATGAACACAACTCAGAAAGGAGATATTAGGGTGTATGCTAGACCTCAAGTTTATCCTACGCATGCCCTATGGTCACTAGTTTTTGAAGGTAAAATAGACGGTTCTAATGTTATACATTTCTATTCAATACAAGATAAAATAGATCATGTACTAGATCAAATCGCTAAAGAGTGAAACAACAATAAAGAATAAAAAATTTAGTTTATGCTTTTTCCAAAAATGTTGAGGGAAAAATAGCGTCTCTTTTTATATATAAACATGCTAAAAAGAAAATTATTAACTATTGATAATAAGATTACAATGGTCGGGGCTTTTATATGAAAATATTTGTTACACGAAAAATACCAGAACCAGGACTTGAACTTTTAAAAAAAACACATCAACTAGAAGTTTTTCCGTATGACAGAGTCCCAACAAAAGAAGAAATAATAAAAGGACTAAAGGCAAAAGATGGTCTTTTATGTCTACTTTCAGATCCAATAGATCAAGAGGTAATCTATGCTGAGCCGAATCTGAAGATGATCGCAAACTATGCTGTCGGGTACAACAATATAGATGTTAAGACAGCAACTAAAAGAGGCATACCTGTTAGTAATACACCAGATGTTTTAACTGATACTACAGCTGAGATGGCATGGGCTCTTTTGTTTTCTGTTGCTAGACGTACTGTTGAAGGTGATAAGTTTACAAGAGCAGGTAAATTCAATGGTTGGGCGCCTCTACTTATGCTCGGCCGAGATGTATCTCATAAAACACTTGGTGTTGTTGGTACAGGCAGAATAGGTGCTGCCTTTGCTCTTAAAAGTAAAGGATTCAACATGAAGGTATTATATTTTGATGAAAACAGAAATGATAAGTTAGAAAAAGAACTTAATGCGAAAAAAGTTGATTTACAAATGCTGTTGAAAGAATCTGATTATGTCTCTCTTCACGTCCCATTGATTGAAGCTACCCATCATATGATTGGCGACAAAGAACTACATGTAATGAAGGAAAACGCTATACTGATAAACACGTCTCGTGGACCAGTTATAGATGAGAAAGCACTTATAAAAGCTCTTAAAGAAAAAAGGATTTTTGGTGCGGGTCTAGATGTTTACGAACATGAACCAACAATTCCAAAAGAGCTTTTAAAACTGGACAATGTAGTTCTTCAACCACATTCCGCCTCTGCAACTACTGAAACACGAACCAAGATGGCAATAATGGCTGCCGAGAACATGATCGCAGGTTTAAAAGGCGAAATTCCACCAAATTGTATAAACCCTGAAGTTTTCAGGAGAAAAAATAGTGTTTAACAACTTGTTTTTAATCTCCAAAACTATAAAGATGTGAATGTGGATTAGGGGCCCGAGCCAACAGATGTAATAATTGATTGTTGGCTCTCAAAAAGAGATGATAATATATGGATCAAGTAACTATGAATGCTTTTACCGATAGGTTAGGAACTGATAATTACCAGAAATTGGCAAGGATAAACAATCCTAAACTTAATCAGTTCATATGGAAGTATGTTGATCTTTGTAATCCTGCTAGTGTTTTTGTTTGTACAGATTCTCCTAGAGATATACAATATATCCGAGACGCTGCTATTGGAAACAAGGAGGAG
>JBFYMG010000002.1:0-2513 GCA_041305025.1 Thermoplasmatales archaeon
TCATGTGCTCTTATTAGTTGTTCGCTTTCGACACTAAATGATTTGCCTTTTAATCTTGGCAGAATGTTTTCTACTGCTCTTTTATTAAATGCACGGAAACCGCATTGGCTGTCAGTTACAAGTCCGCCGTTTCCAAAACTTGTTGTGTAGTCAAGGACTCTTTTACCGAATTTTCGCCATAGCGGCATTTCTGTGTTTTGTCCGTATCTTATTCCTACTGTGATGTCGTGTCCATTGTTTTTTACACTGTTTAGAAGTAGTGGTATTTCAGATGGGTCGTGTTGGGCGTCTCCATCCATTGTTATTACGTAATCGTAGTTTTTGTCTAGCGCGTATTTGAACCCTGTTTTTATGCCTGCGCTTTTGCCTTTGTTTGTTTTATGTGTTATTACTGTTGCTCCTACGTCTTTTGCTATGCTTGATGTGTTGTCGTTGCTTCCGTCGTCTACTACTAGCACTTCGTTTACGAAGTGTTTTGCTCTAGCAATAAGGCTACCTATGGTTGCTTCTTCGTTGTAGCATGGGATAATAGCTATGCTACGCTTCTCGGTGTTTGCCATTTGTTTTTTTACTCCCCCGTAATAAAAATTTATTTTTATTTTAAGTATTATATACTATTATGTCATTATTTAAATCTTTCTATTATAGGTAAGCCATAATGATGTGCTCTATTTTTAAAGCTTATTAATTTTTATAAGAGTAATTTGAATATAATGCAAAAATATTTAATTCATTTGCCATTCCACTTAAATTATATCTAAAAATTATCTGGAAAAGACACGTTATGAAAAATAAAAAAGTCGTAGTGACCGGTGGCGCCGGTTTTATTGGTTCCAACCTTGCAAAAAAACTAGCATCAGACAATAAAACAATAGTGGTTGATGACCTCTCAACAGGTTACCTTAAAAATATTCAGGATGATGTTGATAAAAACCAGATTGAGTTTGTAAAAGGCAGCATCACTAATCTCGATTTATTAAAAGAGGTGTTTAGGGACGTTGATTATGTGTTTCATCAAGCTGCCATACCGTCTGTCCCCAGGAGCGTAAAAGACCCTGTTCTTTCTAATAATGCGAACGTCAATGGAACACTCAATGTACTTGTTGCTGCACATTATAACAATGTGAAAAAAGTGGTTTATGCATCGTCCAGTAGCGTTTATGGTGATACCCCGACGTTGCCCAAAAAAGAGGAAATGACGCCTTGTCCATTGTCACCGTATGCTGTTAGCAAACTTACCGGCGAGTATTATTGCAAGGTGTTCACCGGGGTCTATGATCTTAAAACTGTTGCTTTGCGTTATTTTAATGTTTATGGCCCAAGGCAGGATCCAGATGGTGAGTATGCGGCTGTTATACCTAAATTTATTATGAACATCCTTGTGGGTAAATCACCAGTTGTTTATGGTGATGGAGAACAAACCAGGGACTTCTCTTTTATAGAAGATGTTGTACAAGCAAACATATCTGCTGCGGAGAGCACTGCCTGCGGTGTCTTCAATGTTGCTGGTGGAAAAAGAATTACAATAAATAACTTAGCTGACTCAATTATGAAGATAACAGGCAAAAAAATCGATATTGAATATAAGGATTCGCGCCCTGGTGATATTGTGCATTCACTTGCTGATATCTCAAAGGCTAGGAGTGGTTTTAACTATAAACCAAATTTTGATATAGAAAAAGGCTTGAAGGAGACTGTTAAATGGTTTCAAAAATAAATGATAGGATTATAGGTATTGTTGGTCTTGGGTATGTTGGTTATCCGCTGTTAACTGAGTTCATAAAACATTATACAGTAATTGGTTTTGATGTTAACAAGAAAAAGGTTGAAAAATACGCTGCTTTGCATAAAGGCGTGGAGATAACATCTGACCCGTCAAGTATCAGAAAAGCTGATGTTGTGATTATCGCGGTTCCTACGCCTGTTACCAAGACAAAACAGCCTGATCTATATTTTGTTGAGTCTGCTGCTAAAATCGTTGGCCAGAACCTTAAAAGGGGTGCTATTGTTGTTTTAGAGTCCACTGTTTATCCTGGTGTTACTGAGGATGTGATGGGCCCTATTCTTGAAAAAGAATCTGGGATGAAGGTTGGTAAGGATTTCAAAATAGGTTATTCCCCTGAGCGAGTTAACCCTGGTGACAATGAACATACTATTGATAAAATCACAAAGATTGTTTCCGGTATGGATAAAGAATCAGCTGATGTTTTAGCTGAGGTTTACGGTTCAATTACAACGGTTTACCGGGCTGAGGATATACGGACAGCTGAGGCAGCGAAGGTAATCGAGAATATTCAAAGGGATCTTAATATCGCGTTGATGAACGAGCTTTCTATTATTTTCGATAGGCTTGGGTTGAACACTAAAGCTGTTTTGAATGCTGCTTCTACTAAGTGGAATTTCAACCGTTATTACCCTGGATTGGTTGGTGGTCATTGTATTCCTGTTGATCCTTATTACCTTGTTTTTAAGGTACAGGAAACCGGTTATCACCCGCAGGTTATACTTGCTGG
>JBFYMG010000003.1:0-3057 GCA_041305025.1 Thermoplasmatales archaeon
GATATTTTATGATCCACAGAGGTTAAGCGATGAAAATAAGAGTTGTTAGTTCTAAAGAAGAAATCGAGATGTTAAGCCCTAACGAAGAGATAGTGCACCTTGCATTCAGACCATCTAACACAGACATCTTTTCACTTATAATGAAGTGCCCACAGGTCAAAGCACTCCATATTCCAAATTCTTATAAGAGGACTATATCCAGCTCTGCAAAGATGTACCTTAAAATGCAGGGTATTGAACTGCTCGAGGGCGATGTATGGGGGCACCGCAAGGATATCAATGAGTATTCAGAGGTTTCCCAGCATGTGTACGACCGCATAAAGCAGTATCGTCTGGATGGAATGCAAGAAGAAGATCTCATTGATAAACTGGTAAGAGAAACTAGGCTTAGTCCCGATTTCATTTCATTCCTCGTCAAGAACAACTAATTGTATAATGCCGGTCATATGACCGCCATCCCTATCTCTTTCAAAAACCTGGAAAAAGTTTCCAGGTCCCTTTTTTCTACTCTTCATTTATTGTGCCGATGTATGTGAACGGCATATTCTCTTGTTTTTTTCTATAACCATTAAATTTAAATCACGTCTCAGAGAGTATTACATGGAGTGGTAAAATGCCAACAATAGTCCAAATAGACATTCCGGCAGATAATCTGGAAAGAGCGAAAGACTTTTACTTGAGGCTTTTCGATTGGAAGATGGGGAGGTTTCCGAAAAAGGAGTTTTGTATTGTGCAGGCAAAGGGTCTGGATGGTGCTGATGTTCCAAGGGAAAGTACTATGAAGAAAGAGGTTAACAAGGAGATAAAATCATATTCAGGAATACATTCGATAGATGAATACGTAGCTAGAGTAGCAGCATTGGGGGGAAAAATCATCACTCAAAAGACCTCAGTCTCAGGGTGGGAACATCTTGTTATATGCATGGATACCGCAAATAACATTTTTAACCTCTGGGAGAAAAACCCAATGCCAAATGACCAGTTCGAGTGTGCATCAGTTAGTCATTAAGGGCAGTCATGCATTGAAGTGCAATCTTTTATTCTCAGGTCTTCATCCTCTTTTTTATTTTCACTCCACTTACCATACCTGCATATTGGCCAGCTGCAAGCACCCACTATGCTCTATCCTATTGACCAAGATACCTACTACAAACTGAATAAATAAGTTGTCACTATTGCACCTATTCTTTTTATTTTACAGGGAAGGTTATTGCATCAGGGTATTTTTCTTGGAGGAGATTCCAATCAGCAGATGTAAGCTCATATATTCCATCCGAGTCCTTACATCTTTCAAGTATAGATACCAATTCCGGGTTAACCGTTAGGCAACAACCTTTAGAAGGGCATTGCATACATATTTCATTTTCAGCATCAATAAAGACTGGCGGCATGATACACTCTGCAATTTTAATGCGGCCTGTGGTATATTCTTTGCTTATCATAGCTTTAACCCCATCGGAATTTATATTTTAGGACTAAGCCTCAATTCTAGTTGTTAAGTTTAAATTTGCATCAAGTTATCGTTATTAATAATCCGTCCATGTTTATATAAATATAATAATATATAGTTTTCATATGTGTTTTTTGTTGAAAGTCCAAAATCTATATAGTTCTTTGACATGAAAATGATGATATTAGATATGCTCCCTTATGGCTGTATAGTATTTTTGGAAGTTGTAGGAGGTAAAAGAATTCCACTATCCTTGGTTACAGCTTATTCAAAAAAGTGCATGTTTTCTCAGCTGTATGAAAAATGTGGAACAAAGAGAAATATCCATTCAGCCGACAATCACCTGAGTTTATCAAGCATGCACTGTATTTTACCATTAACGTCTTTGGTTGCTTCTTTGTTAACATATTCTTTTTTGCTCATCTTCTTTGAGCTATGCACATGATCCAGCAATTTATTGCAACAGGGACAGATGATGCTTTCCTCAAGTACAAGATCATCATTGATGATGTTCGCAAAAGCTACTTCGATATCTTCTTTACATTCTGGACACGTTGCCAACATGTTCCCACCGTAATAAATTTTGCCTCCTGTTATATATAGTATTCCATAGCCTCCGTAAATATACTCTTGGAAAAGATAGCTGAGTACATACTCGACTTTATGAGGTTTAGAGGGGTGAGATGAAACCCAATGTTAAGAGCGATAAATCATTAATTCCTTGTAGGAAAAAGATTCACGTGCGATGGAGACAAACATTGCAGGTTATAAGCATATAATGAAGAGTAGAGATGTGTAAATAAGGTTAGGCCAGAACCTGCCAGTGCCCTATATGAACGGGGAAAAGTGCATCATGTGGTTTTCTTCCCTGCTCTTGAGGGTCAGATGTGCTACTGGATCCAGAAAGAAGGCAAAGGCCTGGGCCCTGCCCGAGTTTAGTAAATCCAAAATCGGCTCGAAGAAACTGAACCTATCTTCAATTATCAGAACCAGACCGAGGTAATCCATGAGACAAAAACAGTTCTTAACACTGGTTAGAACACAATCAACATCATCCATAGCGTGATGAAATCGCAAAGATGTGATAAGGGTCAAGCAATTGATTTCCTCACACAATACTATGTAGATAATGAAAGTCTAGAAAATGAACTGTTTCAAAACTCATTTTGCGATCATTTAACCAAAATTCTGTTGAACGAAATCATAGCACATAGAGCTTTCATTGTTTGTCCGTAAAAGTCAAAAAGAAGGATAGAGGAAGTTTTGAAACAGGCTCTATATCATATTCTTCACCTTAAAGCCATATACTTATTTTCTATTTTTTCGTATATCTTTTTATCATCACATTCTAAGATATCGAGTTCATTACAATTACCTACAGCAAATCTAGTATATTCAGCACATTCATTTTGAAATCTACAGGCCATCCATATCTACTCCATACGGCTTTATGTTACAGTTCCAGTCATCTTTCCAGTAAATCTTGCTTTCTAATTTATATTATTTAGAGTTTATCTATAGGGTTTTGATGTTTCAATCCTTGCTGTGGTAGGTCTTGCTCCTGAATTATCGCTATGTATTGCTTTGAGGTAAGTATCCTTTTTGAT
>JBFYMG010000004.1:0-3103 GCA_041305025.1 Thermoplasmatales archaeon
AAGTTCAGACCCGAGCACTTCACCGACAGATATGGGTTCATAGTGGATTATCTGGCAGAGTTCCTGAGAGAAATGAGAAAAAGGTCATTCACCGATGTCCTTTTCAAATACTACAAACTCGGTAACAATCTGAACCAGCGAGATGTTATCGCTGTCAAGAAAACATTCTCCGGTCTTGCCAAGCTCATCTATCCCGATGAGAATATCTCAAAGGATGAAGTTCGAGAGATCCTTGAATATGCACTTGTAGGGAGAAGACGGGTCAAGGAGCAACTGAAGAGGATAGGTGGCATGGAATTCTTCGATGTTAACTTCTCCTATATCGATAACGAAGACATGGAAGAACACTTTGTCAATGTTCCTGAAATAGGTGGCAATAAGATAATTCCTCCAGGCCTGACAAAACCCGGTCAGGTCTATGCTGTATCAGCAACTGATTCAGGGAAGATAGGAGTTTACAAAACAGAATTGCAGGTTGTTTCCGGTGCCGGAAAATATGAAGCATCCGGCTTCAATTCGAATTCAAAAGCACGCGAATCCATCAAGACCGCTATCAACTATTTCAAGGCCAATGCAAAATCCATTAGCCAATCTATCTCCACAAAGGAAAATGACTATTTCATGAACATACAGGACCTGTATGGAGTTGGTGTATCCGATGGCTTGGCCCTTGCAGGCTTTATAAGCCTCTGTTCAGGTGCGATGGAAAAACCAATCCAGGAGCAAACTGCCATCATCGGAACAATGACCATAGGCGGTTCAATACTGAACATAGAGAACCTGTCGGAACTCTTGCAAGTATCCCTTGATGCGGGGGCCAAGAGAGTGTTAATACCTGCTTCATCCACGTCTAAATTGGGCACTGTGCCTTCGGACCTGCTGAGCAAGTTCCAGCTGTCTTTCTATGCTGATCCGATGGATGCAGTGCATAAGGCGCTGTATTTTTCGGTGTGATGGATAGAGACGTTTCTTTTTTGGAATTTTAAGAGGTTTAGTATGAAAATGAGAATTGTAAGTTCAAAAGATGAGATTGCAAAATTAAATTCAATCCAACTTTGACTGTCAAAGTTGGGTTGTAACAAAAAGACCCCCCTTTTATTGAACAACGGAAAATAGGTTAAATGATATGAGTATAGATTCAAAAATGAATTTGGAAAATAAGTGCTTAAACAAGTACCAACAACTCAAACAAGCCCTCATATCTGACCTTCTAACAGGCAAGGTTCCGGTGAAGTATGAAGAAGAAAAATTGGAGGCTGTATAATGGCCAAAATCGAAAATTACAAATACAGCATTGAGGAAGCATTTCGCGAGTGTTTTTATATTGTCCCAGACTATCAACGGGAATACGTTTGGACAGACAAGGAAGTTCATCAGCTTCTGGATGATATTAATGATGAAATTGGCGTGTCGTCTACAAAAGAATACTTCATCGGTACAATTCTCGTATCCCCTTCTTCTCAGAAAAACCATTACGAAGTTATAGACGGTCAGCAGCGTTTGACCACCTTTTTCCTGCTTCTCTGTGCACTAAAGCATCAATTTAAACATGAGCCCCAGGAAACAACTATCAGTGGTCTCATCTCTACCAGCTATACAGACTCAAGCGGAGATACAAAGACAAGTTTGAAACTCGAACCACGCTATGAAAATGCTGGTGAAATGATGAGCAAACTGGTTGAGATGAACGCGGACCCTGATCAAACAAGGAATGCAATCCAGGCTGCGGGCATTAACTCCTATGGTTCTTTGGAAAACCTGATTAATGCCTATGGAACAATTTACAGGTATCTAAACGAGAACTACAAAGATAAAAAAGAACTAAAACAATATTGGGGATACCTTGCTAATAATGTAGTGTTCATCCAAATCTCGACAGATATCAGTAGCGCCCTGAAAATATTCGAAACGATAAATGAACGTGGTGTTGGTCTTAACCCGATGGACCTCCTGAAAAACCTGCTCTTTACCCACGTTAAAACAGATGAGTTTACCAAACTGAAAGATGAGTGGAAGAAAATAACCAAACCGCTTGAAAAACAGAAAGAAAAACCTCTGCGTTTTCTCCGTTACTTCCTCATGGCAAACTATAAAATCGAAAATAACAGAAGTGACTCAACCGTCCGTGAAGATGAAATTTATGACTGGTTTATCAATAAAAATAATGCTGCCATGTGTGATTACAGAAGCAAGCCATTTGAGTTTGTTCGCAAAATAATCAAAAATGTTGAAAGTTTTGTAGCCTTCTCTGCCGGAAAGGGCAATGATGGTCAAGACAATATTTATATGGACAATCTGCGGCGTCTATGCGGTGGCGCCTTCAGTTTGCACTATGTTTTGCTTCTTTCTGCCAGTACCTTCCCTAAACCCCTTTTTGACCATTTTATCAAGCAATTGGAAAGTTTCCTGTTCTATTACATCTTTACTAAAACATCCACTAAAGAACTGGAGCGTAATTTTTCTATTTGGGCTGATGAACTTCGTACAATTGCCGAGATTACAGATACCATAGAGCAAAGAAAAAAACTGAACGGTTTCTTAAAGGAACGATTTGCTAAGAATATGCAGTCAAAGAACGCGGAACTAGCAGATGACCTGAAACGCTATACACTCGATTCAATGCAGCAATATCGTACCCGCTACTTACTCGCCAAGCTCACTCAATTTGTGGATATGGCTTATAAAGGAATGAAAACGCCGGGTTCTTTGGCTGATTATACTGTATTGGAGATTGAGCATATCCTGCCTAACACTCCTGAACCTGCCTTGAGAGAGGATTTTGCCAAGAAAAGCCCTGGCAAAGAATACAATATATATAAAAAGAGATTGGGTAATCTTGCCTTACTGGAAAAGCCAATCAATATCGTGGCAAGTAATAACTATTTCCAGGCAAAGTGTGCAGAATACAAAAAATCGAAGTATTATCTGACCAGCAGTATTGCGGAAATCACAACTGTTGGGAATAATTCTTCAATTAACCGAATGAATGTCAAACTTGAGCCATTCCATGAGTGGAATGCAGATGCGATTGAAAAGAGACAGACTTTGCTCATTAACTTGGCATATGAAATATGGAAAATTGAAGAGATTGAGGTGTAATAAT
>JBFYMG010000005.1:0-26148 GCA_041305025.1 Thermoplasmatales archaeon
GAAGTTGAATATTTTAGAAGGGTATCGTCACCCTGCATTAGGAACAAGGTTTTTGGTATGCGGAAAATGTTTTGTTAAAGTAGACGAAGATATGGAAAGATGGAGCAAGTTTTGTCTTTCAGATTCATTCAACGCAGAATCATCCAAGAGTGACATACAAGAAGCATGGAATAAAAGTATATCAAACGACCTTCAGTTGCAAAAATGGTTTAACAATCTTTGGATTAAAAAAGGATCTCAGGCGCTTATAGACTAAGATATGCAACATGATTTTTAATCAGCAAAAACGAGTTGAAATTCCATCCCCAGCGCTCTTACATATTTTTCCAATAAAAATAAATCCATAGTAAAAAAGTAGCGTTTGTTTAATAATATTAGAATTAAAAAAATTGTTACTTTACTCACTCACAAATAGACCTGATTTGGTTTTCACTATTTCATTTACCAATTTACCATCAATTCTATTTCGAGCAGTCTTCATAACTTCACCCATAATAATTTTAAATGGATGATTAATTTTTTTAAGATTGGAATATTGCACCAATACGTCATCGACAACAGTTTGTAATTCTTTAAGGGACATGGGTTTTATATCTAGCTCTACAATTGCCTCATTTACTGTTTTATCGGGATTATCTGCTAAAAATTCCAGAATAGTCGGTATTGCTTCTTTACTAAATTTATTTTCACTTAGCATTTCAAATAAGTTATATAATTTCACGTCCGAAATTAAATCCACATCTTTTCCTCTTCTTCGTAACCATTTCAGTTTCTCCTCAAGGGTCACAGCTACAAGAACTGGAGCTACATCCAACCTTTTTACTATTTTATCAAATACTTTTAAATTTCTAGATATGCTAAGTGACTTGATCAGCGATTTGGGAAGCCCGAGTTTTTCTAATCTTTTTTCGCAATCCCATATGCGCTCTGGTAAAAATTTCTCAATGCACTCTAAAGATTCCTCCGATATTGGTGTCGGTGGTGTATCGGTATCAGGATACATTCTATTTGGTCCTGGTAATATGCGTTCAAAATCATTTGTACCATCTGTAAAGACCTGCCTGGTTTCTGAAGGTACGCCAATTGTTGCCTCCACCACCCGTATTTTAATCTCTTTTATCGCAGTTTTCACATCATCTTCACCACCCCAAACAAGCACGATTGTATCTGTTGGTTTTACATCAAACAGTTTTTCTAACTGCGCTATCTCCTTTGCACTGAGTCCAAATTCTTTAAAATGAGTGCTTGAGACAATATTGGGCATCACATCAAGACATGCAATAACTCTCACACGACCTGCAATCTCATCGCTGAAAGTTTTACCTATTTGTGTCGGTTGATCAAAAATACCGGCAAAAACACGCAACACAATTCCATATATTTTCCCTTTGTTTTTCAGAACCTCTTTAAAGCGTTTGCATCTTGAATTTTTAAGTAATGACGTAACATCTTTATTTTCACTCTGAAACGTTTTTTCTGTAACACCACGTGATCTCAGTTCATCACGGATATCGAGAAGAGCTTTTTGTCGCCTTGCCTCATGAGCCACTGCTTTAGCGATATACTGGAGTTTAGAAACCCCCTTCAGCTCAATACGTGTACCCCCCTTAATACTGACATTGACATCTTGGCGTACACTTCCCAGACCTCGCCTCACTTTACCAGTAGAGCGAAGCAATCGTCCGATAAGGTTAGCCACTTCACCAGCTTCCATAGGGGTATTTATATCAGGATGCGTAACGACTTCCACCAACGGAATACTTAAGCGATCAGTTTTAAAAATAATTTGGTGTCCTAAGTCGCTGATTTCACGGCATGCATCTTCTTCAAGTCCAAGTTGGATAAGCCGTATCTTTCTTTTTTTATAAGGAATCCATCCATCTACGCCGACAATTCCAGTTCTTTGAAACCCCGTTGGAATACTTCCATCCAAATATTGTTTCCTACTTATGTGAATTTCATCGACAATACTGTAATTTAGTAATAAACCAATCTCAAGAGCTATGTCTAAGGCTTGATGATTAAGTTGAAAGGGTGGTGTATCATCCATCTCATAGGTGCAAACAGTGTCATTGTACAGTTGATAAATGATGTTCTTTTTAGTTTTAAATTCCATTAATGCAGTCCCATCGTATTCACCAAGTTCTGAAAGAGTTGGCCGCATGTGCCGCAAAATTACAGCATTTGGTTCATCTTTATGCAGTACCGCATGACAACGGCAGAATAATTTTTTTTCTGTCAATAACTGTTGATGAATCTCTAAACCGCATTGCAAACCTAACTTTTGATAGTAGGTGTCATTTGCTATGAAATCATCGGACATCGTACGGGCAAATACGTCACTTCTATCTAAATATTACGTATATTATAAATAGTGAGTAAGGTTTTGATAAAAAAAGGAATAAAACTATATTTCTTTATAGTCCTTTTCTTTTATCGTTTTCATCACAATCATGGTGATTCAAGTGGAAAATGATGATATTTATAAGGGTTATCGCGGAGCAGCAAAAAATAAACTGATAGAACTAGGTGTGAAAGTCTGGAGTGATGTCATCGTTAAATCGACTCGGGGCACCTTCAACGGCATTATTCTTCCGCGGGCAGAAACTGAAGACGATCAACACATTGTATTAAAACTGCATAACGGCTATAATGTAGGTATAAAAGTAAATTCAATCGAGTCAGTAAAGGAAGTTGGGTATAAAGAAGGGCATTATAAAATACCTGAATCAGAATTTCCTAAGGATTCAAAAAAACCTAATGTAACTCTTTTTGGAACTGGTGGTACGATTGCTTCAAGGTTAGATTATCGCACAGGGGCAGTTATTCCCGCATTTTCTCCTGGAGAGTTGTACGGTGCTGTCCCAGAACTTGCCGGTATCTGCAATTTAAAGACAGAAAAATTGTACGGTATTTTCAGTGAAAATATGGGGCCAGAACAGTACATTAAAACGGCAAAAGCGATTGGCAAAGAAATAGAAAGTGGCGTAGATGGTATCATTATTGGGCACGGCACCGATACCATGCATCACACTGGAGCGATCCTTTCATTCATGGTACAGAAACCACCTGTGCCTATCGTGTTGGTAGGTTCACAGAGGTCTTCAGACAGACCTTCGAGTGATGCGGCGCTTAATCTCATCAATGCGACACGAACTGCAGCCTATTGCGATATCGCTGAAGTTATGCTCTGTATGTTTGGACCAACTAGCGATCAATACAATTTACTTCATCGAGGCACTCGCGTGCGGAAAATGCACAGTAGCTATAGAAGCACGTTCAGAACCATTGGTGATATACCACTTGCAACAACAACTCCGACTGAATTTAAGTACTTAAGAAAAGACTACAATAAACGAAGAAAAGATAAAGACGTAGTTATAGACACTGCTTTTGAAGGGAAAGTAGCAATCGTTTACTATTACCCAAACATGAATCCGGACATGATCGAATCACTCATTGACCACAAATATAAAGGAATAGTGATAGCTGGTACTGGACTCGGTCATGTAAATAAACCATTATATGCTCCTTTGCAGCGTGCAATTGAAGAAGGAATCGCTGTCTACATGACAGTCCAGACTTTATGGGGTTATGTACAGATGTATGTTTATGATACAGGGCGGGATCTTATGAAGATTGGCGTGGTTCCTGCACAGAATATGTTGCCTGAAGTTGCATATATGAAACTCTGCTGGGCGTTAGGTCACACTAGTAATTTAGAAGAAGTAAAAAAGATAATGCTAACACCAATTGCTGGGGAAATTACCGAGAGGGAACCTCACAATGGCTACATCATTCTACAAGGTGGCATACCTGAGGTTGATGATTTTGTCAAAAAATATATGAGATAAAAGAAAATCATTGTAGAATAATATGTTTCTAATGGGCGTATTATTTCTTTAATTTATTTTTGTTCCTGGATTTTCCGGAACGTTTCTTCGAGTTTCTTCCATTCAGTAACATCACGAGAAATGCCCATAGTACCAATAATATTTCCCTCTTCATCAAAACGCGGTACTTTTGTTACAGAAACCCATCGCTCAGACCCGTCAATACCTGTGAGTTTTTCGATTTTGTTTATGATGAATTTTCCGCTTGTCATTATTTCTTTGTCATCTTCAAAAGCTCTTTTTGCTTCTTCTTCAGGCAAGAAATCAAAGTCTGTTTTTCCCATCATTTCTTCAGGAGCAATATTTGAACGTACAGCTTTCGCCTTATTCACCATTATGAACCTGTTTTTCTCATCTTTAAAATAAATGGAATCTGGCATATTATTCATCAAAGTCTGAAGTAATTCATGTTCTCGAGCAAGTTTTATTTCCGCTTGTTTTCTGTCATTTAAATCTCTTAAGATAACAACAAAATTATCAACCTCGTTATCCTTCTTTAAAAGGAAGAAAGAACTGAGTTCTATATTCAAGATGTTTCCAGATTTATCTCTCAGTTCGGTTTCATGACTCTTAGCAACTTTATCTGAAAGTAGCTCCTCAAATTGTATTACAATGATTGATAGTGATTTTGGAGTTAGCAAACCTAGATTGAGGAAGTTAGAACCTATCATTTCCTCTCTTTTAAAACCGAGTAGTTCTATTACCTTAGTATTGACATCAGATATTTCTCCACGAGCATCCAGTACTATAATTCCATCGGTTGTGGATTCAAATAGGCCCCTATATTTCTGTTCGCTTTCTTTTAATTTCTTTTCGACTTTCTTGCGCTCCGTTATATCATGTATTAGCACAAGCATCACTGGCTTTCCTTCCATTTTAAACAGAGATGCACATACATCTACAGGGACGTGGGTATTGTCTTTTCGTATATTTTCTGTTTCAAAATTAATGCCACCCTTGGAAGATATTTCATCGATCAATTGGGACCAATCAGTAGATGCTGGAAGTATGTCCTGAAGATACAACTGTATTAGTTCTTCCCATGTGTAGCAAAGAAGATCACACGATTTTATGTTTGCCTCCAATATCTTTCCATCAAGTGTTAACAAAAAGGCTGCAGCATTTACTTGCTGAAACAAGGTTTGATATCGGCCATCTGAGACACGCGATTGGATCTTTTCGTCTTGAGTTCCAAATGGTTTATTCTCAGATTCTTGCATCATGAATCATCACATATTTTGCATCCCATATAGCATAACATTTCTTAGATATTTTTACATTGATTGAATACATTGTGAATATTTAAATTTACGTTACGATTGGAAAAGTTATATCTCGGATAGTGTTCTTTTTAATTCAACGATCACGTCAACAGGAGTAGGATCGATTTCCCTTAAAACAGCAAGATAACAACTGACGAAATCCCCTAGATACATGGTGTACATCATTTTTGCCAATGTTTTTTTACCTTTAACTTGTATTTCAATAACATTTGCAACGACGTCCTTAAAAAGATCTTTCATGAAATTGAGACGTTTTGCCATATAGATTGATTCGTTTTCTTGATCTCTAAATAAGATACATGTAAATTTTTTCGATACCTCTGGGTTCATGGACCACCCCACTATGTCATTATGGTTGCATTCTGGAACAATATCGTATCTTGCAATAATCTTGCTATTCTCATTGAATTGGGTACACCATCGCTTTGCCATTGGAGTATAAATTCCCCAGCCATATACCTGGGGAATGGTATTGAAAATAGTTTTTGCTATCTGTTTTGAAATGTTATCTTTCTCCGAGACTGCTTTACCATTGTTTTTTCTAAATTCTTCTGTTATTGCGATGGTTTCTTCTATTTCAGCATCAATAGTATCCTTCAATAGACCTATTTTTTTGAGAGCCAGTATCGAAGAAAACAAAAGGTATGCAGTTGCTGCTCTTGGCGGCAAATTTGACGGTATTTTTATATGCGTGGTATTTCGCTTCTCACAGTAGTCTTGTAGTTTTCCCCCAGATGAAATGCCAATAATTTTGCATCTTTTCTGACTTGCATATTTGAAAGTACTCAGTGTTTCTTCTGTATTGCCTGAATAGCTTTGAGATAAAATCAGCGTATCTTTGTTTGCCCATTTCGGCAGATCATATTCACCACTTACAAAAATGGGAATTTCTAGGGTGTCTCTTAAAAAATGTTGTATAATATCCCCGGAAATGGCGGATCCACCCATCCCATTTAAAATTATATTGTCTATTTTTAGAATACTGGTCAATTCCGTAGAATTTATGATACCAATCGTCTCTTTTATTTGCTCAGGGAATTGAGCAAGTGTATCGAGCATGCCTGATTTATCTATTTTTGAAATTAATTCCAAATCGTCTAGCATTACCTCAACCATCTAATTAAAATTGTAGGCGACTATAAAGATATTTTCATTTAAACGAAGTTAGATGCAAATACTTATAATTAAGAAATCACATCCTTTCCCCTCATGATAATTACAAAACAGAAAGATTTCGATGATCTACTAAGTCATATCTGCGAAGGCCCTGTTTTTATAGTTGGATGCAGTGAATGCGCAACTCTCTGTCATACTGGTGGAGAAGAAGAAGTATTGGCTATGAGAGATTCTCTGGGGAAAAAAAATATAAAAGTAACAGGCTACGTTATTTTAGAGCCGGCGTGCAGTCTTCAGAACGATAAGCGTCTTCTTCGTAAACACGAGAAAGAGATAGATAATGCAAAGAAGATCCTTGTTCTTGCTTGTGGTAACGGCGTACAAGTTGTATCTGAGATATTAGATGATTTTGAGATTATACCTGGCACAGATACTTTGTTTTTGGGAGAAATAAAACATGCTAACGAGTTTGAAAAACGATGTAATCTGTGTGGAGAGTGTATACAAGATATATTTGGAGGAATATGCCCGATTTCGCGTTGCCCTAAAAATATGTTGAATGGCCCGTGCGGTGGAGTAAAAGACGGAAAATGTGAAGTTAACTCCGATATGGATTGCGTGTGGGACTTAATTTACAAACGTTTGAGGAAAAATGAACAGCTGCATCTTATAAAAGGCATCGTAAAACCTAAAAATTGGTCCAAATCCAATGAAATGAAGAGGAGACTCTAAGATGAATTACAGGAGCAACTTAGAGCGGGTTCTCTCTGAGAATAGATTTGTTGTAACCGCTGAGATAGGCCCACCTAAGGGATCAGACTCAAACAAAATAAGAGAAAAAGCTGAGATGCTAAGAGGATGCGCCGATGCTTTTAATGTTACAGATAACCAGACTGCCGTAGTTAGAATGTCCAGTATGGCAGGTTGCTGTATACTTTTAAATATGAATTTAGAGCCCGTTATGCAGATGGCATGTAGGGATAGAAATAGGATCGCTCTTCAAAGTGATATACTTGGTGCTGCGGCCATAGGAGTCAAAAATATTCTATGTATAACCGGTGATCACCAATCCTTTGGCAATCATCCTGAGTCTAAAGGCGTATATGATGTGGATTCAGTACAACTTATTCAGATTATAAAAAATATGAGAGATACGGGGATTTTTCAGAGTGGAGATGAAATTTTGTCAGGCAGACCTGACGTTTTTATAGGAGCTGCTGCAAATCCTTTTACGGATTCATATGAAATTTCATTAGATCGCCTGGAAAAAAAGATACGAGCAGGAGTAGATTTTATCCAAACACAGACCGTTTTTAATATTGATAGATTTAGTAGATGGATGGATGAAGTACGATCTCAAGGACTAGATAAAAAGACCCACATCTTGGCTGGTGTAACACCTCTCAAATCTTTGAAAATGACTGAACGTATGAAATATCACGTGCCAGGTGTAGACCTCCCTGATGAAATTTTTGAAAGAATGAAAAAATCTACAGACCCGAAAAAAGAAGGATATGATATATCATTAGATATCATAAGAGAGATTAAAAAGATAAAAGGAGTACATGGAGTACATATTACTGCACTTTTTTGGGAAGATATTATACCTACTCTTGTAAAGGAATCTGATCTCTTACCTAGACTATAGAGAATATTGTTTGATTAGTATTTAGAATCATATCTGTTGCCGTTTTTTCATTTTGACATTTTAACGGCAAAGGTTTTTATAGTGTTACTTGAGAACAGTATACATGGTATATGGTATCACGGAACAAGAAGAGTGATATGAAAAAGATGGAAAGGAAAGGTGAAGGAGAAGGTGAAGGGAATGAAACCAAATAAAAAGTTAATGATATTAGGAGTATTAGTTCTCGTTCTTAACATGTTGGTAGCAACTCAGTATGCAGCTACAAAGATTGGATATGAATATTATATTGTTCACCCCAGTGATGCCGACATAAGATATATTGGCTCAGATAATTCGACTGGTGGGAGAGTATTGAGAGTTGCTGGTGCTAATGGTACTGGCTCACTGAAATTAACGTTTGGAAACTGGAGCGCGGCTACAAATAAAATATATTCAGCTGCTTTTGGAATAGTAAATGAAGAACCTTTCGCTGTTAATATTATGTATATCAACGTATCATCCGGAAATGACACCTACCTAACAATATGGCTTCACGGAGACAGGGATGCTAATGGAAACAGCACGAACACCGATCCAACCACCCTAGAAATGTATAACAACGGTACTATTGTAAATGCAACAAACACCGTTGCTTGGACACTTGCACCGGGAAATAATAACCCAAATAATATGTGCAGCAACATATCAGATAGAACTAATTTTAGTACAAATACAACCTGGGATGAAATACAGCACGTAAGATACTCACTTAATGACAGTGATGCCTACGGCGTTGGTATGATGGGCAGAACTGTCTATAACGCTTCGGATTTCGTTTGGGTGCAGATAGCTATAGACATACCTAACAATGTAGATACCGCAGGTTTACATACTGGAACTATATGGGTTCACTACGAAGCAAATACAAATGCAAACTCGTAGATCTCTTGAATCCATTATACTTCTCTTTTTTTATTTTAATTTTTTCTCTTATTAATGTTTTTTATAAAACAGTAAAATATGTATACTAATTGCCTATAGCGGTAGATAATTTTGGGGGATTAGTATATATGTCAAAAAAGAGCATGAAGAAAATACTTGTAACTGGTGCTGTTGGTCAGATTGGTTCAGAACTAACTATTGCATTGCGAGAAAAGTATGGAAAGGACAATGTGCTGGCAACAGGTAGAAAGACCAAGCCAAGTGAAACGCTATTAAATTCAGGCCCATTTGAGTTTATAGACATAACTAAAAGAGAAACCATCGAAAAAGTAGTTGATGATTATAATATCGACACAATCTACAACATGTCAGCAATTCTATCTGCAGTAGGGGAAGAAAAACCACTACTTTGTTGGGATGTAAATATAAATGGTTTATACAACGTCCTAGAAGTTGCGCGTGAACGTGAAATGCGCATCTTTGTTCCTAGTTCCATTGCTGCTTTTGGTCCTGAAACGCCAAGAGATAATGCTCCTCAAGAAACTGTGTTGAAACCAAAAACTATGTATGGCGTTACTAAAGTGGCAGGAGAACTTTTGGGAGATTATTACTTTAAAAGATTTAATCTCGATATAAGAGGTGTTCGCTATCCAGGTATAATTAGCAGCGAAACTCTCCCTGGCGGCGGAACGACTGATTATGCCGTAGCAATCTACTACGAAGCAATAAAAAATAAGAAATATGCGTGCTTTGTAAAAGAAAGCACAGTACTACCTATGATGTACATGCCGGACTGCATAAAAGCAACACTTGACCTCATGGACGCAGACGTATCGAAACTAAAACACCACTGTGATTTCAATCTTGCATCGATGAGTTTTTCCGCAGGAGAACTTGCTGCTGAGATAAAAAAACATATCCCTGAATTTAAATGTGATTACAAACCTGACTTTAGACAGGCAATTGCAGATTCATGGCCAAAATCCATTGATGATTCTGCCGCAAGAAAAGAGTGGGGTTGGAAACCGAAGTACAATATTGCTACCATGACTAAAGATATGCTGGAAAAATTAGGTGAGCGGCACAAAAGAGGAGAAATCTAAAAATTCTTTTATATCTGTAGTATCCTGAATTAAACAATTTTAAGTACAATAGCGAAAAAAAATCAAAAAGAGAGATAGAGATTGGAAGATTGTTTATTATCTCTATTTTTTATGAATCACTATTTGCCCACCGGCAATATCAGTTGTTGGATCGGCGTTTTCTTGATCCCCTAGTTGATTATCGTAAATGATAACATCATTGTTGTTCTTGTCCCAAATTTTTATCCTGAACGTGTCGGTATACTCATTGCCTGGTGTGAGATCTGCATCGATTGCTGAAATCATGAAACCGTAGTTACCTTCACCATCGATTGTTCCTGTACCCTTAAACATAGCCTTTTGATTAGCTATGACTAGCCAATCATAACTACTAGAATGGAAGTTCAAATTTGCTACATGGAGCTGAAACTCTGTGTTTCCTGTAGGCGTGGATTGTCCTTTCTTGTATTTTGAGACGAATCCGAAATTGGCTTTTCCCGCAAGTGTCGGATCAGGTATATAGGCTCCTTCTGGAGAGTTGATCCAACCTCCACCAGTGACAAATCCCTCGCTTGGATCATATATCACTACATATTGGAATATCTCTATATCATAACCGCCGTCTTTATCTATTACGGTGACCTCAACACCATATACGCCAGGCGCAGAATATGTATGACTATCCGTAGCTATGCCACTACCATATTCTTCAACTATTGTGCCATATGTAATAATTCCATCGCCCCAATCTATAGCTGCTGTATGCGTGTCATAAATACCTGGATCAGAAAAACTGGCAGTCAATTGAACAACTGTATTTATCATAAGAGGATCGGTTGGCCCAATAATAGATTCAATCACCGGATCAGCATTGAAAATCGTAACAGGTGCTGTATCATCATCCCAGTTATAATGATCATCATAAACATTAACCAACTCTATCCCAAAATAGTCATCATACCAAGTATAACTTACTGTGGGATCCGAAACTGGCTCTCTATTTGGTATCCAACCAGGGACATCTAACTCCCAGATAAATCCCAATGGATCGCCGTCAGGATCATAAGAACCTGATGCGTCAAAAGTTACCATTGTGCCTTCATAAGCAACATATGGACCACCTGCTTCGGCTACTGGCGAAACGTTCGCGCTGGCCAGTGGTACAAAAATACCGACCAGCATCAGTAGCGCTATTATAACAACTAATTCATTTCTAATTTTCATCATATCCTCACCACCTAACCATCCACAATATCAATCTTTGTCAGGGATGTCATATAAAGTTTTCCTGGAAAAATTTCATTTTGTCAAAATATCAAAGTCTCAATCAAAATTTTATTACTGAAAACGATTTTGCAAGGTTTTTCAGAGAAAAAAAAGCGGGCCTGCCGGGATTCGAACCCGGGTCAGAGGCTCCGGAGGCCTCTGTGATATCCAGCTACACTACAGACCCAAAGCTAAATAGCTTATATGCTCACATCTCATAAAAATTTGATTGAAAAATGAAGTATTGGTTTTATTGTAGTGTCTATTGCTTGGGTTTTTCGACTTTAAGTGTCTGAACGGGCGTTGCAGATTTCTCGGGTTGCTTCTTTGCGCCACCTTTATACTCCGTATACCCACAACTTCCACAGCTAAGACGGTCCTTATGATCTGCAAGAAAAACACCATCACCACATTTCGGACAGTGTCTCCGAAGGCGGACAATTTTACCATTTTCGACTTTAAAAAGTTCTCTTTTACTCATATTTACTCCTTCTTTTCAGCAGCTGGTTTTTCAGATTTAACATGCTCTTCTTTAACGTGTGGTTTCTCAGCAGGTTTTGCAGGTGCATCAACTTTTTCTTTAGGCGCCTCTTTGACAGGAGGTTCTTCTTTCTTTGGAGGTCTCTCAGCGGCTGGTTTCTCGGCTGCTTTTTTCTCTCCTTCTTTCTTTACTTTTTTCTCGATTAATTTATTTCTTTCAAGAATGTGACTGCGTTCCCAGCCCTTTGCATTCTCAACAGTGTTATATATCTTAGCATATCCCTTAATCCGTTGCACACCAAAACTTGTATGAATGTTGTCAACAACGACATCTTCTTTTTTTACATTGAGTTTTTCGGCAAGTTCACTTCTTACAATCTCACGGTTGGGTGTTGATTCTCCTTTGTGGTGAATGGTGAAACGAACTTCAGTTCTATTGATTAATGGATTATTCTTCTTCGAGTCGATCTCTATTTCCATAGCACTCACATCTCATCAAGTATTTCTTTTACTTTTTGTTTATTCTCATCTGATGCCTTAACTACTACGACCCCCTTATTCGGCAATCCATATATTATAGTTACGTCTGGAGGGGCCAAAAATATGGCGGCCAAGGATGCCAAATCCTCTTCACCGGTCACTTCAATTCTTAGAGATCCTTTCTCTAAAACATCATATGCGGCCTCAATGGTATCCCACAGCTCATCAACAATATGCCCGGAAGGATTTCTTATTTTTACAGTCTTTTTACCAAATGACTGAATCAACTTGATAAAATCAGATGGAATTTTATTCCGCTTGACTTTAAAATCAACAACACAAAAGACAGGAGAAATACCATGTTTTAAAAGCGTATAAGTAACCTGATCTCCAACAGAAACAACATACGTCTCTTGTTTTAATATCTTTAAAAGTTTTTTTTCATCAACGAGTTGCCCGATCGGCTCTTTTAATTTATCTCGTAATTTATCTGGCAATACACGCATAATTGCCACTTTACATAACCTTTAATGCATACTTGCCCGGTTTTGTTATATTCATCTTGGCAGCGATCTGGGAGTTTGCAGGATCACGAATAATAACATAGCCGCGCCAACGTTTAGATGTAGGAATGGAACAATTTGGACAAATGTCTTTATCGGTCAAAACATGACAACTTTTACAAGCATGAACACTCTTCATTTTTTATCACGCCATCCTTTTTGTTTCTTTTTGTCCTTGCCTTCTTCTTTTTTGGCTTCTTTAACTTCTTCTTTGACTGGCTCTTTTAACCAATCGTGTGCACCCAAAGCAGGTTGTCTCATAGTCAGCCCAATCTTACTCTCTCGAGCAGATAATTCATTTAAGCTAACCGCAACAACACGCGCTCTGACCGCATCGCCTATCTTAAGTGTCTTTTTCTTTTCTTTACCAACAATCATTTCTGCTGTCGAATCAACTTCAACATAATCGTTCATGATCTGGCTCATATGTATCAATGCATCGAGTGGACCTATATGACAAAACGCTCCAAACTCTACAATTTCGCAAACAACACCATCTAAAACTTCTTGCAACTCTGGTTTAAACATCAAGGCATCAAAAATCACTTTTTGGTACATGGCTCCATCACCATGAATAACAATGCCGTCACCAAGAGGTTTTATATTATCAGCTACAACAATTACACCGTATTGTTTTCGCATCGTTCCTTCGAAGGTTTTTTGTACAGTTTCCTCTATAACTTTATCAAGATCTTCACCGAATTTTTCTGGCGGTATCCTAATTGTATCTTCAACTTTTACCATTGTATACATATAAATCACAACTCTATTCTATACAGGATTGAATGGTCTTCTTGGAATATACTTAGCCCTTATATGCTTTTTGAGTCACCTCCATTATAATTATTGGTATTTAATTCTTATTATAACTTCAAACCAAATATTTATGTATAATACTTCATTACGGGATACTGCTTCGACATTAAATAAATCCTCTTAATCATGGGGGCATTTCTTATGGAAAAACAGCAAACAATAATGGAAACAAAAAATAAGAAGAAATCTGTCATGAAAAGTATCGATGGAAATACCGCTGCCGCTCATATCGCATACGCGTTTAACGACGTTACTGCCATCTACCCTATCACTCCATCCACCCCGATGGGTGAAGTGGTTGACGTGTGGGCTGCCCACGGACGGAAAAACATTTTCGGCCAAGTCCTCAAAATATCAGAAATGCAATCAGAAGGTGGTGCTGCCGGTGCAGTCCACGGAGCACTGAGCGCTGGAGCCTATGCTACGACATTTACTGCATCGCAGGGTTTACTTCTCATGATCCCAAACATGTATAAGATTGCTGGAGAGCTGATGCCGTGCGTTTTCCATGTAACGGGTCGTGCTATCGCAGGGCAAGCGCTATCTATTTTCGGTGATCATCAGGATGTCATGGCGACACGGGCAACAGGCTTTGCCTTGCTTTCATCAAATTCCGTTCAAGAGGCAATGGATATAGCCTTGGTCGCACATCTTTCTACACTCCGTGCAAGTGTTCCGTTTCTACATTTCTTCGACGGATTCCGTACTTCTCACGAGATTCAAAAAATCGAAATGATCGACTACGAAGATATCACGAAACTCGTAGATTGGAATGTCATTAAGAAACACCGGGAGCGTGCACTCAACCCAGAGCATCCGCACCAGAGGGGTACTGCACAGAATCCTGATATCTACTTCCAAGTCACTGAAGCATCAAACAAATACTATCTAACAGTGCCTAAGATCGTCGAAGAAGAAATGCAAAAAGTCAGCAAATTGACGGGACGATCCTACCATTTATTTGACTATGTTGGCGCATCCGATGCAG
Organism: Thermoplasmatales archaeon; assembly: GCA_041305025.1. Taxonomy (GTDB): domain Archaea; phylum Thermoplasmatota; class E2; order DHVEG-1; family DHVEG-1; genus JBFYMG01. The sequence goes on from JBFYMG010000005.1 coordinate 14,537, forward strand.
AACGAGTCATTACCATGATGGGATCTGGTTGTGAAACTGCCGAAGAAGTCGTCGATTATTTAAATAAAAAAGGCGAGAAAGTCGGGTTAATCAAAGTACGACTCTACCGGCCGTTCTCAGCAGATCATTTCATAAAAATCCTTCCTAAAACTGTAAAAAATATTGCAGTTCTTGATAGAACCAAAGAAAGCACTGCGTTTGGAGAACCGTTATACTTAGATGTGGCAACTGTTCTTCATGATAAAAAAATAAATATCGCTGTAGTTGGGGGCAGATATGGCCTTGGCTCGAAAGATTTTACTCCTGCGATGGCTAAAGCAGTGTTTGATAACCTAAAACAAGCACAGCCAAAGAACCATTTTACAGTTGGAATTGAAGACGATGTAACCAGCACGTCGCTTCCGTTAGGTCAACAGATTGATACTGCTCCTGAGGGGCTTATTCGCTGTAAGTTCTGGGGAATGGGCTCTGACGGAACCGTTGGTGCGAACAAAGATGCGATTAAAATCATCGGGGACAACACTTCGATGTACGTCCAAGGCTACTTTGCTTATGACTCAAAGAAATCCGGTGGTGTCACCGTGTCTCACCTCCGATTTGGAAAATACCCAATTCACTCAACCTATCTTGTCGACAAGGCAGATTACATTGCCTGTCATCAGTCATCCTACGTTGATAAATATGACTTGCTCGAGGGCATCCGCGACGGTGGAACATTTGTTTTAAACTCACCTTGGACTCTGGAAGAAATGAAGACATGTCTGCCGAATTCATTGAAGAAAAACATTGCGCAAAGACATCTGAAGTTCTACAACATAGACGCAGTGAAAATAGCAGATGAAATCGGCCTAGGCGGTCGAATCAATATGATCATGCAAACCGTTTTTTTCAAACTATCTAATGTTCTGCCGATTAATGACGCGATGAAATACCTAAAAGATGCAATTGCAAAAACCTACGGTAAGAAAGGACAAGATGTAATTGAGATGAACTGGAAAGCAGTCGACGCATCATCAGCGGCCATCAAAGAGATACAGTATCCATCTTCATGGGCAAATCTACCCGCCGATAAAACAGAGGCTCAAAAAGAGCCAGAGTTTATCACTAAAGTCATGCGACCGATGCTTGCACAACAAGGAGATAAACTTCCAGTGAGTGCATTCCCACCAGCCGGTATTTTCCCAGCCGGAACCTCACAATATGAGAAACGAGGTGTCGCAATTAACGTCCCCGAATGGCTTATGAATAATTGTATTCAGTGTAATCAATGCGCGATGGTCTGCCCACATGCAACCATCAGACCGGTGCTTGTCACACAAAACGAATTGAATAAAGCACCGAAAGGCTTTGAAGCGAAAAAAGCGGTAGGAAAAGAAGCAGGAGATCTATTCTTCCGAATCCAGGTCTATACTGAAGATTGCCTTGGTTGCGGGAATTGCGCTGACATATGCCCCGCAAAAGAAAAAGCACTAGTAATGAAACCGATTGCAACACAAATAGAAAAACAACGGACTTTGCAGCAATACGCTGAAACAATCCCAACTCGCTTGGGTGGATTTGACAAATATTCAGTCAAAGGATCTCAATTCCAAAAACCTTTACTTGAGTTCTCGGGTGCATGTGCAGGATGCGGTGAAACATCATACCTTAAAGTGGCGACGCAATTATTTGGTGACCGGATGATCATCGCAAACGCAACAGGATGCTCCTCAATTTGGGGTGGCTCAGCTCCCTCAGTACCGTTTACAGTTAATGAAAAAGGGTTCGGCCCAGCCTGGGCAAATTCCCTCTTTGAAGACAACGCCGAGTATGGCTTTGGCATGATGCTTGCAACAACGCAGCGCCGGGCGAAACTAGCTGATCTGATAAGACAGGCCAATGAGAAAAATTCTGGTGAATTGAAAGATGCTTTTGCTAACTGGTTACAATATATGAACGATGCTGACAAATCCAAAGAATGCGGTGAAAAAATCAAGGCATTATTGGAGAAGAATCATAAGGATGATATCCTAAATCAAATTTGGGAATCAAAAGACCTCTTAACCAAAAAGTCTATTTGGGCAGTTGGTGGAGATGGATGGGCGTATGATATTGGCTACGGTGGACTTGACCACGTTCTTGCCATGAATGAAGATATTAACATCTTGGTTTTTGACACAGAGCTTTACTCAAATACTGGTGGTCAATCGTCAAAAGCGACACCAGTAGGATCTATTGCAAAATTTGCTGAATCTGGAAAGAAAACAAAGAAAAAAGATCTAGGTCTCATAGCAATGAGTTATGGATATGTCTATGTTGCCTCAGTTTCAATGGGCGCAAACAAGAACCAGTTTATGAAGGCATTAAAAGAAGCAGAATCATACGCGGGGCCTTCAATCATTATCGCTTATGCACCATGTATAAACCACGGCATAAAAGCAGGAATGGGAAAAACTCAGGAAGAGGAGAAACGAGCTGTTGAGGCAGGATACTGGCCACTTTACCGCTACGATCCTAGACTTGCAGCAGAGGGAAAAAATCCCTTCCAACTTGATTACCAAGAACCAAATGGAACCATCCATGATTTCCTGATGGGTGAAGTTAGATACGCTGCATTGACCAAAACATTTCCCGAAGAAGCAAAGAAACTTCACAAACAACTTGAAGACAGCACCGCTACTCGCTATAAAAATTACAAGGCAATGGCGGAAAAATAATAGAAGATTAGTGCGATATACCAAAAGACTAATCTTCTCATTTTCTATTCCTTTAATTTGACGGTGCACTTTTTTGTTAAAAAGAGCAAATGAATTAGCAGAAATTATACGAAAATCAAAAGAAATTCATATTGTTACCCATATCGATGCAGACGGTATTGCTGCTGGTGCCATTGCATTTCAAACGCTAAAACGTCTGAATAAACGCAATTCTATCGAGTTTGTTAAGCAACTTGACGAACAAGTGCTAAAGCGCCTAAGAAATGAAAATCATGAACTGGTGTGGTTCACTGATCTTGGGAGTAGTATTGCCAACAATTCTTCAGAAATTAAAAAGATAATAACCGATCATCACGAATGCTCAGATGATTCAAATTTTTCTTTTCATTTAAATCCACATCTATTTGACTTTGATGGATCCGATGAAATAAGTGGTGCTGGCGCAACATATCTTGTCTCAAGAGCGATTAGTAAGAAGAACATGGATCTATCGCCCTTGGCAATTGTTGGAGCCTGCGGCGATATACAAGACAGAAAGCAATGTAAACTTACAGGCATGAATCGAGAGATTATAGAAGATGGAGAAAAATCAAAAGTGCTTAAAGCGAAAATGGATATACGATATTTTGGTAGAGAAACGCGTCCAATTCATAAGTTGTTGCAATATTCAAATGATCCTTTGATTCCTGGTTTAAGTGGACGCGAAGAAGCATGCATATCTTTTTTACAAGAGCTAAATATAAAAACGAAAGATGGAGACAATTGGAGGAAATGGATAGATCTTGACAAGAATGAAAGAAGTGCCATAATATCTAACATTGCACAGTTGCTTCTAACAAAAGGCTTTGGCCACAAATCAGTCAAGAGATTAATTGGAGAGATATACATCCTAGAGCAAGAACAAGAGGGCACAGAGGTTCATGAAGCAAAGGAATTTGCCACACTACTTAATGCCACAGCGCGCTATGGCAAACCAGAAGTTGGTATAAACGTATGTCTTGGCGATAGAGACGAGTGGTTGAAAAAAGCACGGAATCTTCTCCAAGGTCATAGACATAATCTTGTAGAGGGACTGCAGTTTGCAAAAGATGAAGGTGTTGTAAAAAGGGAATTTTTACAATTTTTCCATGCCGGAACAGGCATACGCGACACAATTGTTGGAATTGTTACAAACATGCTACTGAATTCAGAGGAGATAAGTAGTGATTTGCCACTGATAGGCTTTGCAGATACCGAAAATGGAAATGTAAAAGTTTCCGCCAGGGGAACTCAAGAACTCTTAGAAAAAGGTCTAGATTTATCGTCTGCATTGAGAAAAGCAGCTGAATCGTTTAATGGTGTTGGAGGCGGGCATAAGATTGCTGCTGGTGCTACAATTCCGAAAGGAAAAGAGGAAGAGTTTTTAGATTTGCTAGAGAGAGAGATAAAGAATCAGCTGGTTTTATAGACTTTTACTATTTGAACTTCGAAGATCAAAGATTCGTCAGCAAGTTTATTTACACTCAAAGTCAAATTCGGATCGTAGTAAATTTTTATTGCATATAACAATTGCTCCATATCGGATTCAGTATACGTATAAGTGATGTTTTGCGATTCATTTCTAACAATAGTTATAGTTCTATCAAATTCATCATATAGCATACTGCCCGTGGTTTCATCAAGATAACTAACATTTATCTTTTCATCTGTTAAATTTACAACAGTATATGTTACGGATCCGTAGTAGCTAGAAACAGTCATTGTCGCACCAATTTCAGGATTGTGAGTTACAACAATTTCGGTATCGTTAATGCTTGTAACACTACTGGCATCTTCCCAATACATTGCTTCCATTTGACTGTTGCTCTCAATCCATGTGAAGTTCTCACTTTTATCCTCAGGTGGCGTTGTATAAATCCATATATTTGTTTCATTGATCTTGGTTATAACTGTGGCATTTTCCCAAGAGAGATATATTGGCATTATTTCGCCAAGAGAATATGAACTATCTCTAAGGACAAACGAAGTTGTCGTACCATTGTTTGTGATATTCACAAATTGAATTTTAAATTCCTTTCCAGATGTTGGATCAGATATTGTAATAACATCACCTACTTTTGGATAGACACCGTATGCATCCTCAGGTGATATGGGGCCAATAGTTTTTGAGTCGCCTTCGTTTAATCCAACAAGCCCTTCAATAAAACCTTTAACATAATAACCATCGATAAGATTTGTATAAGTTTCATGTCCATCTGGTGGAGATTCGCTCTGATTCAGACTCGCAAAGATATTCAATGGTGTCCCTCCTGTTTTAGTTGTGGTGTCGTTGTATGAAGAGTCAAAAATTGTGTTATTAGAAGCATATCTACCAATATAACTTACATCAACGCAATCCCCAAGTGCTATTGCGTTTTCTCCAGTTTTTTTGCCAGTCAGAGTATTGAGAATATCTTCGCCGTATGTCACTGTTAAGAATACTGAGATTGATCCTACTATTACAATTACTAACAATATAGCGGCTAACTTTTCGTTTTGCATGTCTGGGTTGAATGAAATCATTGTATATTAAATTAAGCCCTATGACTTGCCCATGTTCTATCAATAACATATCTTATGAACTTGGCAGCAAGTAGTGCCGTTTCCCCTTTATCAAATGGGGGACAAACTTCCATAACATCAAAACCAATGAGCTGCGAAGAAAAACTATCTATAACTTCAAGAACATCAAAAGGTGTGATTCCAAATGGCTCGGGAGTACTTGTTCCAGGAGCGTAAGCCGGATCTATGACATCAATATCCAATGTTAGATAGATTCGCTTGTTTTTAAGATGCTTCTTTGTTTCGTCTATTGCTTTTTTAATTCCATTGTTCCTTATGAAAAATGAATCAATATAGAAAAGTTTGTTTGTTTTGGCTTCTTTGAATTCTTCTTTCTCAGCTGACCTTATACCAACCACTGCAATATTCTTAATATTAATATGGTCAGCAATACGTCGAACTGCACAAGCATGATTGTATGGCTCGTTTTCGTACTGCTGCCTAAAATCGATGTGCGCATCAAGTGATAAAACCGCCATATCCTTTGGGAAAGCCTGGATTATCCCTGGTGTTATTGAATGCTCGCCACCAATTGCAATGGGAAATTTGTTTTTTTCCAATATCTTGGATGTAAATTCTCTAACTTTTCTAATCATTACTTCAGGTTTATCATTTTTAACATCAATATCACCATAATCATGAAACTTAATGTCTTTAAGATCTACTCCTGTTTTTAGATAGTACGTCTCAAAATTCCAACCCGCCTGCCGTATTTCCTTTGGGGCCTGACTTGCACCATGTCTAAAAGAAGAAGTTTTGTCATACGGAACACCAAATATGACATACTCTGCATCATTAAAATTTGATTCGGCATCGGCGAAATAGTTTGGAAAATTCATAGAAACATTACCTTTTAGCCCATAGCCAAAGCATTACTAATTGGCTGTAAAGCAATGGCCATTCTATATTCGTGTAATTTTCTTTTTACCCATCGCTTCTAGATATTGTACTTCTTTCCCTGGTTCGAGTTTGCCCTTGAACTCTTCGGGAATTGGTATTTCAAAGGTTGAATAGTTTTCTAGATCCATAAGTTGAACCTGATCACCCATCAATGCTAAAACCTGTGCAGTTCGCTTATCAATCATCGGGACGTGCACCTTGTGTGTAACAGGATGAACTATACTTCGTTTTCGCTCATCGAATATACCAATCGCCTCAATTCGTGCTTTTGCCTCACCATGCTTCCCTGGTTTGGACATAGAGATACTTAGGATCTTGCACGGTTCTTCATCGATAATTACATATCGATTTACTTTCAACTCTCTAACTTCAGCCTGTTCTTTCATATGTTTTCCTCTTTAGGTACTTTATAAACTATGTCGTGTTCTCTAACTTTTTCTTTGACTTTTATACCTACGGCATCGCCAGTTTTTACAGATTGAACAGGGACTCTGTCAATCTGCATGCTATCAATTTTTTGTTTTAAATCGGTATGCGCACCGACAATGTGAATAGTGTCCCCTACTTTAAGATTGCCATCTGTTATTTTTATAGCAGCCACATTAATATTTGCGAAGAAATGTTCAATCACGCCTATCTTTTCTTCAACCATATTGGGTCACCTACCAATAATATTACAAGATATACTTAAAAGATATCATTTTTACATTTCTTTTACTATCTCATAAATGGCTTTTTTGCCATGTTTTACACAGATGAAGGCTTCCCAAGCGCCGTCCCATTCCATTGGGTTTCCGCATACTGGGCAGGCTAGACTTTCAATGATATCTCTATGCTGCTTTGTGCGTTTTTTCAAAACCTCTGCTTTGATCTTCTTTGTAGGATCAAGAGAATCCATAACATATACGTTACCATCAACCGCTATAAACGGCGTGCTGTCTAATTTCATTCTTTTTTTCCGATATGCTTTCATCTGCTGCTTGTACTTTTCCATCATCGTTTGTCTTCGGCCCATAGTATCAACCAGGTATTCTTTTTACCATGAATAAGGTTTTTGTCTTATAACCTCTTTCATCATACGGAAAATCATGAAGTTGGATGAACTACCAATCAACAAAGACATCATTGGCATTCTTAAAGAGCAAGATATATCTGAGCTTTATCCACCGCAAGCTAAAGCTTTGCCCTATGCTTTAAATGGAGAAAACTTAGTTTTATCTATCCCAACTGCCAGCGGAAAAAGTCTGGTTGCCTATCTAGCGATGGTACATAGAATCCTTTGTGAAGGTGGAAAAGCGCTCTATGTTGTCCCCTTAAAAGCTCTTGCTAGAGAAAAGTACGAAGATCTCAAATCATTTGAAAAACTTGGAATTAAAGTAGGAATATCTACAGGAGATCTTGATGAATCTGACCCAAAACTTGCCCGTTTTGATATAATTATTTGTACGTCTGAAAAAGCAGATTCCATTCTAAGACATGGCATAAAATGGATTGATAAAGTAAAGGTTCTCGTAATTGATGAGATACATCTGATTCATGATCCTGACCGAGGACCGACACTCGAAGTGATCATATCCCGTTTCAAAGCACTTAACCCAAAAACACAAATAATAGCACTTTCGGCAACCATCAAAAATGCCTTAGATTTATCAGAATGGTTAAATGCAAAACTTATTCATTCAGATTGGAGGCCTGTTCCCTTAAGAGAAGGCGTTTTGTATAAAGATGAGATTAAATATGATAATGGAAAGGTTGTAAAGCTTGAGGATTCCAAAGAAAAACCTCTAGATAGACTAGTCGAGGGTTCTATTGTAAATGGAGGACAAGTTCTGGTTTTTGTAAATACAAGAAGATCGACTTTATCTGTAGCGCAAAAGTTGGCATCGATAATAGAAAAAAAACTATCAGGTGAAGAGAAGAAAAATCTTGAAAAATTCCTTGCTTCTATGAAACGAGAACTAGTAGAGAGCACATCTGTTGACGAGAAATTGTCCTCATGCATACAGAAAGGAGTTGCATTTCATAATGCAGGTTTATCCAGTAGCCAACGAAGGGCTGTCGAACAAGGATTCAAGAGCCGCCTGATTAAATGTATTGTGGCTACGCCTACGCTTGCAGCAGGTATCAATGTTCCAGCGCAGCGAGTAATAATTAGGGATCTTTGGCGGTTTGATCCTAATTTTGGTATGCATCCTATTCCTATTTTGGAATATAAACAGCAAGCAGGAAGAGCAGGCAGACCCAGATATGATAAACAAGGCGAAGCGATCACTATCGCGAAAAGTGAGGAACAGAAAGAACAGATTTTTGATAATTACATCTTGGCAGAACCAGAACCTATTTTTTCAAAGTTGGGTAATCAATCGGCCTTAAGAATGCATTTGCTGGCTGCAATTGCAACAAACTTTGTAGATAGTCTTGATGGCATTTATAAATTTATAGACAGCACTTTTTATGCTTATCAGTCTGATGTAGATGCTTTAAAGGCCGACATTGATGAAGTCGTTGATTTCTTACTGGAAAATGGATTCATCGAACGTATAAATAATGACAAATTTATGTCAACGTTATTTGGAAATAAAACTTCTTCTCTGTATATAGATCCTTTATCTGCAGTATTACTAAAAAAAGCACTTGAAATCTCTTGCGATAGAGAAACATCGCCTCTATCATTTATTCATGCTGTGTGTTCTACTCCAGATGTTCGATCATTGTATCTTGGAGGCGGAGATACCTGGGTAGAAGAAAAATTAGAAAAGCATCGCGGTAGATTTTTACTGGAACCTCCAATTTCATCAAGTGATGAATATGAGTGGTTTTTGAGTGATCTTAAGACCGCATCGTTGATCGAGGACTGGACAAACGAAATATCTGAGGATAGAATAGTTACAAAGTATAATGTGGGACCTGGCGATATTTACAATGTTGTTGAGACTGCTGAGTGGCTGCTTCACGCATCTAGAGAATTTGCTCGAATGTATAATTTTGAATGCGTCTCAGATATTGGCGATCTAATTTTACAAGTTCGCAATGGATGCAAAAAAGAGCTCCTAAATCTTATATCACTGAAGAACATCGGACGGGTAAGAGCAAGAGCGATGTATAATGAAGGTTTTAAAACCATTAATGATTTACGTGGTGTACCTCTCAAGAGATTGGCAGATATTAAAACCATTGGTGAAGGTGTGGCTAAAAGTATCAAAAAACAATTGGGAGAAAGTGACCAAGGAGAAGATAAAGAACTGTCTGAGTTTGCTTTTAAACGTAGCAGGAGACGCACATGATAAAAGTAGTTGGTGCTCAAGGGCACATTAAAAATGTTGACGATTTTTTAAAAAAAGTTTTTAGTTTTTCTCAAGAGCACCAAGTTATCATTCAATTATTTGATGCAGATGTTATTTATGGTAAAAATCATCTTATTTCTGCAACGGAGCACGCTATAAGAGCATTTGCAATGAAAACAAATACCACTAACTCTTTAGTCATGGAAATATTGTTGTATGCATCTGGGGAGCGGCAGTTAAAATTAGCAATTTCAAAAATGGGAATAAAGGTTGGCAAGGGAAATGTCGCGTTTGTACTCATTGATGATACCAAAGAAGCAAAAGGTAAAGTATCTAATCAATTGACGGATGATCTGCTAAAGCTAGTATCTTTGAAGAGAGATGATAAAGTTCTTGATGGAAATGAGGGCACTCTACGAAAATTTGGCATAAGTGAAAACGAGATAAATACAGTCACGAAAGCTAAATACGGGGATCTTATTCTGGAAAAAGTAGCAATGGTTGATATTATCAAATAAGCCCGCATGGGGTAGCTTGGATATCCTAGAAGCCTGCGGAGCTTCAGACCTGGGTTCGAATCCCAGTGCGGGCGTAACATTAATTTTAAATTTAAATCATTTTTTAAAGATAAAAAGGGGTTTTAAATGAATAATTTTATAATAACCTTATCTATTACCGTTACCGGATGCGAAATCACTCTACAACGGAGGGAGCATTTTGCCCGAAGCAATCGCCTATGAATTAGCAAAAAAACAAAAAGAAATCTCAGTCGCGGAATTCTTCGAACGAAATAAGCATATTCTTGGTTTTGGGAACCCGACCAGAGCGCTCATCACCAGTGTGAAAGAGGGTGTTGACAACGCGCTTGATGCCTGTGAAGAATCAGGTATTCTTCCCGATATCTATGTCGAAGTAAAAAACCCAAGCGAAGAAGAATGCGTCGTGATTGTGGAAGACAATGGTCCTGGTATCATTAAACAACAAATTCCCCACGTATTCGCACGATTACTATATGGATCACGATTCCATGCAGTCAGACAAAGTCGAGGGCAACAAGGAATTGGTATCTCGGCTGTCGTTTTATATGGTCAGTTAACCACTGGAAAACACGCAAAGATTATTTCAAAGATTCAAGAGGACCAACCTGCAGTGTTGACTGATCTTGCAATTGACACGAATAAGAACCGTGGTGAAGTCCAACATCAGGAAATCATGCATTGGGACAAGCCATCAGGTACGCGTATTGAAGTCAGCCTGAACGCAGATTACAAACGAGGTAAACGGTTTGTCTATGAGTATCTTCAGAGTACATCTATCGTGAATCCACATGCCCGAATCGTCTTTAAAGAAGCAGACGGAACCCAACATATCTTTGAACGAACCGCAGATATCCTACCAAAGAAAAGTGAAGAGATTCGACCGCACCCATATGGCGTCGAACTCGGAACGTTAATCAAGATGTCAAAGGAAACAAAAGCCAGAAAGCTCGCATCATTTTTAAAAACCGATTTTAGCAGCATGGGTGATCGGACCGCTGATGCGGTCTGCGATGAAGCAAAACTTGATCGAAACCTCAATCCAGCCGACATTTCTCGTGAACAGTTTCTCCTCTTGCATCAGGCGTTTAAAAAAGTAAAAATCATGGCGCCGCCAACGGAATGCCTCTCGCCGATTGGTGAGACCCTTATCCGTCGGAGTTTAAAGAGTGAAACCCAAGAGATATCACCAGAGTTCATTTTTACTGCCTCACGGCCTGCGTCAGTTTTTTCAGGGAATCCGTTTAAAGTAGAAGTTGGAATTGTATATGGAGGAAACCTTCCCAAAGATAAACCGGTGAAAATCCTACGGTTTGCCAACCGCATACCACTACTCTATCAGCAGGGTGATTGTGCGATTACGACCGCGATTGCATCGATTGATTGGCGACGGTACGGGCTGGATCAGCCTTCAGGCAATGGTATACCAATTGGCCCCGCAATCTTCCTGACTCATATCGCATCCACACAAATACCATACACATCCGAGAGCAAAGAAGCGATCGCGGATGTTGAAGAAATTGAAAATGAAATTAAACTTGCGTTTCGAGAGGTCGCACGAAAAGTCCAGATGCATATCAACAAGAAAGTAAAGCGGGTGAAAACCCGGGAGAAAT
>JBFYMG010000006.1:0-2715 GCA_041305025.1 Thermoplasmatales archaeon
ATCTAAAGAAAAATGTGAAGAATTAAAATATATAGGATAAAAAAAACTATATTTTTATTGAGATTGATACCAATTTATTATTTCTTTAAAGTCAAGTGCGTTACCTGTAGCATATATTACCTCTGAGTTATAGTCATCCCCAGAGATTATATCTAAGGAAAGTCACCCTTCCACGACATAAAAATGTCGTGGCTTTCCCTCAAGGGAAGAAAACATCTGACGATGTTTTAAACTAATAAGTTCCATGCGATTCATCCCTCAAACTAAACAGTAGTTCCGAGGGTGCAAAACAAAATAAAACAATGAATGAAACAATACTCTGATCGTAATTTAAATGACAAACGAATAATGAAAATATCTAATAAAACCAAAGGAATTTCTTAAATATCAATAGTAGAGTAGGAAACTGGTTTCCTCACTCTGATTTCACCAGTTTCCCCTCATCAAACCGTACGTGAAGTTTTCCTTCATACGGCTTTCCGATGACCTTCTTTCTTGCGTATTCAAAGAGTAGACCAGTATTGCACATTTCCATTCATCAATAGCACCCCTGATTCTCTGTGTTTATTCCACGTAAAATCTATTTTCCATCTTCTACCACTCTTTTGATGTTTCTTACTCCACCAGATCGCTAGTCGTTCATGTACATAACTATCTATTTGGTTGAACACTTTTGATGAATTGCCGAACTTGAAGTAGTTCATCCAGCCTCGTAGGGTTGGATTGAGAAGTTTGACAACTTCCTCAAGCGATAGTTTCAGAATTACTCTCGTTCCTAACTTCTCTCGTATTTCCTGTTTTATCTTGTTCACTGCTGCTTTCTTAGGCCATTTAAGGGTATATCGCCTCTTATACCGATGAGACATAACCTGTCTGTGATGAAATCCAAGAAAGTCAAATCCTTCTTTGCCGCATCTCATGTCCACAATCTTTGTTTTCTCGGTATTCAATTCCAGATGTAGTTCTACCATCTTTGTCTTCACTAACTCTAGCCCTAATTCCGCGTCTTCTCTGCTCGCAAACAGGATGACAAAATCATCACAGTAGCGTATCAATTTCCCTTTCACTTGTGTTTGTTGTGCCCAGAATTTGTCGAACTCATGCAAGTAAATGTTAGCTAGAAGTGGGCTGATAACACCGCCTTGCGGTGTTCCTAGCTGATTCTCTTTTATCTCTTCTTCACCAACAATACCGCACTTGAGCCATTTTCGGATCAATTTCAGAATTTTCTTATCGCTGATCCGCATGTGAACAAATTCCAACAACTTCGCATGGTTAATGCTGTCGAAATAGCCGCTAATATCAGCATCTAACACAAACTTATAGCCCTTATTTGTAATCACTCTAATCTCCTCAAGAGCATCATGTGTCGACCTATTTGGTCTGAACCCATAACTGCATTCAAGAAAATCAGCTTCAAAAATAGGCTCAAGTAGCGTCTTTGTCGCTGTCTGAACTATTCTGTCTCTTATCGCGGGTATGCCAAGCGGTCTCTGTTCCCCATTTGCTTTAGGAATGCACACACGTTTAATCTTTCTAGGATGGTATTTATGTGTATCAAGCAAAAGGTCATGTAACTCTTGTAAATACTCATCCAGTCCATACGTTATGACATCAACGATACTAATCCCATCAACGCCTGCGCATCCTCTGTTTTGTTTCACAATATCCCAACTATCGCTTAAGATGTCCATCCTATAGACTTTATCGTACAATTGATGGAATCTTCTGGTCTTGCTCTTCTTGGCAGCAAGATATAGCTTCTCACAAAGTTGTTGTGCTCTTTCATTCAATCGGTTATCAGCCGTATAGGCATTCATCTGCACTTACCTCCATTTGAAGCACGCTCAAAGCAGAGATCCTTCCCTAGGCATAGTTCTGCTGTCTGTTGCCATCATTGGTACTATGACCTCATCCGACTTCTCACATCACATCATTTCAGCTTTCCCACAGACGTGGTTATACCTCTACTACTCTGTACCAACTGCTATCATTCCAAGACTCGGCCTTGGAGATGATGTGAGATCTCCCCAGTTCCAATACAACCTTTCCTACCATTCCGCTACCCTTACGCCGGGAAAAGATAAGTTCACACACCCAGAGTTTCAAACTTATCTATTGTCTTCACCAGTAGCTATCAGGCTCGACTTTTCCATTTTATAGCTTACGACGCAGCAGTATTCACTTTATGTTACGGACTGTTAGATTGCTCACACTAACATTGCTTACTGGACGCCAGGTTATGGCGGACTTCATCCAATGTAATGCTTTACATACCGCTTCAACATACAACATTACTGTTGCAGTTGGGTATATGCTACATGGCTCTCTGTTTTTTACCATGACAGGATTTTCACCTATAAGCTTGTATCAGCTTATCTGGGCACACCAGCTACCGCTAACAAGGTTCATAAGAAATTGCTCCTAGGCAGGTATTTTTTAGCATCTGCCTTTTGGCGGAAGCGCCGGTTTAAGAAAAAAGAATATATTATAAAAAGAAAAAATAGTAACGTGATTCATCTCCAAACATAAGTCTGGGGATGTCTCACTTTCAAAATGTTAATAAAAGAAAAATTGAAATATGGCTCTAGTATACAAAGGTTAAAAAAATTATTATGAATTCCCATTGAATTATCAGGAAATGGCAGAAATGGTGGACAAATTGACAGATAAAAAACTTGATGAAAAACAAACTCATGAAGAAAAATCAGGAGA
>JBFYMG010000007.1:0-10071 GCA_041305025.1 Thermoplasmatales archaeon
TTTTAGGTGAAATATTTGCGAGACCACCGCCCAAGCCCTTGTCAATAACAACAGTTTTTATTCCTGATCTAACTGCATAAATTGCAGCTGAATAACCTGCAGGTCCTGCCCCGATAATTGCCAATTCATAATCCATGCTATGCCCCAAATACTTATGCAATATTTAGTTTTTTTATTATGTTCTTTTCAAGGTTTTTTTCAAAATTGTATATGCCTCTTCAGGAGAATCAACGCCAGAGAGCATCTTTTCAAAGGGACAGATATCGCTGCCATCTTTGTTTTTGATATGGGGAATCATTTCATCTGTTTGGCCTGGAATGTTTGCCCGCAAAAGTACTGCAATAGCGGTCTTTGTTGCCTGCGGCGTGTATACACCAGCCACCTTTGCATAAGCGCAGAGAAGTGCTGAAGCTTTACCAAGGATTCTGTCACCAACCGTAGAGCCCTGCATATTTTCCCCTAGTTCTTCAATTGCATATAGAATTGGTTTTATTCCATTTCCTCGTTTTGCAGTTAGTAATTTACCATTTTTTACAACTACGATGGAGTAGTCAGACCCAAGAAGTATTTCCCTTGCAAGGTTAATTGCTTCGATATTCTGAATGGCTAATCCTCCTAAGATAAATCAATAATGACGCAGCTGTTTAAAAAGCCCTAGTTTTTATTATATTTAGACTCCTCGAACATAGCAGTTTTTGAAAAATGGTTTTATTTCATTTAATGTCTCATTTAGATATTCCTTAGAATATGGTGCGACATTGTCTAGTTTAGAAGATAGCATTGATGTTTCATTCTTGAATTGTTGAAGATAAAATAGTTTTGCTCCATCTAACCATTTCGCTATTTCAATTACATCCTCTTTTTTAAGCAATTCTGGCGCAAATGTTGTCCTAAACTCGTAATCGGGCGCATCGCTTTTTATGATCTCGATGGATTTTTCGATTTTAGAGATATCTGTTTTCGTACCGGTAAGTTGATTGTATTTATTTTTTGGTGCTTTTACATCCATTGCCACATAATCAACCAGTTTTTTGTCGATGAGTTCTTTGAGTTTTTCAGGATACGTACCATTAGTATCAATTTTTATAGGATAACCAAGCCTTTTGACTTTCTCTGCAAAAGCTGCAATATCTTCCTGCAAAAGTGGCTCTCCACCAGTTATAACAAGGCCTTCAAGCAGTCCTTTTCGTTTTTCAAGAAAAGAAAGGATTTCGTTTTCAGGCATTTCCTCTGCGTCTCCAAAAACGATTTGCTTGTTGTAGCAAAATGGACACCTAAAATTGCAGCCCATGGTCCAAATTATTGCACTAATGCACTCAGGGTAATCCAGAAGTGAGGTCTTTTGAAATCCTCCTATCTTCATACTGCGACCAGTGGTTTTTCCATCATATCAAATGTTCTTCGGTCAGCAAACTCTTGTTGCTTGCCCTTATTCCATTGATTAATGGGACGGATGTACCCAACAACTCTTGAATAGACCTCACATTCGGTGGTTTTCTTTTGAGTTTTACAAATTGGACAGTGCTGGTGCTTGCCTGCGACATATCCATGATCGGGACAAACACTAAAAGTGGGAGTGATCGTGTAATATGGTAGTGAGTAATTCTCTGCTACTTTCCTCACAAGTTTTTTTGTAGCAGCCGAAGATGGCTCTTCTTCTCCCAAGAAAATATGCAATACTGTGCCACCCGTATATTTGGTTTGCAGGGAATCTTGCAGGTCAAGTGCTTCAAAAATATCAGAGGTATATCCAACCGGCAGTTGTGTAGAATTGGTATAGTAAGGCTCTACACCCCTTCCGCCGTTGTTCGAATATTTCTCTTGGTTGTATGATCTGATGTCAGGATATTCTGCCTGATCAATTTTGGCAAGTCGATAGCTTGTTCCTTCTGCTGGTGTTGCTTCAAGGTTGTATATGTTTCCTGTCTCTTCTTGGAAATCTGCGATTCGTTTTCTCATGTAATCGAGGACTTTTTCTGCAAATGCTTTCCCTTCTTTATCTGCGATACTTTTGTTCATAAAGTTCAACAGTGCATCGTTCATACCGATAAGGCCGATTGTTGAGAAGTGGTTTTTCCAGTATTCGCCAAAGGTTTTCTTTACATCTGATAGATAAAATCGTGAATATGGATGCAAACCACTGTCAGTTAGATTTTCTATGAGCTCTCTTTTGGTTTCAAGACTGTTTTTTGCAAGTATCATAAGTTTATCGAGTCGGTCAAAGAAATCGTTGTCATTTTTTGCTAGATATCCAATCCTTGGCATGTTAAGAGTGACAACTCCAACCGAACCAGTCTTTGGATTTGCACCAAAGAGTCCGCCACCGCGTTTCCGAAGTTCTCTGTTGTCCAAGCGTAAACGACAGCACATACTTCGTGCATCATCCGGTTTCATGTCACTGTTGATAAAGTTAGAAAAGTAGGGGATACCGTATTTCGCAGTCATGTCCCAGATAGGATCTAATCCCTCGTTATCCCACTTAAAATCTTTCGTAATGTTATATGTTGGTATGGGAAATGTAAATGGTCTTCCTTTGGCGTCTCCATCGTGCATGATCTCTGCGAAAGCGTGATTAATCATATCCATTTCATCAGTGTACTCACTGTAGTTGTCATCCATAGGATTCCCACCAATTACTGCTGGTTCGTCCTTCATGTAGCTTGGTACCGTCAAATCCATTGTAATATTTGTAAAGGGACTCTGAAAGCCAACTCTTGTAGGAACATTCATGTTGAACAAGAATTTCTGCATCTCCTGTTTAATTGCTTCATATTTAAGGGCATCTTTGTCCACAAATGGAGCAAGTAAGGTATCAAAATTTGATAGTGCCTGTGCCCCTGCTGCCTCTCCTTGCAATGTGTATAAATAGTTGACAATCTGCATGAGAGCAGTACTGAAATGTTTTGCAGGTTTGCTTTCGATTTTTCCGGAAACACCTTTGAAACCAAGGAGCAATAAATCGTTCAAATCCCACCCCACGCAATAAGCGCCGAGGGTCCCAAGGTCGTGAATATGATAGTCCCCTCTGGTGTGAGCCTCACCAATCTCTGGTGGATATATCTTATTGAGCCAGTAATGAGAAATAATATTTTCTGTAGCGTAAACGTTTAATCCTTGGAGTGAATAGCTCATGTTGCTGTTCTCTTTCACCTTCCAATCCATCATACTAAGGTAACCGTCAACCACATCGATATCTTTGAGGAGCCCTCCAATGTCTCGCATGTCTTTATGCTGTTTTCTATACAGGATATACGCCTTTGCGGTCTTTGCATGCCCTCCTTCAATAATGACTTTTTCAACAATATCTTGGACTTGTTCAACAGTTGGAATTTCACCACGTTTCAGTGTTTTTTCAAGAATTTCCAAAACCTTATCGGTTAGTTGTGCTGCTTTCTTGTAGTCCTTTCCACCAACTGCTTGAGCTGCTTTCCATATGGCATCTGTTATTTTAACAGGATTGAATTCAACAACTTGCCCATCTCGCTTTTTTATTTTTCGTATCATGGTTTCTTCTCCTCTTTTTTATGGTTTGACTAAATTTTTAACCTCTTTTTCAAATGATGCGATATCAGTAAAAGATCGGTAGACGGAAGCAAATCGAATATAAGCGACTTTATCTAGCTCTCTAAGGTATTCCATAACGTATTCCCCGATGAGTGAAGTTTCAATCTCCTCTTGGCCATTGCGACGGATTTTCTCTTCAATGCAATCAAGAGCTTCTTCGATTTTTTCGTGGCTGACTGGACGCTTTTCAAGTGCTTTCATCATTCCGTTTTTGATTTTAGTCCTATCGAATTTTTCCCGTCTGCCATCTTTTTTTATTACATAGAGTGGTTCCATTTCAATAGATTCATAGGTTGTAAATCGTTTGTTACATTTGAGGCATTCCCGTCGTCTACGTACAGCATACTTTCCTGCGTCACGAGAATCGGTGACTTTTGATTCGATATAGTTGCAGTAGGGGCAGTTCATATCTTTCACTTTCGATGGAATTATGACACAACATATTGTATGTCAAAAATTAAAATCTACATTATGTTGTATACTTGTGGGGTTTTTAAAACTTTTGATTTTGCAAAAAATTAACAGACTTAGAGTCATGTACTGCTTTACTTACCAAATTGCCGATTGATATTCTTTTTTCTTCTTTCAAAATCTGATCGAGCCTTGCACGCGTAGCTGGTTTGTTTGGTACTGCACTGCACCCACCAGACGGTAAAATGGAAAGATCATATGTGCCAATTTCTTTTGCTATTTTTACAACATCCTCTTTATCAAGTCCTATGAGCGGTCTCAATATTGGGATTTTTACGGCTTGCTCTACAACACGAATATTTTGTATTGTTTGTGAGGCTACCTGCCCAAGTGAATCACCCATAAATATTGCATCGGCATGCTCTTTTTTTGCTATTTTTTCTGCGTATCGCACCATCATTCGTTTGCATATCAAACAGGTAAATCGACTGTTACAATTCTTCGTATAGACATTAAGAGTGCTTCCATGAGGTACAATATACGCTTTAAGAGATGAAGAAAGATGTTTCTTGAGATGCTTCGCAAGAGTGATAAAATTCTTTATTTCTCTGTCATCGGTAAAAGGTCTGTTGTCTGCATGAACAAGAATTATTTCTTTTGCTTTCTTTGAAAGTAGATAAGTAGCAACCGGTGAATCTATGCCGCTTGAAACTAAGGCTACAAATTTCATGCTGTCTCATCTACAAGATAATTAAGATACTCCTTTAAACCACCAATTATCGGTAGGACAATTATATCTGGCACTTCGTAAGTGTGATGCTCTTTTATTTTCTGTATTGTCTTCTTCACCTGTTTCTCTGTTGTCTTTGCAAGTAAAATGCATTCGTGGCCTTTCTCAATATTTCCTTTCCAACGATATATTGATTCTATTTTTGGAATTATATTGACGCAAGCAACTAGTTTTTCTTCAACCAGCGCACGAGCAATTTTTCTTGCATTCTTCATGTTATTAACTGTTGTATAAACTACAGCAACTATGTTCTCCATGAGATTTTGCATATAAATTATGGTTTTAAGTATTTGCCTTAGAAATGAATGGACATATGCCCCATAAATATCATTTTTTATTTCGTTATTGATTCAATTTAAAAATTGATTTGGTTGTTTTGCTTAAATCTTTCATAAAATTAGTTTTTAGTATTTTATCGGTGTTGCCTATCGAGTTTTCGAGATTTTTATCAAATGATATCGAACCTAGATATGATAAATCCATCTCACAGATTTCACCTCTAATAAACGGGGATTCAGACATTGACATGTTTTCGATAACACCAAGGATTGGTATCTTCAGTTCTTTCAATATTTTTAGAAGTTTGCTTACCGACCCCATTGCAACTTTAGAAGGTGTTGTAACTATGAGGAATTCACTGTTTTTAATTATTCGAATGATATCGAGGGTTTCTTCCCCTATACCTGGCGGCATGTCGATGATGAGGTAATCAAGAGACCCCCATTGGGTGATTGCCAAGAGTTCTAGTATGATGTTTGAAATATCTATACCTCTGAAGGGAGCAGGTTTATCATCTGTAAAGTAGACTATGGACATGAATTTGATACCATGAATTTCTGGAGGAACAATACCTTTTTCTTCTTTGGGAAATACATCTTTTACGCCGAGTATTATATGCGAAGAAGGCCCATACAAATCAAGATCTAAAAGTCCAACTTTAAGTCCTTTTTTTGAAAGATCCAGTGCAATACCTGATGCGACCAGACTTTTTCCAACACCACCCTTTCCGCTCGCAACCAAGATTATTCGTTTGATATTTTTCAGTCGCCTGTCTATTACGCTGGTTCTTGTTTCCATGGCATTTCACCGGATTCCTTTGATTGATTTGATAGAAACGCCCCTTCCCGTTGCAATTTCAAAATCAGGGCTACCACATTTAGGACATCGAGCATGGACAAAAGCAACTTCTGGAATGAAATGTATTGATTCTGATTCATCTTCAGTGAGTTTTTTCTTCATGTCGTTGAAATCCCATACGTGTTCGCAGTTTTTACATTTCAATGTGCTTTCTTCCGTTTCAATAAGGATTTTGGTGTTTTTTAATTTCTTATTTTGCGATTTTATAATCTCTTTTAGAGCGAATTCAAAAATATCTCTTTCTATCTGTTGCAGTTCACCAATTTGAATGATGATTTCATTAATTTTTTTAAGTTTGTCTTTATCAGCCGCATCAAGTGCTGCAGTAATTATTGATTCAGCTAGTGCCCATTCATGCATACGAACGGAAGTAAGGAGAGATGTTTTAAATGTTACGAATTGCATAGTAAACTATTATTACTAGCGTAGAAAAAAAGAAAAACCCTGATGAAATATGCCTAGGCGGTCATTAAAATGAAATACGAAATCAAAGACGAAAAAAGGGAGTTGCTCTCTAAAGAAATTAAACACATTGACATTAAGACATTTGATGCGATCCCATTAATTGATGCGTTTGATGATATGGCGTTCCAGTCACGAAACCTTGCTAATGCAGCAAAGATCTATGACACGATGCTTGAAGATAAGGATTGCTCAATCATTTTATGTCTCGCAGGATCATTGGTTAGTGCCGGGTTGAAAAATGTTATTGTCGATATGATACGTTACAATATGATTGATGCGATTGTCTCGACCGGTGCGATTGTCGTTGACCAAGATTTCTTCGAGGGACTTGGATTTAAGCATTATCGCGGGGAGATACGTGTCGATGATACAAATCTGCAAAAAATGCATGTTGACCGGATCTACGATACGTTCATTGATGAAGATGATTTGCGCGCCTGTGATATGACGACGAAAGATATTGCTGATAAGCTCCCACCACGACCTTACTCGTCAAGGGAGTTCATCCATGAGATGGGACAGTATCTGAAGAATCACGGGAAAAACCCTGATTCTTTTGTCCTTGAGGCATTCAACCATGATATACCTATCTTCTGTCCAGCGTTTTCTGATTGCAGCGCAGGGTTTGGTCTTGTGTTTCATCAGCATGAACGCAAGAAAAATTTCGTAACGATTGATTCGGTGAAGGATTTCAAGGAACTGACTGAATTAAAAATCAAAGTGAAACAAACTGGCCTGTTTATGATTGGCGGCGGAGTTCCAAAGAACTTTGTTCAAGACACGGTTGTTGCTGCTGACATCCTTGGAGTTGATGCACCCATGCATAAATATGCAATACAATTGACGGTGGCAGATGAACGCGATGGTGCATTGTCGGGTTCTACATTAAAAGAGGCGAACTCCTGGGGAAAAGTCGACACAGGGTACGAACAAATGGTATATAGTGAAGCGACAATCACGTTACCTCTTGTGGTAAGTTACGCATACCACAAAGGTGCTTGGAAAAAGCGAAAACAACAGAGACTGAATCAATTGTTCAAATAATGATCCTCAGATAATCATTAAATAGCCGGGACATTTCTTGTTTCTTCTGTGAAAAAAAGCACGCAGGATAAACTTGAACAATTAGAAGATATACTGAAGAGAATAAAGAGTTGCGCAATAGCATATTCCGGTGGCGTTGACAGCACCTTTTTGATAAAAGTAGCCTATGATGTTCTAGGGGATAATGCACTTGCAGTGACTGCGACTTCTTCAACGTACTCGCAACGTGAACTACAGGATGCAAAGAATTTTGCAAAAAAGATAGGCATCCCACATATCGTCATTCATTCAGAAGAACTTGATATTGATGAGTTTTCATGTAATCCTCCTGGTCGGTGTTACTATTGTAAGAAAGAACTATTCCAAAAAATACAACAGATTGCAAAAGAACATCATTTCAACAAGATTCTTGATGGGTCGAATGTTGACGATGTATTTGATTATCGACCTGGAGCAGATGCACTAAATGAGCTAGGTGTGATAAGTCCATTAAAAGATGTTGGGTTGACTAAACAAGAGATTAGATATCTCTCGCAATCTATACATCTGGATATCTCTGATAAACCTGCATTTGCATGTCTTGCCTCCAGATTTCCTTATGGAGTAGAAATAACGAAAGAACGCCTCCAGCAAGTTGAATCTGCAGAAGATTTTATTTTTTCATTGGGAATCAAACAATGTCGTGTTCGTTATCATAATGAAATAGCAAGGATCGAAGTTACAAAAGATGACATTCAGACAATCATTTCCAATGCCAAGAAGATTACAAAACGTTTTAAGAAACTTGGATTTATCTATATAACCCTCGATATTGAAGGCTATCGAACAGGTAGTTTAAACGAGGTGTTGAAGAAATGAAAAAACTTTTACAACAATACAAAGCAGGAAACGTTGATCTTGCAACTGTCCTTAAAAAACTAAAAAAACTTCCATATGAGGATTTAGGATTTGCAAAAATTGATACGCACAGAGAGATACGAAAAGGGTTTCCTGAAACGATATTCTGTCAAGGAAAAACCATCCAGCAGATTTGCATGATCCTGAAAAAATTACCAAAAGACCAAAACATCCTAATTACAAAATCAAACAAAAACATCTTTTCTTCAGTAAAAAAGCTCTTCAACAATGCTCAGTTCAATGACTTAGCAAAAACCATTGTCATCCGGAGGCACAAAACAAAACTAAGGAAGGGAACAATTCTAATACTTACTGCAGGAACATCAGACATTCCTGTTGCTGAAGAAGCAGTTGTAACGGCAGAATTACTTGGTAGTAAAGTTGAAAAAGTTTACGACGTAGGCGTCGCTGGTATTCATAGATTGTTTGATATTAAGGAGAAAATCTTTTCTGCAAATGTAATTATTGTGGTCGCAGGTATGGATGGGGCGCTCCCAAGTATTGTTGGTGGTTTGACATCAAAGCCAGTTATTGCAGTTCCTACAAGTGTTGGTTATGGCGCAAGTTTTAAAGGCGTTGCACCACTTTTAACTATGCTTAATACTTGTGCCGAGGGAGTTGTTGTAGTAAATATTGATAATGGTTTTGGTGCAGGATATTTCGCTAGTCTTATCAACAGGTGAAAAAAATGGTTGTAGCTTATTTTGATTGTTTTTCAGGCATTGCAGGCGATATGATTCTTGGTGCACTAATTGATGCGGGTTTCAAGGTTTCTGTGTTAGAAAAAGAGTTGAAAAAACTTGATCTAACAGGATACAGAATTAAGACTCAGACGGTATCATATAATCATATTGCAGGAACTGACATAAACATAGAGATAAAAGAAGTTCACAGCCACCGAAGTTTATCTGATATAAAAAATCTGATTAAAAATAGCGAGTTAGAAGAACAAATTAAACAAAAGAGTATAAAAATATTTCAGCGTCTTGGTGAGGCAGAGAGCAAAGTTCATGATATACCAATTGAGGAGGTTCATTTTCACGAGGTGGGGGCAGTTGATGCTATAATTGATATAGTGGGCTCAGTAATAGGAATAAAAAACTTGGGCATCAAGGAGGTTTATTGTTCTCCTCTACCGATGGGAAAAGGTTTTGTTAAATGCTCTCATGGGATATTACCGATACCTGCGCCTGCTACAGTTGAGCTAGTTAAAGGAATACCTGTTTACTCTGATGAAAGAAAACAAGAGCTTGTGACACCAACCGGTGCAGCAATCATAACAACGATTGCTGATCAATTTGGTAACATGCCACTTATGAAAATAAATAAAATAGGTCATGGTAGCGGAAAAAATAAAAGCGAATACCCAAACCTACTAAGAATTTTTTTAGGAGAAATCTACCATAAGAAAAAATAGAAGAAAAAAAGAAGTTGTTTAAAGTTTTATTGCGCAACTTGTTTACGGATAGATGGTACTTTTGATGCGAGAATCACCATTACAATCCATGTTACGAGAATTGCAATAGTCATTGTTCCGCCAACTGTTGCCATTTCCTGTAGCATAACAGGGAGATCAGCTGGGTTATTCATTGCTGTAAGAAACGGTGGATACAGTACTACTTCTTGATGTGCTATGTGTTCGATTGCGAGCATTATGACACCGCCCCAAAGCATTATGTTTAACCAGCCTATTTTTAAATTTTCAGGTATTTTTTTCCTAAAAATTGTTGTTACTATTGCCACACTCATTGGTGCTACAAAAC
>JBFYMG010000008.1:0-3504 GCA_041305025.1 Thermoplasmatales archaeon
AATAGTCAAAACATATGTTTATCAAAAGTGGGAGGAAAATTTATGAGAAAAGAAATGAAAGCAATATCAATGGTTTTGATAATAGCAATGGTGTCGATATCTGTTGCTTTGTCAGGATGTACAGAGGAGAAAAAAAACAAGATTGTTGTAGGAACTGAAGCATTGTTTCCACCTTTCGAATATGTAGACGACAACGGGACAATCACAGGGTTTGACATAGAGATGGTAACAGCGATTCTCACCGATCTCGGGTATGAAGTTGAAGTACAAGACATGGGCTTTGGCCAATTGATTGGTGCGGCACAATCAGGAATAATCGATGTAATTGCTGCTGGAATGACAATAGATGCAGAACGATCTGAACAGATCTCTTTTAGTATCCCGTACTATACATCAAATCAATCTGTGTTAGTAAGAACAGATTCGACTATAACTATTGTTAATTATACAGACTTTGCTAATTTGAAACTTGGTGCACAAACTGGTACAACAGGCGCAAAGTGGGTCGAAGAACATCTAATGAATGAGACTTGGCTGCAAGAACAAAATATCAATTATTCTCTGAACATTACTTTTGAGAGCTATAGTTCATATACCGATGCAGTATGGGATCTAACTCTACCGACTGGATGGAGAGTTGATGCAATTATTATCGATGAGCCTGTCGGAAAAGCATTTGCAGCAGAAGGCGCTACAAAAGTCATATACGTAATTGGTACAAACGAATCATTTGGTCTTGGCGTCAAAAAAGAAAATACAGAGTTACTACAAAAAATAAACCAAGCATTGGAAGATTACATGGCCTCTGAAGAGTGGAATGTTTTAGTTAAAAAATACTTCGGGTAAAAAGCGTAAGTGATCCGTTGGCAATCGACATATTGATCAAGTCGTTTCCTCAGCTGATGAAAGGTCTATCCGTTACGATAGGCTTGACATTAACCAGTGTTTTCGCGGCATCGATTCTTGCCATAATAATGGCGATGGGTCGTTCTTATTCGAGGCAACCCCTTCCTTTTCTTATTTTAATATATGAAAAAGTCTTCAGAGGCATACCTCTTCTTGTAATTTTCATTCTTATTTATTTTGGCCTGGCCCAAGCTGGTATTATTCTCGATGTTTTTATCGCAGCAGTTATAGGTCTTGCCCTTCACAGTACTGCGTATCAGATTCAGATATATAGAAGTGCGATAAATTCTATACCTGAGGGTCAGTTCACTGCGGCGAGATCACTAGGGATGTCAAAGCTCAAGGCTATGCGCTATATAATTCTCCCTCAGATGCTCAGGTTGTCTATACCAGGATGGTCTAATGAGTTTACCATAGTTCTAAAGGATACGTCAATCGCAATTGCTATTGGGGTCATCGATTTAATGAGACAGAGTAGGTATATTATAGTTCGAGACCCTGAGTCAGCACTGTATATTCTCTTGTTCATAGCACTAATATATTTTATCCTTGTATTCTCTATAAACCGAGGGCTAAGTTATCTTGAGAAGAGATACAGACTCTCGGGTTTGGAGGTAATCAACACCCGATAAAAAGGAGAAAAAAATCATGCCAATGCTTCAAGTAAAAGATATTTACAAATCCTACGGTGCTTGTGAGGTTTTGAAAGGAATATCCTTCAACATGGAAAAACATGAAACGAAGGTTATAATCGGAACTAGCGGAACAGGAAAAAGTACACTTCTAAAATGTATTAATCAATTAGATCCACCAGATAAAGGCAAAGTATGGCTTGAGGGCGAGGAAATCACAAACCCGTCGACGGACATTAATATAATTCGTCAAAAAATCGGTTTTGTTTTTCAGGATTTTAATCTATTCAATCATCTCACTGCCCTAAAAAATGTGAGCATCGGACTGGAAAAAGTAAAACGAATGGAGAAAGAGAAAGCACGAGAAAGAGCAAAGGATGAATTGCAGAGAGTTGGTTTGGAAAAACAAGCAAATCAATACCCCGCACAGCTTTCAGGTGGTCAGAAACAGCGAGTTGGTATCGCACGTGCATTAGCTATGGACCCAAGCATCATCCTCTTTGATGAGCCAACCTCAGCTCTCGATCCAGAACTAATCGGCGATGTTCTAGAAGTCATGAAATCGCTTGCCGGCAAAGTGGCGATGCTCGTTGTTACTCACGAGATGGGATTTGCACGAAATGTCGCAGATGAAATCATCTTTATGGAAGGCGGAGTCGTCGTTGAAAGCGGCTCACCTAAACAAATGTTTCAAAATCCAAAAATGGAGCGGACCAAACAGTTCCTTGGAAAAATTTCTACGTTATACGGAGAGGAGTGAGAAAAAACGGCAACAACAGGACTTTGGGAATTTTTTTTAGATTCTTTACCGAAACTTCTTGATGGATTATCTGTAACATGTCTTCTAACCATTGTTTCATTAATAGTTGGTTTTATACTAGGAATTAGTCTTTCTCTCGGGCGCGTCTATGGAAATAAGGTGATTTCCAGTATATGCATCGGATACATTGAGATGATTAGAGGAACACCGTTACTTGTCCAACTTTTCATCATATATTTTGGCTTACCATCTCTTGGAATTGTTCTTTCGCCGCTCCACTCTGCATTGCTTGGGTTATCTCTAAACAGCGGTGCATATCAAGCAGAATATCTACGAGGGTCGATACAGGCAATTCCTTCGGGTCAGATGACTGCAGCAAGAACATTAGGAATGACAAAACTCCAATCAATCAAAAATGTGGTTCTTCCGCAGGCGTTACGTATTTCAATACCTGCCTGGTCTAATGAGGTAATTTACCTTTTTAAGTACACATCTATAGCTTACATAATTCAGGTTAGAGAACTAACCAAAGAAGGAGAGCTCATTGCCTCAAGAAACTTTAGGTATACAGAAATATTTCTCATTATCGCGCTAATTTATCTAATCTTTACCTTTGTAATGACTGAAATAATTGACAGAATTACAAAAAGAATGAGCATCCCTGGGATAGGTGTGCAGGAGAGAACAGCATTAAGAATTGCATAACCACCCAAAAAATGCAAATTCGTATTTTCAGTAAATATTTATACGAAATTTGAGCCTACCTAACGCTTAAATATAACTTCCTTTATTAATGGCAAATACTTTCTTATAATTAATAGGGAGTAATTGATATCACAACATATTGAGGTATTAACTTGGACGATACATCAAAACCAGATGAAAAGATGCCTGAAGAAGTTAAAGATGAAGAAGTAGAACAGCCGCAACAAGTGGCTAAAAATGAAGTACCATCGAAAGACATAAAAGAAGAATCAAAGCCGCAAGAACCTGCCAAAGAAAAAATGAAACAAAAAGATGGCACGCAGGAGAAAAAGGGCAAACAAGGAAAACCAGAGATTAAAAAAGAGTTACCAAAGAGAGGACCTGATTTCAAATATATAGTAAGAATTGCCAACACAGATATTAACGGTGAAAAATCACTTATTCATGGTTTGGCTACAGTAAAAGGCGTAGGTTTGCATATGAGTACCATGGTCGCTGATT
>JBFYMG010000009.1:0-28180 GCA_041305025.1 Thermoplasmatales archaeon
TACACTAAAGCGCTTGCGATGAAAGAAGCGAAACGATGTCTCCGCTGTGACCTTGAACTTGAGCTACAAGAAAAAATTCAAAAAGAAAAACCACTGGAGGTGCCGCGATGATTGAAATGACGATCGACGGAATCCCTGTCCAGGTCGAAGAAGGATCAACAATTCTCGATGCTGCACGATTCTATGGGCTAGAGATACCTACCTTATGTCATTTCGACGGACTATCTGACTATGGCGCGTGTCGCTTATGTGTTGTTGAAATTGGGAAAGGTGAAAACGCAAAACTCGTATCGTCATGTACGTATCCTGCGGAACAAGGGTTGTTTGTTCGAACAAACTCCAAGCGTGTTGTCACTGCTCGCAAGATGCTTGTCGAGTTGTTGGTGGCAATGTGTCCGTCGTCAAAGACCGTCCAAGACCTTGCGTCTGCCATGGAGGTAACACAAGTGCGATTCAAAGTCGATCGTACGAATGATTGTATCCTCTGTGGGCTCTGTGTACGGATGTGCGAAGAGCAGATGATGGCAAAAGCAATCGGATTTGTGAACCGTGGTAAAAACCGTAAGATTACAACGCCATTTGATCTGAAATCAGATGTCTGTCGGACCTGTGGTGGCTGTATGTATATTTGTCCGACATGTGAGCTACGTTGTCAGGGGCCGAATGCAGATACAGATTTGTGCAATGCGTGTTTGAATGTTCAACCAGTATGTTTAAAGGAAGAGGATAACAAAATGTGCTTCCTTGAAACTTGTGGATGGTGTTATGAGGAATTAGGAAGAAAGAAAAAGAAAATAGAGAAAAAATAAATGTTTGGAGGTAAAAGATTATGTCATTAACAAAAGTAAATGCATCTGCCGCAACGCTAAGTAAAAACAGAACCGAAGGAGCGATTAACTCGCTCAGTGGAATGTGTGCTACCTGTGTCGATGGATGTATCGGCATGTGTGAGATAGGAAAATCAGCCTATCGCGGTCACGAAGTAATCTACCCGCAACCGTTTGGTATCATCACGTCTGCGTGTGAAAAGGTATACCCGGTTGACTTATCTCATTTCACTATCCTTGGTGGTGTTGTTGGTGCATGGGGAATTGAAACGAACAGCGATCGAGCGATTTTTTCAAATGTGAACCTGGAGCGAACCGTCTGTAAAGAAAATCCATTAAAGGTGAAGATGCCGATGATCATCCCTGGTCTTGGTTCCACTGCGATTGCGAAAAACAACTGGGAGGGCCTTGCAGTTGGTGCAGCGATAACTGGCATTCCCTTGACAATTGGTGAAAACGTCTGCGGTATGGACCCTGACGCTGAGTTTGTGAAAGGAAAAGTGAAGCATTCACCCGACCTGGAATGGCGTGTTGGTTTGTACAAGAAATGGCAGCAGAAGGGTTACGGCGCAATTATTGTTCAATCAAACGTGGAGGATACGAATCTTGGTGTCCATGAATATGCGATTTCAGAGCTGAATGTTGATGCTGTTGAACTGAAATGGGGTCAAGGCGCAAAGAACATCGGTGGTGAAGTAAAAATTAAAGATCTCAAGAGGGCACAGGAATTGAAGAAACGAGGGTATGTTGTTCTCCCAGATCCAACAGACAAAGATATCATTGCTGCATTTGAAAAAGGAAGT
Source organism: Thermoplasmatales archaeon (assembly GCA_041305025.1). Classification (GTDB taxonomy): domain Archaea; phylum Thermoplasmatota; class E2; order DHVEG-1; family DHVEG-1; genus JBFYMG01. Next base: position 1,631 of record JBFYMG010000009.1, read on the forward strand.
TTCCGTGAGTTCGAACGGCATTCACGAGTAGGAATGGTATCCGAGGCAGCATTTATGAAACGTGTCAAAGAACTCCGTGACTGTGGTGCGAAACGCGTTTTCCTTAAGACTGGCGCATACCGACCAGTTGCACTTGCACAAGCGGTAAAATATGCATCCAAAGCAAAAATCGATTTACTGACGGTTGATGCAGCTGGTGGTGGAACTGGGATGAGCCCCTGGCGAATGATGAACGAGTGGGGCATTCCACCGGTTGAGCTTCATTCTATGCTGTACAATTATGTAGATAAGCTTGCGAAGAAGGGGGAGTATGTCCCAGATATTGCGATTGCTGGTGGGTTTACTTTTGAAGATCAGATACTCAAAGGACTCGCTCTTGGTGCTCCGTACTTTAAGCTCGTTGGAATGGCACGAGGGCCTCTTGCTGCAGCGATGGTCGGGAAAACCATAGGAAAGAAAATCAACGAATCTATGGTCCCCATGTACATAGAACGTTTCGGCAACACCCCGGAAGAAATCTTTGTGACCGCACCAGAACTCAAGAGGAAATATGGAAAAGACTTTGAAAAACTACCAACTGGCGCAATTGGTCTTTACACTTACATGGAGCGCCTCCATCAAGGGTTACGACAGATCATGGCTGGTTGTCGAAAATTCACCTTGGATTATATTTCACGAGATGATATCGCAGCCCTTACGAAAGAAGCTGCAGATATTAGTGGTCTGCCATATATCACTGATGTGGATGAAAAAGAAGTCACAAAAATATTGAATGGTTAAAAACCATTTGTTCTTTCTTTTTTTCTCTTTTTAATTTTTTTGTTAAAAAGAATTCTATGTAACTTTTGTGTGATTTTGCCATCTTTAGTTGTTAAAGAAAAAATTTTTATTAACTATTAAATAATGCAAATGCATTCGTTATAATGTAAATTATTTTTTTAAACTGGAGGTGAAGAGGGTGGATTTGAAATTTGAGATTAAAACAAATAATGATGTAATAGATGTTGCTAAAGAGAAGAACATAGTATTTATCAGGCTTCAATTTGTGGATATTCTTGGTGCCCCAAAAAATATTATACTCCCGGTAAATAGATTAGAAGAAGCACTAGAAGATGGAATACCTTTTGATGGGTCATCTGTAGCAGGATACGCAACTATTGAGGAATCGGACAAAATTGCGAAACCGGATCCGAACAGTTTTGTAATTCTTCCTGAAACTATAGAACAAAGAAAAACTGCAAAATTAAATTGTGATATCTATGAACCGAACGGCAAACGTTTTCCTGGCGACACTAAGTACGTGTTGGAAAAAATTGTAAGCAAAGTAAAAGAAGCAGGCTATCTTTACAATGCCGGTCCAGAATGTGAGTTTTTTTTGTTTAAGAAAAACGGTGAAAACTCAACTTTGATACCAAACGATTATGCAGGCTATTTTGATTTATCGCACCGAGATCTGGCGGAGGGTGTTCGAGCCGATATTTCACTTGCGCTTGAAGAAATGGGTCTAAAAACATACACATTTCATCATGAGGCATCACATGGCCAACATGAGATAAATTTCAGATATGATGATGCATTGACAACTGCAGATAGAGTCATTACGCTAAAATATGTAACAAAGGTAATTGCCACCAAACATAACCTGCATGCGTCATTTATGCCTAAACCGCTGTATGGTATAAACGGATCTGGAATGCACACGCATCACTCGTTTTTTACTCCAGATGGCAAAAATGCATTTTACGATCCGAATGATAAAAATCAATTAAGCGATGTTGCGCGCTATTTTATTGCTGGGCTTTTAAAGTACGTTAAAGAAATTTGTGCGATACTCAATCCAACAGTAAATTCATATAAGCGACTTGTCCCAGGATATGAGGCACCGACGTACATCTCATGGGCAAACAGAAACCGAAGTGCACTTATTCGAATTCCATCAAAGAGGGAAAAAAGCACAAGATGCGAACTACGTAATCCCGATTTATCTGGCAATCCTTATCTGCAATTTGCAGTCATGCTTGCAGCAGGATGGAAAGGAGTTGAAGAAAAACTGGAGCCGCCTGAACCTGTTGAAAAAAATATATATGCTCTCACAGATGAGGAACGAAAACAACATGGGATCGATCATTTGCCCGAAAGCTTAGGTCATGCACTTTCACTTATGGACAAAAGTGAGTTTGTTAGAGAGATTTTGGGAGATCATATCTACAACAACTTTTTACATGTTAAGCGCAAAGAATGGGATGAATATCGTACGCATGTAACAAAATGGGAAATCGATAAATATTTACCAATTATATGATTTAAGGCATCCATTGTACTAATTTACCTCTTTGTCTTTACGTAGTTAAATAAATCTTATAAGTCGGTGTTCCATTCTACTTTGAGGTTTTTAATATGACATTTGAAATGCAGATTGTTAGTAATACCCCGCTTGTCGGCGAAGATGATCTAGATGTTGCTGCAAAGATGTTTTTTGAACAGATAGGCTATCTGGCGAAGGGATCGGATCCGGCAATTCCTTACAAGATTTTTGCAGATTTTTTCCTAAAACACCCTACAAAAGCATGGTTTGTTGAAGACATTGCTGCGAAACTTGAAATATCTAAACCGACTGTGTACAGACATCTGAATAAACTCAAAGGATTTGATATCCTTGAAGAGGTTCAAATTTTTGATGAAACAGCCAAACAAACCAAAAAGGCCTATCGTTTGCGCTATGGAAACCTTCAAAAAGCCTGGAACTTTGTCGAAGCGCATCTTAAAGTAGCAATTGAGAATTACGGCAAGACTGTAGAACACTTGCAAAAACTTGTTGAAAAACAAAAGAAGGGAAGCTAATGGATAAAAAATTAGAAATAGAATTAACAGAAGGCTCAGAGTATAAAATAACATCACTTGGCGGAAGAGACAATGCACTTGAAACCGAGGGAATATTCAAGGGATTCATGTCAATCGGCGTAGATGAAGTTGGAGTTCTGATGGAACTTGGCAAAAAACATGGTAACATGGCAGGCAAGATTAGAATTATCCCTCTGCACGTAATGCTTGCAATTGATGTACTTGAAGCAAAACCAAACGTGAAGAAGAATTCTGACAAAGAAACATCCCACTACGTTGGATAGAGCAGGGCACCATATTTTTCTATTATTTAAATAATATTTCATTTAATATTTTTCAACAAATATTTATATAGGTTCCTTCCTTTTAACTAGAGACGATGCCCAAGGCAAGTAAACCCATAGTAAAACTAGAGTGCGTGAGCAAAAAGTATAATGAGTATGGAGTGGAAGTCAAAGCACTAGACGCCGCCTCTTTGGAAATTTATTCAGGGGAGTTTGTATCAATTATAGGTCCGTCAGGTTGCGGCAAATCGACGTTACTTCATTGCATGGGGCTTTTAGATAGACCCTCATCTGGCGCAGTCTACATCGATGGAAAGGATACTTCAAAAATTAGCGGACTGGAAATTGCGCTATTCCGAGGGGAAAAATTAGGTTTTGTTTTCCAGAATTATAACCTGATTCCAAGATTGACTGTTTTGGAGAATGTGATGCTACCAGGATGGATAATGGAAAAGGATGTTCCGGAATTAGAAAAGAAGGCCCATAGTCTACTAAAAGAAGTCGGAATTGCGCATCGAGCTGACCACAAAGGAATACATCTATCGGGTGGTGAGCAACAAAAGGTAGCCATAGCCCGAGCTTTAGTAAATGATCCTGTTCTTGTTTTGGCGGATGAACCAACGGGTGCTTTGGATTCAGAAAATAGTCGAGAGGTTATGAAATTACTCGTTAAAATGAATGAAAAGAGGAAATCGACTTTTGTATTTGTTTCCCACGATATGGATATTGCCCGCTACGGAAGAAGGACGATTGTTTTGAAAGATGGTAAGATTATTGGAGACACTGCAAAGAATCATGCAGGTTTTGATGGTGCTTTGAAAAAATTAGGCAGAGACGTCAATAACAAGCAAAGGAGGAAGCATAAATGAGCGTTAGCAGACGTCTGGCTTTGGGAGAGTTAAGAGAGCATAAACGAATCTACATAGTCATAGTCGTTGTTATTGCGTTGACAATGACTTCATTCATGCTTGAGAACGCCTATTTGAATTATATGATGCAAGTGGTGGATGATACTACTAAAATAATAACGTCTGATGCTGTTATTACAGATGGAAGTTGCAATATAAGGGATTTATATGGCACCGAAAAAGAGCTGCAGAATGCAGGCAATATTGCTAAAAAAATAGAGCGAGAGTTGCCGGACTATGAAACTACTATTAGGGTAACTGCACAGGGTACATACGGCTTAGGTACTGCAGGAGAGGCAGTTGACGCCTGTACAATACAAGGCATAGATCCATCAAGTGATGCAAAAATCTCAGGCATAAAGGATAAGATAGTTGAAGGGCGTTTTTTTAATAGTGGTGACCATGTTCTAAGAGGGCACACACCACTTTATGTTCAGATAGAAGGGCCTGGCTCTCTGCCTGATTTTACCTATGGTTCAGGGCAGAAACTAATGCAAGAAGAAGAACCTTATCCAATAATTGTAGGAGCAACAGTAGCAAAGATTCATCCTTCTGTAGCTGTAGGAAAGACGATATTTCTTACACTAGGCATGTCTGGAAGAGAGACCAGCTATGCTGTAGTTACTGTCAAAGTTATAGGTTTATATGAAAGTGGTACGCCAACACTTGATGCTTTGATGTGGTTTATGAACGCAGATTCACTTAGAGAGATAAAGGGATACGGAACTATAACTGGAAGAGACTGGCACATACCTGGAGTAGGCACTTTCAGAGGGTTTAACCCGATAACGATCGACAAAAATCGCGGAGATGTAGTGTTAGTTAAAGCACCTGAGCCGGCTACAAGATTGGATCCCGTGGGATACTCTGAAGCAGTAAAAGAGAGTGTCGGAGATCTTGTTCCAGGTCTGAAGGTTTTTAGTTGGCACGACTTCCTTGTTTACATCGCCGGATCAATGCAGGATGTAGTTACAATAATGCTTTGGGGCAGTATTGCTGTAACGCTGTTTCTTTGTGGGGCAGCAATAAAGTATGTCATGGATTCCATAATACTGCGTAAAACAAGGGAGATTGGAGCGCTTAAGGCGTTTGGGGCCCGCGATAGGGTTATTTTTAAAATATTCCTTTACCAGGGTCTGGTTTTAGGAGTTATAGCTGGGTTGATAGGCATATTCTTATCGATAATAGTTATGAATCTTGTAAACTGGTATGGCGTCAATGTACAATTTATTGCCGGGACGCAGTTAAAGATTGGTTTTATTGTAAATTGGCTTACGATTTTGGTTGCAATGTTGTTACCCATAATATTATCTGTTTTAGCTGCTGCACTTCCAGCAAAAAAAGCAGCAAAGCTTTCTCCCGTTGAAGCACTTAGAAAGGGAGAATTATCACTATAGACAACTAATTAGACATATCCTAAAAATAAGTAAAGAGGCCCTGGTGTAAAGTTAAAATGTTTACGCCTTGGGCGTAAGACAATTGCAAGCATCTGCTACATACACAGGACGCCCATAACAAGTTCCTTTTCTAGGATTAAATTTATCCACTCTGTAGTGGATACAATCGGCACATGTCTTTCCTTCTAAATTCTTTTTTGGTGCATCTACCATAGTTTGTTCCCTCCGTCTTTGCAATAATAAGTACTCTTTATAAATTTTGCTCGAAAATCCTCTTGCTTTTTTTCACTTAATTTTTAACCTGATATATTAGATAACTGTCAGATGTACTGACTGTTTTTCATTTTGTCATTTTAACACAATAGCTTTAAATATAATTAGTGCCAAAGGTTAACAAGGCTCATAGTAGCACATATCTGTAGAGGTGAAAGGAAAATGACGGTCAATATAAACCTAAATAGATCTGTTAACCTAAACTTCAATAAGTTAAAATTAAACAAATCTACTGCAGATAGATTTATGGAACTTGATCTACTCAGAGGTTTTGCCATCATGATAATGGTATCCCTTCATGCGCTCTGGGATTTAGATTATTTTGGACTTGTGCCTCTTAATCAACAGATATACCAGTTTGGAAAAATTGCACCAATTATGTTCTTTTTACTGGTGGGTATGTGTCTGGCTGTAAGTTACAACAGAAAAGCTAGCAAGCCATCCTACGATCAAAAGAAATACGATCAGCATTGCATTCTAAGAGGATTAAAAATATTTAGTCTAGGGATGATACTAACAACTGCAACATTGCTATTCATGCCCGACAGACCCATATTGTTCGGAGTGTTGCATTGTATAGGTTTATGTATTGTCCTAAGTGCTCTATTTCTAAAAATGAAACCAACATATACGTTCTTAATAGGAGCGATGGTAATAATATTCGGCTTTGTCATGCCGATGTTTCCTGTGGAAAATCCAACAATACTACATCTAGCGGCAGGGTTGCACCAAACAAACATATACAGTTATACAGTCGACTACTTCCCGATATTCCCTTGGCTTGGCCTATGTCTAGTTGGTATTGCATTGGGTCGCTGGCTCTACAAGGACAACAAAAGACAATTCCGTATGCCTGACCTCTCAAAATACAAACCTATTTCAGCATTTTCCTGGCTTGGGCAACATTCTCTAGCTATATATCTGTTGCACCAACCAATTATCGCAGGGACCTTGTTCCTGTTTATAATATTATAACTTAACTTGCTGGAGATTGGTTTTATTTAAAAACGATCCTGTGCTTTTAGTTGACGTCATTTTTGCTCCATATGCCATGCACCAAATAAAAGCAGGGAAGCAAGCAAAAGCTTCAGGAATAGCAACTCCTTCAAATGGTATTAAAAAAATAGTTGAACCGATGGCCACCACAGCGAAAAGTGTTGCAAGCATGCCCATGTTTCTTTCAAAAGGGTTTTGTTTTATCTTGAGTCCAATAAGTAGCATAGAAATAGCAAGCAACACAAAGAAGGCAGCAGAAGAAATAAAATGAAGAGTAAAGATATCTTCAGGGAATAGCCCTATCCCTATAAGCCCTAGCGCACTTAAACTAAGAACATATGCTCCAATTTTGTTTGATAATATTCTTACCAATCCTAGAGAGAACACAAAGGTAAAAATTCCGCCCAACATCATGCCAAAGTTGAAAAGCGCTGCAGCATCACTTTTAATGCCAAGATCGCTCAGTGCATTGTGTGTCCATCTGAACCATGGTGCTTGTGTCATAGATAGCCCAATGCACACGAACACGACGATAGGAACAAGGATGCCACAAAGCCCTGCTATCTTTGTTATCGCTGAATTATCTAGTTTAAACTGTTGCATGATTATTATTTGTATCTTTTTTATTTATATGACTTATTTAACAACTCTTGCCTTTTTGTGAACGTTTTGTGGATTTTGTTTTTTGAAAAATCATAAAACTTTATTTATTCAAAGCACATTACAATTTTGGGGGAATTTGGACCGTCTGAAAAAGGATGGGTCTTCCATTACTGGACTCGATTCCTCAAATTAAGATTAAGTATTTGGAACATGAGGGGAGCCAAATACGAAGAGAAAGGTGCCGGTAAACACAGAAATGTGCCCGATTCCCCCACCTTATATGATTTCTTAGAATGGTTTTTATTATGTTTCTTTTATGGGAAAAAGGTTGTAAATCTAGCAATAAATATATAGTAGAATATAGATAATTAATATTAGATAATAGTTTTGGGGGCAGAAGATGAAAAACATGAAAAAAAATTCATTGTTTTTTGGGGCTTTTTTAGTCGCATTACTCATGGTTTCCGGCACGTCTATTGGGACTATGACACAACAAAATGATATTTCGAAGTTAGGAATTAGTAGCGTCTCTTGTGTAAAGTCGGGAATTTATCTGAGTGGATCTTATCAAAGAAAAATTCTTTCGGATTCATTATGCCATATTGGCAATCCGGATGCTCGCGTGTTAGTACAAGCAGTAATTACCGAGATGGATTCAAAAGGTTTTGTAAATAGTTATGATATAGAACAGATTGTAAATGAGTATGATTTAGAATTTGGTATTATAGCTGGCAGTGGCGCGTCAATTACCACAGGAGCTTATCCTAATCCAGGTTATGCGATGAGGGTTGGGCATCCTTTTCAAAATTCGGGGACTATAGTATTTGGTTTGCTTTTCTGGAATGCAAAACATTCTTTAAACCCTGTGAGAGAAATAAATATAACAATTACTTTAGCTGGTGCCCAACAGCATATTGTTGATGATAAAATAGGGTTGTGCGTTGGTTTCTCAGGAACGTTTTCCAGAGGAGAAGAAGAAACAGGCAAATGGTTTACAATCCACGGGTCAGCATTACTGTATCTAGTCTAATGCATCTAGTAATCAAACCAAAATTAACATGAAAAATTAATTCAAAATCAAAGCATTCCTAACAATCAACTTAATATTAGGGGAGTAAAACTCAATTTTTTACCATAAGAAGATAAATTTTATAAACTGATTTTTCTTCTTTTTTTTTTATCAAATGCATATTTTTTGGAAATGTTTATATATTAGTAAAAATATTTAATTATGTATGGGTGAAATGAAATGAAGGAAATGAAGAAAAACATAATAGTTTTTGGAGCTGTTTTAGTCGCGTTGTTGATGGCTTCCAGCGCAACTGCTGTAACCATGACACAGCCAAATATGGAATTGGAATCAAGTGCTGTAGTTCAATCTTACGAGAGTCAAGTTGATCCCGATATAAATATTGGATTGGATAAATTATCGACACTATACGAATCTTTACAATATATCGATAACCCTGATGTCCTTAGTTTAGTACAGGCAATAATAGATGAAATAGAAGATGATGGGGCGGCAACCAGCCAGGACATAGAACAAATTGAAGAAGATTTGGGTATCTTTTTCCCAATACACGCAGGAGCCATAAACAGCGGTGGAGCTGGCGAATCATTAATTGCATTACCCGGTGCTCTACTGTTATTGGTTGTTACGATGTACTTTGGCCCTTCTGCGGTTGTGTATTGGTCTGGTTTGAATCACGCCAATACTCCTGCAGCAACATCAATAAATTTAATCGAGAGATACCGAGGAAACCACCAAGGGTTTATAATTGGGTTTTTGGGTTACTGTTGTTATGGTCCATATGGATCTTGGATGCTGCCTGTATATAGCGTACTTGGCGTAGGTGCCCTTATTATTGTGATGCCTGGCGAGGGGTGTACATCAACATACTCTGTTCCACAAACTCAACCTAGTAGCCAACCAAGTGAACAATTAATTGGTGCTACTCGGCAGTATGCAACTGGTTCAACTGTAACAAATAGTTAAAACACTATCAACCAAACCTTTCTTTTTTTTATTTTAAAAATAGAAGTTTTAAATAATTATATCAACCGTGCTTGCCCGCGAATCTTATAATTTGAAAGCTCTTTGAACAGCTCATCGTCTTGCAAAATGCTAATGATATCATTTGATGATGACATTTTAATTTCTTTAGTTCGTCCGTATCTTCCTTTAGAAATAACACGGGCAGTAATTATCCCAAGCATGTCCATCTCAGATATAAGGTCTGCAATTCTTCTCTGGGTCAAAGAGTCGGTTCTTGTTTTTTTGCACAAATCCTCATAGATATCATATACATCCCCAGTTGTAATTGACCCCGTCTTGCCTGATTTTTCATTATGTTTCTCTTGCAAAAGGATAGCCAGTAAAATAAGCTTGGATTGAGTCGGTAGCGTGCGAACAACTTCTTTTATGCGATCAATTTCGATTTTGCTCTGTGCCTGCCTAACGAATTTTTTTGTTACCTTTAGTGCTCCACTTCGTTCCGCAAGTTCAGCCGCCATTCTAAGAAGATCCAATGCCCTTCGTGCATCGCCGTGCTCTTGCGCGGCCAATGCAGAACATAGTGGAATTACATCTCCATCAATTGATCCTTTTTTCAGTGCGATATCTACGCGCTGTTCCAAAATATCCTGCAATTCGCCAGCATCATATGGTGGGAAAATCATATTTTCTTCCCCAAGACTTGATTTTACGCGAGGGTCTAAAAACTCAGTGAATTTCAAATCATTTGATATTCCAATTATTGAAACTTTGGATTTTTTAAGATCGTTATTGATTCTAGATAAATTGTAGAGTGCTTCGTCACCCTTGAGTTTGTCTACCTCATCAAGAAAGACAACAGTAACGCCTCCGCGCTCATCTATCATTGTTCTTAGTTTAGAATATACTTCGTCGGTGGGCCAGCCAGTAAAAGGTATGCGCTCGGACCATTCTTCAATAAAATGATTTGCAATATTTTGCATGAGGCGGTATTGTGTATCGACCACTTCACAATTGATATAGATAAAGTTGACACTTATGCCTGTCTCTTCGCCTTTTTTTAATAATTCTTTTCCAACAAACTTTGCAACCGCAGTTTTTCCAGTTCCTGTTTTGCCATAAATAAAAACATTTGATGGAGTTTCTCGTCTTAGTGCAGGCACTAAAACTGATGCTAATTCGTTGATTTCTTTTTCTCTGTGGGGAAGGATTTCTGGCATGTAAGTTGAGCGCATTGCTTCTCTATTTATGAATAGACCGTCTGACTTCAAAAGATGGCCAAAGATATCACTATTTACCGTATTTTTGCTCGTAAAATTTTCCTCCCGACTCATTCGTAATTGATTGAGGTATATTAAGTTTTATGTAAAATTTCAACCCTTATTTCCATCTGTTGGAATTAAAGTAGGGAGAGGCCTTCATTTCCTATGGAAGTGTTTTCATCCTGATTTAATATCCTAATATTTTTTTAATTTTATAATTTTAAAAATCGCAATATTCAAATACTGCCAAATTTATAACCGTGAAGGTATACTACGTCTTTTAAACATTATTATAAACCATATACCCCAAAATATAATCTCCACACGAAATGAAGGGGTCCCCCTTGGACCGAATTATATCACAAAAACAAACTAAAAATACAAACCAATTTTAATAAAATATAAAAAAGAGTACAACGCAATTTGCGGTACTCTAATTTCCAACTACAATAACATCTTTTACTGATTTTATTGAACTAAACGGGAACACAAGATGGCCTTGGTTGTCCAAATGATATAACCTTGGATCAACATCTTCTGAAGGCTCTATCAAAATATCCAATAATGTTCCTGTTTTTTCATCAACAGTGGAATTTCTCAAAATACCGAGGTATAATCCCTCTTCACTCATAACGGATTTTCCTCTAAGTTCGTTTTCAGCTACTCTCATTTTTTCCCTCCGTTCATATTTATTATAGCATACTTTTTATTTAATATGCCTACAAATATTGTATGTCTTTTTCTTTTTTATCCTTTTTGGCTACGCCGCTACCAAGATCTTCCGCTATTTTGCTATAGAATTTTGTGACGTCGGGGGTAAGCGAACCACGAACGCTTTTCATAGCATCATTGAAGTTTTTCTTATCCACTTTTTTGGCGTTCATGTTCTTTCTTACTGCAAGCATTGCTGCTTCTCTGCACAACGCCTCAAGATCAGCACCTGAATAATTTTCACAAGCATCTGCCAATTCCTCGATATTAACATCGTCCTCCAAAGGCATTTCTTTTGTGTGTATTTTGAGTATTTCCAGTCTTGCTTTTTTATCTGGGGCGGGCGTCAAAATAAGCTTGTCAAATCTTCCAGGTCTAAGCAGCCCCTGGTCAATTATATCGGGCCGATTAGTCGCACCTAAAACAATAACACCTTCCATACTTTCTAGGCCATCAATACTTGTAAGCAGTTGGTTTACAACACTATCTGTCACGTGCGAACCGCTGTATGTGCCTCTTCTAGGTGCAATTGAATCGATTTCATCTAGAAATACAATGGTTGGTGCAACCTGTCGTGCTTTTTTGAAGAGCTCTCGGACTGCCTTTTCGCTTTCGCCAACCCACTTGCTCATGACTTCGGGTCCTTTTATTGAAATGAAGTTTGCTTTTGATTCATGAGCAACGGCTTTTGCAAGCAGTGTTTTTCCAGTTCCTGGCGGCCCATAGAGTAAAATTCCTCTGGGTGCGTGAATTCCCATGCGTTTGAACATGTCGGGATTAGTCAGAGGCCATTCGACCGCCTCTCGCAGATTTTGTTTTACGTCTTCCAATCCACCGACATCGTTCCATGATATCTTTGGAATTTCTACGAAGAACTCTCTCATTGCAGATGGCTCAATCCCTCGGTGAGCGTTTTTGAAATCGTCCATTGTAACTTCCATTTTTTCAAGCATTTCCACAGGAATGGGTTGTTCTAGGTCTATGTCTGGTAAGTATCTTCTCAATGCATTCATTGCAGCCTCTCGAGCAAGAGCCATAAGATCTGCACCAACAAAACCGTATGTTATGTCGGCCAGTTCATCAAGATTAACTTCTTTGCTCATAGGCATGCCACGAGTATGAATTTGAAGAACTTCCTTTCGTCCGTTTCTGTCAGGAACGTCGATTCTGATTTCTCTGTCAAATCTTCCAGGTCTTCGTAACGCCGGATCAATTGAATCAGGAATGTTTGTAGCACCAATAACAATCAGTTTTCCTCTGCCTTTCAGTCCGTCCATTAATGTCAGTAGTTGAGATACAACACGACGCTCCACCTCGCCATGTACTTCACTTCTTTTTGGAGCAATCGCATCGATTTCATCAATAAAGATGATCGAAGGAGCGTTTTTTTCAGCCTCTTCAAATATTTTTCTTAAGTTCTCTTCACTTTGTCCATAAAATTTGCTCATAATTTCAGGCCCATTGATTGTATAGAAGCTTGCACCCGACTCATTTGCCACTGCTTTTGCGATAAGCGTTTTACCTGTCCCTGGCGGCCCATGCAACAAAACCCCTTTTGGCGGGTCGATACCAAGTCTGTCAAAAAGCTCCGGATGTTTCAGTGGAAGCTCTATCATTTCTCTTACTTTTAGAATCTCATCGTGAAGTCCGCCAATGTCTTCGTAACTAACTCTCGGGCCTTCGACTTCAACGGTTCTAGCGGCCTCTTCTTTAACGCTAATGTTTGTTTCTTCATTTATTAAAACGATACCGTTTGGGGAAGTATTAATTACAACAAATGGGAGTGAACTACCAAACAAGGCAATGCCAGGTATTACAACGCTATCTCCTTTGTAGATTGGACGTTTCAATAGACCTTTTTTTACTAGAATTTCAATACCAGCACCAAACTGGATTTGCTGTCCTTCAGATATGAGTGGGGCCAAAGTAACATCTCTTGCTTCTTTGGTTTCAGCTCTTTTTATTTTAACACGATCCCCCAGTCCTGACCCGACATTTTTCCTTGTGAGGTTGTCGATTCTAATTGTCCTTTTGCCCTCGTCTGTGGGGTGGGCTCTCCAGACTACAGCTGCAGTGGTTTTTGTTCCCTGAATTTCTATAACATCTCCAATTGATAAATCTAAATCTATGCGTGTCTGATTGTCTATACGTGCTCTTCCATAACCTACATCTTGTTGGAACGCTTCAGATACCTTTAATTCAATATCAGTTTGTTTCATTAAACTCCCACCGAATTACCACTTATTTTTAGCAGAGAAGAACGAGACTCATATAAATTTTTCTACAGAATGTAAAGAGGCCAAAAATAAACAGTGCTTGGTTTTTCTAAAACAAACACGACTTTGGCATGCAACCAAGCAATTTGGTCGAAAAAGTGCAGGGGAAGGATTTGAGCACCAGTTTACCGGTAAAATTTAAACTTCTCTTCTGTTGAATATAAATGAGTAGATTTATGAGCAATTAATTTATTTTATAGCGTGATACTATGGAAGATATGGAATATTTCTATGAGCTATTCTTGGGTCTTCCTCGTGGTGGACCTGGGGATAACAAATCTACTAAAAAAGCATTTTCATATCTGAAAAATTTACCATTTGAACCACTTATCCTTGATATTGGATGCGGGTATGGTATGCAGACTCTCGAGTTAGCAAGAATTTCCAAAGGTAAAATTATTGCTTTAGATAACTACCAACCTTTTTTAGATATTCTAATGCAGAACTCAAAAAAAAGAGGATTTGATAATAGGATTATTCCAAAAAATCAATCAATGCTTGGGATGGATTTCAAAAATGATACTTTTGATATTATTTGGTCCGAAGGAGCACTTTTTGTTATGGGATTCCGGAATGGATTAAAAAAATGTAATCAACTACTAAAAAACAAAGGGTATTTTGTTGTAAGCGAAGCAGCATTGTTATTACCGAACCTTCCAAAACCATTAAAGGAATTCTGGGATGAAGAATACCCTGATATAAAGGACATAAAAAGCAATATCTCTCTGATTAAAGATGAAGGCTTTAATGTATTATCTCATTTTACATTACCAAAATCATGTTGGGTTGATTTTTATTCAGGAATGAATAAAGAGATTAAAAAATTAAAGAAAAAATATCATAATAACAAAATTGCTTTACAAGTGTTTGAAAAGTGCGAAAAAGAAATTAAAATATATGACGAATATTCCGATTATTACGGTTATGAATTTTTTATTATGCAGAAGAGTTAAACTATAAAGAGTGAAGGGGAAGGGATTTGAACCCCCGGAGCTAGCCCGCAATTTTAAACTAGGATGAAAGTTCCACTAAAGTGTATCTATAAAAGATCATGTTTCGTTCGGCTTTTTCCGAACGTTTTCGTTGCTTATTAATAAAATAACAACAATCTCGGAAAATAAGGTCGCAAAAATGAAAGAATCAAAACAATTTATCATATTACTACTTGTTGTTTCAATTCTTATTATGTCTGTAAAAGTTTTATAGGTGCATAGATCTTGCTCTAGGCAATATTTAAATAATACAATTTATATTTTATTTTAGAAAATTAATTGGTGGAAAATGAAGATAAAACATTTCTCCCTAATATTTTCTATTGCAGGTATAGCTTGCTTGTATTTTTTATCAACTCTTTCTCAACCGATATTAATAGAATTAAAAGATGTACCAAAATATGAAGACAAAAGCGTCATTGTTGAAGGAATAGTAACTGAATATTATTTAACAAGTTTCGGAAGTCATATAATTACAATCGAAAGCGAAAATGCATCAACAATAGTATTTTTAGAAGGAATGGCAGAAGTAGAATATGGTGACAAAATTCAAGCAACTGGCAAAGTACAAAAATATAAAGGCGACTGGGAAATAGTTGTTGATAACATAGATTTTGTAAAAGTTATACAAAAATGGCAGAATATTTCAATGCCACTTTGGCAACTAGCATCATCCCCTACAAAATACGAAGGATTAAATGTAAACGTAACCGGCTATGTCGATACAATTTATGATACCTACTTTTACCTAAATGATCCTGAAGAAAACTATGCCATCATTGTTTTTTGTAACCCTTCAAAATATAATGTTCATTCAGGCCAAAAGGTAAATGTTGCTGCAAAATTTTCATTCAAAAGTGAGGAGTTTAGATACAGGCTGGATGTAAGTGATGAAACACACGGAATCTTTTTAGTAGGAGATTAAAGAGCATGTTGGCTCTTCTCCTAATAATCTTATTTTGTATCTTGGGCGTTATCACTGGAATTGCAACCGGCCTGCTTCCTGGCCTGCACGTAAATAATGTTGCAATTATTTTTTTATCATTATCCAGTGCGATAGTTGGGGCGTTAAGTTTTCTTGTTCAGTATGGTATCTCTGAGCAATTCATTCTTATTTTGATTGGTGTCTATATAATTTCTACATCTATTTCTCATACGTTTCATGATGCTATCCCGACCACTTTTCTTGGTGCACCTGAGGAAAATACGGCCCTATCAGTTTTACCTGCCCACTCACTTTTACTCGAGGGAAAAGGATATGAGGCTGTTGCTTTAGCGGCGATAGGAAGTTACGGCGCCATCATATTTTGTTTCCTGATTCTTTATCCAATACGATTCATCATAGGTGGCCCTGTGTTTTTTTATTCCACATTAAGAGAAATAATGTTGTGGGTATTGATTGCAATTTTACTACTAATGATTTTGACTGAAAAGGGCAGAATTGATATTTTTGGAAAACGCGGTAAATTGCCTTCGATACTTGGAATTTTGTTTGCAGCGTTTCTTTTCCTTCTTTCAGGACTTTTCGGCTTGACAATATATAATGTCCCTCTAAATTCCCCAGTAGGACTTCCTTCCCCTGTTTTGTTTCCAGCTCTAGCTGGGCTTTTTGGCACACCAACTCTTTTAACTTCGCTTATGACAAAGCCAAAGATACCCAAGCAGAGAATCGAACAACCCCGATTTGATAAAAAAGCCAAAAAAGCATCTATTTTGTCTGTTGTAACCGGTAGCTTTGCAGGAATTCTTGTTTCGATTATTTCCGGGATAACCTCGGCGACAGGAACGATTATTGCCATGACTACTAGGGCAGAGTCAAACAAAAGACAGACAATTATTACACTTTCCGCAGTAAACACCGCATGCGCATTTTTTGTGGTTGCAGTTCTGTTCATTATTCTCAGAGCACGAAGCGGCGTAACGCTAGCAGTAGCAGATTTGATAACTGTAGAAGAATGGTCTGCATTTACGATGCCTACGAATCTTATTTATTTGCTGATGGCAATTTTGTTGAGCGGAACCCTGTCTTATTTTTTAGTATTAAAAATTGGAAAAATATTTGCAAAACATTTTTCAAATGTGCCATATAATTTGTTGATTAAATCCACTATTGCTTTAGTAGTAATATTGGTCCTACTATTCACAGGAATAATGGGTTTACTAATTTTAATAGTTGCAACATTTGTAGGATTGATACCCATACATTGGGGTGTTAGAAGAAGTCACTGCATGGGCGTACTTTTACTCCCTGTTATTCTTTACTTTCTCTGAATAGATTTTCTTCTATTTCATCAAAACAATCGTCCACATTCACATCATATTCTTTGCTAACCAATAGTGCTGCAACTTCCAGACTTACGTTTTTTCCTTTTTCAATATCTTTAATTTTTTTTATAACGCTCTGTTCATCCTGTCCTGTTTTTTCAACAATCCGAGCCATTATTGTTTTTACCACATCTAACTTCTCTTCTTTTATTTCTTTTTCTTCGATGGGCTTTTTTGACGGACGAAAACCTACGGGTACGACAATTTTTTCATAATCAAAACTTGGTGATAGCTTTCCCTCTTTTTTTATTAGCAATTTTTGCTGTAATGCCATATTTACAAAAGTTTTTGCTTGATTTGGAGAAAACCACTGTAAATCCATTGAAAGCGGAAGATAAAGATCAGATGGAGTCAACTCTTCTTTTCCACTGCGTTTAAACAAAAAAGCAAGAATGGTTTCAAGCTCAGATGTCATCTTTGTTCACCAATTTAAATTTTTCAAAATCCAGCAGTACACCAGCTACACCAATATCTTTCCAATATGAAATGTTTTTTTCATCTGCTTCAGTAACATATACTTTGTATTGACTGCAAATCGTTTTAAGCAGTTCAGTTTGGCTCTTGTCATCAAATACTACTAATCCATCGATGCCAGGAGGAGAAGTAAATAATATTTCTTGATCTTTTTCAAGGTCAATGTTCGTATAAATCATACTGTCTGTTACTTCTTTTATATTTGGAATTTCTTTCATTGGGAAGACATCCTTTATAATAGTTATACGACTTGCACCCGCCATGATTATATCAACTACATCTCCAAACTTTCGAGGGCCAGCATCAACCCATAAATCATTTTTATCCGATAGTTTCTGGTATATCTCAAGATTAGGCGCATCCTTTTCCGCTCCATCAAAATCTTTGATATAAATCATGTTGCCATCAGAAAGTTCAGGCAAATCATTTATTGCTAGCGCATTACCGTCTATTGCTCCTAGCATTTTTCTGTATTTTATGTATATCAAAGGAAAAATATCCATGAAACCGCCAACAAGTAATAGCAATAAAAATATTTTCTACCGGCAAATACAAAGCAGTTGCAAATTTAACTCAAGGATTCACAGCCAAATATTTGGTAACGTTTAAGACGATCTCTCCAGTTGTATTCACATCATCCCAGTAAAAATATTTTAAAACGTCCCCCTCAGTATGCGCCAATCCATCTCTATGATGATGCAACCAAATGCCATTTTTTAAAAAACATACGGTTTTACAACGTAGAGGTCTAGCTAAGGCAAACACCCTATCATCGCTTAAATGGCCTGTTTTGCTGAGTATTTTTACAATGTCTGCCGTGTTATTTGTTCTATTTATATAATCTGTTCTTTCAACAACATTCCATATTTTTTCTAAAAACAATCTGTTGTTTGCAACAACTTCAAGCCTAAGTCTTGGTTCGTCTTGTCGGAAACCCAATTGATTCAGATCAACAACATAGATTATTCTTTCTCTGCGGTGAGTCATTTGATAATAAAGTGACCCTTTGCATCCATATTCCTCTCCGCCAAATCCTATGAATTTTATGTTGTATTTTGGTTTAATTTTGTGTTCCACAAAATATTTGGCAATGCCAAGAACCATTGCCATACCAATTGCAGAATCTGCAGTGCATTGTCCCCACCAACCATCATAAAGACAACAAACTAAGACAGTTTTAGCTCGATTCGTTCCATTTAATTGTCCTATGACATTGTAACTTTCCACACTCGTATTCAAACGTTGATTGACATAAAAATCAACAGTTAAATTTTCAGCATTTGAATCTGTCATCTCCCCAACTGATTTATTAATGAAAAAAGTAAAGGGCGAACGTTCGGTTCCTTCTATATCATATGTGTCATTAGTTAAATAATCGTAGGAAAGTCTTCCCTTATAATGCGGATATGATATCTGATTCTTTTTGCCAAATAAACCTTTCAGATTATCCTTTATAAAATTGAAAAAAGAATATCCGTTGAAGGTAAAGTCAGGTTTGAACGTTCTATTTATCAGTACATAATCTTCGTTATCATTTTCGGGGGCGGGATGTTCACGCAGAATTTTCAAACCTTTGTAAGAGAAATTATGCGGTAATTCAGAATCTTTGGGGCTAAGTGGTATACCACGCACATAGCAATCTTTGATACTTACATTATTAATCTTTACGTCATAATCCAATATTTCAATTTTAGTTGTTAGGTCATACAAAGGAAATATTGGTTTTATTCTTTCTTTATATGCCCAAAGTCCCAATTTGCTCATATTTTCAAGGAGAATTTCTGCCGCTTTATGTTCACCTTTAGTGCCAAAAGATCTTCCCATTACAATCTCGCCATGTTCCTCATCGTACTCAGTGAAGACAATATTGCTAAGTGCCCTAGTCATGTTGTAGATATATTGAACATCTAATGTTCCATTATCAGATACCGAACCGTTGGTTTGTTCTCCGTAATAACTGCCTGTATCTTTTCCCTCTCCAACTACTCCTGGCAAAATACCAGTTCCAACAAACAATAGTACAATGCATGAAACCAAGAAATTTTTTACAAACTTACATTTCATTTTAATATGACCCCATAAATATATTATCAGATTAACTTATATATAAGCATATTGCAGGTACGTAATTTTAATAATAACTCATCTTTTATAAAATAAATTTAGATTCTTGTAGAGAAAATAAAAAAGATTATGAAATGGAGATTTTACTGGTATTGTCTTGCTTTATCTTCCAAGTCTTTTTTCTGCTTCAGCGATCTTTAGCTTTGTTTTTATAACTGTATCTGGGTTGAGTGATATGCTGTCGATGCCACATTCAACCAAGAACTCAGCAAACTCGGGGAAATCAGATGGCGCTTGTCCGCAAATTCCAACTTTTCTTCGCGGTTTATGCTCGTGAGCAGTTTTAATCACTTGAGCAACAAGTCGCTTTACCGCATCGTTTCTCTCATCGAATATGTGTGCAACTAGATCTGAATCTCTGTCAAGACCTAGAGTGAGTTGCGTTAGATCGTTTGAACCGATACTGAAACCGTCGAATATATCTGCGAACTGATCTGCTACTATCACATTTGATGGTATCTCACACATGACATATACTTCAAGGCCGTTTTCTCCCTGTTTCAATCCAAACTCGTTCATCGTTTGAATGACCTTTCGTCCCTCTTCAGGAGTTCGACAGAATGGTATCATTGGCTTTATGTTTGTAAGTCCCATCTCATCTCTGGCTTTTTTCATTGCTCTGCATTCTAGTCCATATGCTGCTTTGTACTTTGGATCGTAGTAACGAGATGCACCTCTCCAGCCAATCATTGGATTGCTTTCCTCTGGCTCATATAGATAACCGCCTACGAGGTTTGCATACTCATTTGTTTTAAAATCAGACATACGAACTATGACATCATTTGGATAAAATCCGGCAGCAATCTTTGCAATTCCTCTTGCTAAATTATCAACGAAGAACTCAACTTTATCTTCGTAGTTGGCACTTTTCTCATCAATCTTTTTGATAACCTTTGCTATTTTCGGGTCAGATTTTGCTTTCTTTTTTAATTGTTCGTAATTAATCAACGCAAGTGGATGAATACCAATGTATGAGTTTATGATGAACTCTTCTCTAGCAAGTCCTATGCCATCATTTGGGGTCTGTCCTTCTTTGAATGCTTTCTCGGGAACTCCAACATTCATCATTATTTTTGTTTTCGTTTGAGGCAGGCTATCTAGTCTTATTTCATCTAGTCTGAATTTCAACAAGCCGTCGTATATCCTACCAACGCCCTCGCTGCAATCAATTGTAACCTTTGAACCATGCTTTATCTTTGAAGTACCATTGCCAGTTCCAATAACACAAGGGATACCAAGCTCTCTTGAAATAATTGCGGCATGACAAGTACGACCACCTCTGTTTGTTACTATTGCGCCAGCTATTTTCATTATAGGCTCCCAGTCAGGGTCGGTCATATCTGTAACTAAAACTTGTCCTTTCAGGAATTTATGTATGTCTTTTGCATTTGCAATAACGTTGACATCCCCTTGCCCTATCTTTGTTCCCACTGCCTCGCCTTCTGCAAGAAGATTGCCCTTTTCTTCAAGGACATAGGTTTTCAATATTGCAACATCTTCCTGTGAATGTACTGTCTCGGGTCTGGCTTGAACAATAAAAAGTTCTTTTGTTTTTCCATCTTTTGCCCATTCAATATCCATGGGTTTTTTGTAATGATCCTCGATTATACACGCCCATGAGGCCAACTTTAAAATCTCATCGTCATTGATAACAAAATTTTGCTGCTCCTTTTTTGTAACTGGCTTTTGTACAGTTCCTTTTGTTCCATAAACAAGCCGTTTCTCTTTTGATCCAATCTTTTTCTCAACGATGGATTTGAATCCTTTTTTGAGTGTGGGCTTAAACACATAAAATTGATCAGGATTTACAGCACCTTGTACAACGTTTTCTCCAAGTCCATAGGCACCAGTGATATAGACTGCATCTTCAAAACCACTCTCAGTATCAATAGAAAACATAACACCAGAACAAGCCAAGTCAGATCGTACCATCCTCTGTACACCGACGGAAAGATAGACACTGAAATGATCAAATCCCTTGTCAACACGATATGATATGGCTCGGTTTGTAAACAAAGATGCAAAACAATCTCTAACTTTCTCCAGCAGGTCCGTTTCCCCTCTAACATTAAGGTAAGTTTCTTGCTGACCTGCAAAACTTGCGTCAGGCAAATCTTCTGCTGTTGCGCTACTTCTTACTGCGACATCAACATTTTTTCCATAACGCTTTTCCATTTCCTTGTAATGTTTTCGAATGTCTTCTTCCAAGTCAAGCGGGATAGAAGCTTTTTTGATTAGATTTCTTATCTTTTCTCCACGCTCTGCAATATTTCTGACATCGTGGGTGTTAAGATCTGCAAGAATCTCTCTTATTTTTTTGTCAATGCCTGCTTTTTCCATCATATATTTGTATGCATAGGCAGTAATTGCAAAACCAGATGGGACTGCTACTCCCTTTTTACTCAGATTCTGAATCATTTCTCCAAGAGATGCGTTTTTTCCACCAACACTTGGGACATCTCCTATTCTTAGCTCTTCAAACCATTTTATAAATGCTTCTTCCATGTCACATTCCTTCTGTTTAACAATATTAATTTCTGTCAGGTGCTGACATCTACAGTCGATATTAAAAACTTGCGATAGATAAAAACATTATATTTTCTTAAACAAAATACGTGCCTTATTTACTACGTCTTTCGGATTTTTCCCTAAAATACGTATCATCGGCTCTTTGCCTTTCTCACCCGTATCATATATGATATCTGGTATGGATCCAAGTTTTTGTATTGCCTGGGCAGTTCCCCATTCCATTGTTGATTTGGCTTCATTGGGTTCTCGTAATCTGTCAAATGTCCCTATTTTAAATTCTATTTTTTTGCATTTTTCTATGTTTTCATCAGAATATTTTAGATTCATAGCACACCTTGTTTCGCGATCAAATTTCATTGCCGCTAAAATTATTGAGGCCACATGTTTTGATACACCAAATTCCATACCGCCGCATCTGACTGGTTTATCTTTTGTTTTGACAATTCTTCCATTTATTGCACAAATATCCTCAAGTTTTTTCGCGTCTTGTAAAGCATAACCGATATTCATGCCAACTTCCGGGATGAAGCCTCTCGGTAAGAGCGTAAGCAACTCATCAACCGCTTTTTTTAATTCAAGCCATACGGCAAAATGTTCATTTGCAGAAAAATAAGAAGGCATTTCTGTCATAGCATTCCACGAAAAATTAAGGACATCCGCGCCTTTGCCCGGTTTGTATCCCTCGTCTATCATATTCCAAAGCACATGTTTTGCTTTTCTAACTGCTTCAACTGGTTTTTCTTCCAGAGCAAGGAAACCAGTTATTAAAGCAGATAATGTGCATCCAGAACCATGTGCCAATCGATTTGGAATCCGGGGTAGAGAAAAAACAGTAAAATCTTTGCCATCAAACAGTACATCTTCTGCATTTTTACCATTCAAATGTCCTCCTTTAATGAGAACGTAATTGGGTCCCAGCTCCTGAATTTCTTTGCATGCTTTTTTTACATCGTTTACATCTTCTAATTCTCTCCCAGTCAACGCATTTGCTTCTTGAATGTTTGGAGTCACCATGTATGCTATTGGTATCAGTTTGTTTTTGAGTGTTTTAATAAAACCATTCTTGGAAAGGGTGTCCCCACTTGTAGCAATCATTACAGGATCCACAACAGTTTTCATGCGATATTGTTTAATTTTCTCTGCAACCATGTTGACAATTTCTTTATCGTAGAGCATTCCTGTTTTCGCCGCGTCAGGTTGCATGTCTTCCAGTATGGTATCTATCTGACTTTCTATTCTTTGAACAGGAAGTTTATGTATTGTTTTTACTTGTTTTGTGTTTTGAGCAGTTATACAGGTTATGGCCGTTACTCCATGTAGCCCTAAGGCATTGAATGCTTTTAGATCAGCCTGAATCCCGGCACCACCTGATGAATCTGATCCTGCTATTGTCAATGCTATGTTTTTTTTCATGATATTTTCCTCTATACTGTAGTTAGATTTATATGCTTTCCTCGATTTCTCCTGACCGAACTTAGACATCTTATCGGGGGAACTTGATGGAGATAATAGAAAACCAACTCGGAAAAAAAACATTACTTTTGGGAAACGAGGCTATTGTGCGAGGTGCACTAGAGGCAGGAATCGATGTTGCAACAACATATCCTGGAACACCCTCCTCTGAGATAGCCGATACGTTTTCACATATAGCAAAATATTTTACCAAAAAGGGGGAGAAGTCGCCTTTTTATTTTGAGTATTCAACAAACGAAAAAGTAGCTTTGGAGGTTGCTGCGGCTGCGTCTTTTTCAGGTTTGCGCACTCTTACTTGCATGAAGCATGTTGGTTTGAATGTAGCTAGCGATGCCTTCATGACTTATACCTATGTTGGTTGTAAGGGCGGGCATATCATTGTTTCTGCTGATGATCCATACTGTCACTCTTCTCAGAACGAGCAGGATAACAGGTATTATGCGATTTTTGGTAGCGCGCCGATGCTTGAGCCGATGACACCGCAAGAAGCAAAGGAAATGACTAGAATTGGATTTGATATTTCAGAGCAGCTTTCCTTGCCTCTTTTGTTGAGAACAACCACTAGGCTTAATCATGCTAGGGGCCCTATTGTTTTTGAAAAAATGCAGAAGCCGCATGGCATAGGCCATTTTGAAAAAAATCCGCTGCTTGTAACTGTACCCGCAGTAGCTCGAAAGCAGCATCCTGTTTTGCTTGAGAAGATGGAACAGGCAGAAAAAATATCTGAAAAGTCGCAATTTAACGAGATTGTTAACATTGGTAAGCCAAAAGATGTTGGTATAGTTGCCTCTGGTGTTTCGTTTAACTACGCTAAGGAAATGGCTGAGATACTTGGCTTGAACGTCAGGATTTTAAAACTAGGCATGACTCATCCTATCCCAAGAAATATGTGTGAGAAGTTCATCAACTCATGTAGTACAATTATTGTTGTCGAGGAGCTTGAGCCTATTCTTGAGCAGCAATTCAAAGTTCTTGCTTTTGACATAAAATCTGATGTAAAGATATTTGGTAAATCAACAGGCCATTTCTCAAGACTTTATGAGTATAATCCTGATATTGTGGTTGAGGCGTTTTCAAAAATCTTCAAAGTCAAAAATCCTTTCCCAAAACCTGCTGAGTCAAAGATTAAACTTCCTAGACGTCCACCATCATTGTGCCCTGGTTGTCCTCATCGCGCCTCTTATTATGCTGTTAAAAAAGCTGCGCCAAAAGATGCTATTTATCCAACAGATATTGGTTGTTATACGCTTGGTAAAGAGCCACCTCTTGAGATGGCAGATGTGTTGTTGTGTATGGGCTCTAATGCCGGTACTGCTTGTGGTTTTGCTGTTTCAACAGGCCAGAAGATCGTTTCTTTTATGGGTGATTCAACGTTTTTCCATGCAGCAATACCTGCTCTTATTGATGCTGTTCACCATAATCATGATGTCGTAATAACAGTTTTAGACAATAGAACTACTGCGATGACTGGTCATCAGCCTCATCCTGGTACGGAGTTTGATGGCATGGGTCGACCTGCTAAGATGATCAGAGTTGAGGACGTTGCAAAAGGCTGTGGTGTTGAGCATATCGAGATAGTTGATCCAAATAACATTAAGGAGACGACAGCTGCTTTTAAAAGAGCTTTGGACTTCAAAGGCCCGTCTTTTGTTGTTAGTAAATCGCCTTGTATTCTTTTAGAGGTTGCTAAAAAAAGAAAGTCTGGTGAAGGGATACCTGTTTATTCGATTAATCAAGAGATTTGTAAAAAATGTAAGACATGTATTGGTCGGTTTGGTTGCCCTGCGCTGTTTTTCGCTGAAGACGGTAGTGTGCATATTGATGCATCTCAGTGTAATGGTTGCGGTAATTGTGTGCAGGTTTGTCCTTTTGGTGCTATATCCAAGTCGGGGGTGAAGGAATGAACAAAACAATTAGCATAGTGCTAGTCGGTGTCGGTGGTCAAGGTGTTATTACTGCTGCTAATCTTCTTGGTAGTGCTGCCGTGAAAGCAGATGTTATGGTTTATGTCTCTGAGATTCATGGTATGGCGCAACGTGGTGGGAACGTTGTTTGTACTGTTAGAATGGGTGATGTGTCAAGTCCAATGCTTCCTAGCGGTACAGCCGATGTTGTTCTCAGTGCTGAACCTATTGAGGCGTTGCGTAACATTTCATTTGTTAACAAAAAAACAAAGGTTATAACAGATACTAATCCGGTTATTCCGTTTACTGTGGCTGTTGGTGGCGAGACATACCCAAAGCTTGATGATGTTTTCAAAGAGATTTCAAAGTATGCTGAACTATATAAGATAGATGCTTTGAAGATAGCAAAAGAATCAGGTGCCGCTATAACAAAAAACACCGTAATGCTTGGCGCCCTTGCTGCTACTGGTGTGTTGCCTTTTAAGCCAGAGATTTTACTTGAAACAATTCTTAGTATGGTCCCAGACAAATACAAGGATGTTAACAGGAAAGCATTTGAAAACGGTATGAAAGCAATTAAAAAATAAATTTTTTGTTTGAGATGAACGACAGAAAAACAACTATTTCTTTATTGCTTGTGCTTGTAAGCCTAGTTTGGGCCGGATCTTTTATAGCTGTAAAAGTAACTGTTAACGAGATACCACCGATTCATTTGGGTTTCCTGCGTTTTCTTGTTGCAACACCGATAATGGTAGCATTGATTTTTTTACTTAAAAAAGATAGGCGCATACCAATTAAAAAAGAATTTTTTTTGCTAGTGATACTTGGTTTAACTGGTGTAACGTTGCTATATCTTTTTCAGTTTATAGGAATTGAATATACTACTGCGTCTACGTCATCTGTTCTCATTAGTACAAATGTTGTTTTCATTGTGTTGTTGTCAACAGTTTTTTTAAAAGAGGCTTTTTCCTTCAAAAAAACCTTTGGCGTCGTGTTATCATTTGTTGGTGTGGCAACTGTTATTTTCGCTCAGAGCAACAACGACGCAGTATCGTTTAACAACCAGTTCATGGTTGGTTGTGTTCTTGTTTTGTTATCTGCTTTTTGTTGGGCGTCTTATTCTGTTGTTGGTAAAAAACTTTTAGCAAAATATGATCCTTTTACCGTGACAGCATATGCGTTTGT
>JBFYMG010000010.1:0-2892 GCA_041305025.1 Thermoplasmatales archaeon
AACATCAATAATAACATTCATTTTTTTGTCAATTTTTCTTTTCAAAGCCTTAATCACTGGAATAGCTTGTGCTTCTCCAACATTTAATATCCCATGATAAAAATCAATACCCTTAGTCTTACCATGCTCAATTTTACCAATAACTCTTTCTTTCCAACTAATTGCATCCTTTGGACAAACAAGTTCACAGCCACCACATGAATGGCATAACTCAGGAAAAACCAAAATTTTTTGACGGACAACAGCTAACGCATTATAAGCACAAAACTCGGAACATTTACCACAATAGTCACATTTTTCTTTATTTATCTCAGGGACAATCACAGCGACGTTTTCACGTTCTTTGATTTTTGCATGCAAAAAGATATTTGCATTTGGCTCTTCAACATCACAGTCAAGGAACTGGGCGTTTCCTATACTTAAAGCAATATTTGTAGCTACTGTCGTTTTTCCAGTACCACCCTTTCCGCTTGCAACTGAAATAATAATCTTTTCACCTTCAAAATAAGTTTACCAACATCACTGTTGATATCCTGTGCAACCAGAGGACACTTAACTACTAACATAAAAAAAACATCACGATCTATATCACTCAGACCTTCATAGTTCCCCTGTCCCTTAGAAAGCACCATATCTGCTGATTCTAAGATTTTTAAAAATTTTTCAGAAGCGTAAGGTAATATTATCCCAGGAGATGATAGTTTTTGACCCGAGTCCCATTCAACTACTTCTGAAAGTTTATCGATACCTGCAAATTTTGCATCTTCAGTTAATGCGTCGTTTATTATTGGATTTGCTTTAACCGCATAGATTATCTGCTTCTGTTTTTTTGTTAATTCTTCAAGCAATAGTTTATCATAGAATATTTCTCCAGTGTTATCTGCTAAAAAAAGTATTGTTTTTGACTGCTCAAGAGTATGTTTAAACTGTAGGTATGAACTTCCTTCTAATTCTTGTTTTATTGAATTATCAATCAGGTCATTCACATTAAATCTGTTTGTTGTGCCAAAGTCAATTACGTTCCCAATAATAGATAATTTTATCGCCATTAGTAAGGGGTCATCTGATTCAAGTACTAATTTTTTCAGATACGCATATTTCTTTTTAGCCATTTCGTTTGATGTTTCTTTCACTTTTTTATAAGGATCTTTTGACCCTGTAATTTCTCTAATGATCTTGTGAACTTCTCTTGAAAGTTTTGGAGGGGAATCTGTAAAAGAGACATTTTGAAGGTGTTTCATAACTTCTTGTAATACCTTAGTTTGAATTTTTTCATCATCTGTTGCCATACGTGCCGCTTCTAAAGATTGTTTAATAAAACAGGGTATACATTCAAGATGTGATCTCATCAAATCCTCCATTTAATTAACTATTTTAAGAGAGTTAGGAAATCTTTTTCTAGCAAGATCAGAATATATTTTTTTGTATTCAGTCCATTGTTTCATATAATCTGAAGTTATTTCTGCAACAACTTTTGCTGGTACGCCAACTGCAATCGATTTATCTGGAACTTTTGTTTTATTTTTTACCACAGCGCCTTCTGCAACAACTGCCCATTCGCCTATCTCTGCGTAATCGCTGACAATTGCACCCATGCCAATGATTGCCCAATCATGAATCGTAGCATTATGGATAATTGCAGCATGTCCAATAGTTACAGAATCTCCAATGATTGTTTTTTCATTAGGTCGTGCATGGATAACCACATTTTCTTCTATAGCAGTATCATTGCCAATTCGTATTGACCCGTAGTCTCCACGGATACGAGCACCAGGTCCAACGTAGCAGTTTTCACCAAGAGTGACATCTCCAATCACGTCTGCTGACTGAAAAATAAATGTACCTTTACCTATGCGTGGTTTCTTGTTTTCAAATTCATAGATAGTCATAGAATCATCCTTACATCTTTACATTACACTGCATTCATTTTTATTGTATGTCATCTATTTGCAATGTTCACCATGATGTTCATGATGATGCTCATCACGGAATGCATGTTGCCCACAAGCATCACCAATACCTGCTTTTTGAAGGCGTCCTTGCTTGAAGGCGGAAATCGCATCTTTTACGGCCCCTGAAGCACCGATATATACTTCAATACCGGACTCATCAAACATGCTTATTGCGCGTTGGCCTAATCCTCTGCAGACTAATACCTGAACACCTTCTCGTTTCATAATCTCAGGCGGGTATCCAACACCACCCATATGTTCACTTGTATTCTGAACCACTTTCACTTCATTGGTATCAAGATCTACAATCGTATAAGTTGGGACTCTACCGAAATGCTCGCCTACAGCCTCATCTAATCCATTGTTTCCCATAGTTGGGATACATATTTTCATAAATTTCTGCCTCCCATTCCAGAATGACTGCCTACGTTTGCTGATTCTGTTTCTTTCAGCTTTCCCTTCTTGTAGTTTTCAATTGCCTCTTTTATTGTTCCGTCTGCTCCGGTATAAACTTTAATACCAGCTGCTTGAAGGATCTGAAATGCATTCGGTCCGATATTTCCTGAAATCACCGAGTCTACCCCTTCTTTTGCGACTATCTGCGCAGATTGAATACCAGCACCGCCTGAAGCTAGTGTACTTTCGTTTGAAATAGTTTTAACTTTCATTGTCTCCGTGTCAACAATTAAAAAATACTGACATCTGCCAAATCGTTGGTCAACAACTGCGTCTAAATTTTTTCCTGTTGATGATACACATATTTTCATTATTTCTCTCCATTTGTAGCAAATTCATCTAATGCTTTTTTTTACTTTGACCATATACGTCATCGCCGAGTCGCCTCCTATAAGGATAGAGACTACAGCTACTTCAAATATTTCCTCTTTAGTTGCTCCTGCTTTTAATGCTTTTTCAACATGGATTGCTATACATTATCTTA
>JBFYMG010000011.1:0-18361 GCA_041305025.1 Thermoplasmatales archaeon
AGTAAAATTGGGGAAAGTTCTTCAAGAAGTTTTCTGTCGTATATCGCCGGTGCAAGTGATGCATGCGAAAGCAAAATGTATTCAACACCAGGATAGGATGCTATTGTTTTGTAAAGCTTAACTATCTCTTCCCTATTGGGTATAAAACCTGGTTTTGACTTGTAAAGAAAGATATCCTCAGTTACCGTAAAGATGGTTTTTACTCCTTCTTTTATGTTGATTTCAACTTCTTTCATTATATGGTCGATTGGGAAAGAATACTTAGTTCGATTTGTTGGGCTGCAAAATTGACAGCCGCGTCCGCAACCTCTTGTTATCTCTACCATTCCATAAGATGCAGCATGTTTTATCAAAGGCACTCTCTCTCGATCAGGTTTTTTTGCCTCAAAATAAGAAGGAACCTTTTGTCCACTCATCATTTTTCTAAAAATGTTAACAAGATCTGCTTCGCCCTCCCCTTGGAAAAGTACATCAATTCCTAAACTCTCTTGTGCGCCTGCTTCACTGATTTGCCATGAACCAGCACCACCAACTATAACCTTTGGTTTATATTTCTGTATAGCTGGATGGGCAACTAATTTTTTGAACTCAAATGCATTAAGCGCCTCTCCACCAAAACCAATGAGAGAATTATACGTTGTAGAAACATAGGCAAGACCCATTGGATCCATTGATGAGATGCCGACTATCTTTGTTTTTTTACCAATGAATTTATCCAAATTATCGTAGTGAGAGACGACCACATTTTCTTTACCAAATTCGTCAACAAGCATCGATTCTACTTTTCTTAACCCGTAAATGGTACATTTGGCAGTTCCATCTGCATTATTTTCTAAATTTTCTAAATGATTTCTAAGTATATATCCGGATAATTTCCTTGGAAATGTACATATAAAAGCATTGAAAGGATTGTTATCGTATTCGTTTGCTTCAGCTCTTGAAGCCGTAAGGACAATCGGGTAACCCTCGTTTTGATTTTTTTCTTCCACTACTATTCACCTTTGTTTAAGGCCTGCCTAGAATACCCCACATACAATTAATTGACTATTAGTAATTTTCCATGCAGTTATTTAGTCTATTAAAAAATAATATTTTTATTTCTAGATGGCTAATCAGATATAAATCTATTAAATCCTAGAAAAACTTTATATATAAGTTCCATAATGTCGTTTAAAAGGGTATCGAAAAGTATAAAAAAAATTATGGGGGAATTTTATGGCTATTCAATCTCCAATAAGGAAGAAAAAGGATAAACCTAGTATTGAAGAGATTACTCAGTGTCCAGAATGTAATAGCACACATCTAACCAAGGATTACTCAAGGGCCGAACTTGTTTGTGAAGATTGCGGGCTTGTTATTGATGAAGCTTTTATCGATCACGGGCCTGAGTGGCGTGCATTTGACAGCGATCAACGTGAAAAACGAGCACGAACAGGAGCACCGATGACATATACGATTCATGATAAAGGTCTATCAACAATGATTGGTTGGAAAAACCGTGATTCTTATGGGAAATCAATTCCCACAAGAAACAGAGCGCAACTATACAGACTTAGAAAATGGCAGAGACGAATACGGGTAAGTGATGCCACAGAGCGTAATCTTGCATTTGCGTTATCTGAACTTGATAGAATGGCTTCAGGTATGGGGCTGCCTAGAAACGTCAGAGAAACGGCAGCCATGGTTTATAGAAAAGCCGTTTTGAAAAATCTTATCCGCGGTAGGAGCATCGAAGGCGTGTCTGCCGCTGCATTATATGCCGCATGCCGTCAGTGTAACGTGCCAAGGACACTCGATGAGATTGCCGGTTCTTCAAGAGTATCACGTAAGGAAATAGGAAGAACATACCGCTTTATCGCTAGAGAACTTGGGCTGAAACTAATGCCTACATCACCACAGGACTATATCTCAAGATTCTGCAGTGAATTAAAACTATCTGGAGACGTACAATCGAAAGCAATTGAAATACTAAAAGATGCAGCTGATAAAGAATTAACAAGTGGACGAGGACCAACCGGTGTTGCCGCTGCTTCCATTTACATTGCATCGATTCTTTGCGGTGAACGCAGAACA
Organism: Thermoplasmatales archaeon; assembly: GCA_041305025.1. Taxonomy (GTDB): domain Archaea; phylum Thermoplasmatota; class E2; order DHVEG-1; family DHVEG-1; genus JBFYMG01. Next base: position 2,074 of record JBFYMG010000011.1, read on the forward strand.
CAACGAGAAGTAGCAGATGTTGCCGGTGTCACAGAAGTTACCATCCGAAACAGATACAAAGAACTTGCTGAAAGATTGGACATTGATATTATACTCTAATTGCTATGACTCGTTGGTACACAGAAAAAAAAAGAGAACATTTCTACAAAGAAGCCAAACGGGTCGGGTATAGAGCCCGTTCGGCGTTTAAACTTGAACAGATTCAAAGTAAATTTAAAATTATAAAAAATGGAAACACCGTTATTGATCTTGGTGCCGCTCCAGGCGGGTGGAGTCAAGTTGCAAAGGAGCTGGTTGGGAACCAGGGAACAATAATAGGCATAGATCTTTCTTACATCCATCCAATTCCGGGAGTGACATTTTTGCAGGGTGATTTGACTGAAGAGTCAACCATCGAAAAAATTAAACAAATCATTGGAGGAAAAAAAGTAGACACCGTACTGTCGGACATGTCACCAAATATTTCAGGCAACTATTCCGTTGACCAGGCACGAAGTGTCCATCTTTGTGAGCATGCGCTCAAATTGGCCGAAATACTGCTCAGACCTGATGGTAACTTTATCTGCAAAGTATTCGAAGGCGAAGATTTACCAGATTTTATCAAAAAGACGAGTAAACTATTTAAAACAGTTAGGCAGTTCTCACCGCCTGCATCTCGCAAAAGCAGCTCTGAGATATACATAATTGCTCGATATCTACAAAAATAGATGCTCACAAAAGATTTAAAAATACCATGATTGATTAACATGCGTTAATTAAATGCGGGAGATAAAATATAAGATACAAAGTTTGATTTATTTGAATTGGCAAGATATAAATATTGTTATATTTATGCGTTCTTGCAGGATAATTGTACTATAAACCTTATATATCGAAATTAATTAAACATGAATCTCTGTAGGGAAATAAGTAATAATGAAAAATCAAAAACTTAATCTGGATGATGTTTTTGCGTACACAACACAAGATTTAGAAAAAAAGATAACGGCTACAATTACTGACAAAAAAATAATTTCAATTTTAAAAGCTGGAAAACGTCTGCGTCCATTGCTTGCGCATCTATCGTTTAAAGTCTGTACCGGTGGAAAAGAGACGCCCTATCAATATCAGAAAGCCATAGAGGGGTCTGTTGCTATAGAACTAGCGCATACTGCATCTCTTGTTCACGATGATATAATTGATAAAGATAAAGAACGAAGAGGTAAACCTGCTTTTTACATTCAAGATGGCGTACCCAGTGCTCTTCTCACGGGCCATAAGATGCTTGCAATCGGATTTAATATTGCTCTTAGTCATGGGGAAAAAATCGCAAAGCTATATTGTGATACATGGAACGAGATTTTAAACGGTGAATTTAAAGAAGTCAACTTCAATAAAAAAAATATAGAAAACAATTCCGAAGAAATATCAAAATCAAAGATTTTTGCCGAGTATAACAAAATAATTAACATGAAGACTGCGTCGCTTTTCTCTTCTGCATGTAAAGCAGGGGCAATCGAAGCGGACGCATCTGGACCAATACTAGAAACACTTGCAAATTACGGTCGAGAAATAGGACTTGCATACCAGTTGGCTGATGATCTTGTAGATCTTGAAAATGGAGAGATGATAGATAGCGTTATTATTCCCCTGTTAAACCGATTAGAAAATAAAACAATAAATAACAATTTTTTCCAAACAAGATCCATTAAGAAAAAACTCGTTAAAAACTCAACAAAAATTAAACAACTATATATGGAAGAAATTAAACGACATATAGACAATGCCGAACAACTAAGCAAATCCGAGGTAATACCACCGTCACCATACAAAGATTTGCTAACGGAAGCACCCGCCTACATTATAAATAAGATGCTAAAAGAAATAGGTATGAAAATCTAAAATTTTATAGAGATATCAAAATTGTAGCATGGTCCTTCTCATAAGGATTAAGCTCTATTATATTTTCGATCTTAAATCCATTTTTTTTCAGTTCGTTGTTTACAATTTCGTATGCTTGTTTTGGTTTCAAAGCAACATTTATGCTTCTTGCCTTTACCATGAGAATGCCTTGGCCATTTTCTCTTAGATATCTCTCAACATTTTTTATGAAAATCTCTGCCTGATTTCTCTGGGATATGTCTTGGTATACTAGATCAACCGAAGATACAAGAGAACCGTATCTATCTGGATGATTGGCATCGGCAAGTATTGGTATTATGTTATGCCTCTTCCTACTTACTTCTATTAACTTTTTCAGTGAAACAGGGGAGCTTTCAACTGCATAAACCACACCATCTTTTACAATATCTGAAATGTGACTGACGGTTGTACCTGTTGCAGCGCCCAGATATAATATCTTAGAATCCGGCTTTATTTTGATATTTTTTAATCCTTTTAAAATTGCAGCAGCTAGTTTACTTCTATATGGATTCCAAGATCGAAATTCCTTGTCTTCTTGAGATATTAATTGTTCATTGTATACTTTTATTCCTATGCAAGATGTAGGATTTTCTGTGAAGAGGCGATTGTTATTTTTGAACACGCCGTCCATTTCTGTTGGGTTCATTGCTGTATGTTATAAGAGTTGTTTGATAAATGTTTTGTTGAAATTAACTTTAAAATACAATAAAATTAAGAAAAAAAAAGAAAAAAGAGGTTTTTTATTGGGGTGGTGTGTCGTACACTTTAAGGTCGATGTTTAGTACATTTGTGTACAGGATGAGTTCATTGTTGTATATTCTTCCAGCGGAAGGTCTAATATATGGCGAGAAAACAGCAGATGCGCTTATTTCTATATAATCACCGTCTTCTATACCAAGATCTTCTGCGCTGATTCCTGTTTCAGATTTCGGTGTTGGTTTAAACACCAAAGTGGTATCATCGTTTATTCCTTCGAGTTTCATTGTTCCAGTCATAGTTACTTTCAAAAAGAGACCCAGCATCCATCCCTCAGCGCTCGGTCTTTTGCTTAAAAAACCAGGCGACAGCGGCCAATACGTAAAATTTGCGTCCCAAAGGTCATCAATTAAAACATACTTGTACTTCCAGGTTTTTTCTAGTTTAGGTTCGCCCAAAGGCGATACCTTTATAGGTTTTACTTGTTCAATGCTTGTGCATGCTGGCATGAAAGCCAATACAACAAACATAACAACTATTCCAGCAGCAAGTGACGTATTTTTCCTCATATCCTTTCATCCTCCCTCGCCTGTTTTAGTAATAAATATTCCTTTGGCATCGACGACATGCCTATATTTCTAGCTAATATATTCTTATTATTCAAATTAATATATAAATTTTATAGTACAAATATCCTATACGCTCCCGATTTTAAATACGCAAAATGGCGAAATCTTAAACTATAGTTACATTATACACCTGGTGGGGCGTTAGTATGGCATCGAAGTCACCATTATATAAAATTCATGAAAAACTTGGAGCAAAATTTACTGAGTTTGCAGGTTTTGAAATGCCTATCCAGTATTCATCAATAAGAGAAGAACATCTGGCAGTTAGAGGGTCAGTCGGTCTTTTTGATGTATCTCATATGAGTAATGTGTGGATCTCAGGAAAAGATGCAGTGAAACTGCTGAGTCTTATTACCGTTGCTGATGCTGCAAAGGTTGGAAAAAATCAAAGCCAATATACCGAGATACTCAAAGATGATGGGACAATCATTGATGATACAATTTTTATGAACCTTGGCGACAAATACATGATGGTTCCGAACGCTGGGATGAATACGATTGCTGTGAAATGGTTGAATGATCAGGTGAAGAAACATAAATTCAGTGTAAAAATTGAGGACGCATCTCGTGAATTTGCAATTCTTGCTGTTCAGGGTCCAAAAGCAAGAGATACATTACAGAAGATAACTAATGTGGATTTGAATACTATTGCGTTTTTTGGTTGTCAATATGCAGAGATTGCAAGTGTTTCTTGCATCGTCTCTCATACAGGATATACCGGGGAGTTGGGGTTTGAGTTGCAAATTACTCCGGCGAAGAACGCTGAGAAGGTGTTTTCCGCGATTCTTGATGCAGGAAAAGAGTTTGGGATAAAACCGATTGGTCTTGGTGCTCGTGATACGCTGAGGCTTGAAAAATATCTTATGCTGGCCGGGAACGAGTTTCATGGTGGGCGAACGCCACTTGAAGCAACACTTGGCTGGACTGTGAATTGGGATCATGACTTTATTGGAAAAGAGGCACTTTTAAAACAAAAAGAAAAAGGAACTTTTGATAGGATGACTTGTTTATTGTGTGTTGATAAAGGCATTCCCAGACACGGCTGTGAGATCCAAAAAGACGGCAAGAAAATAGGTATTGTTACTAGCGGAACACTGTCTCCATGTCTCAATGTGGGCATTGCGATGGGATATGTTCACCCTGACCTTAGAGCAGAAGGAACTATACTTGACATAATTGTGAGAGACAAACCTTTGAAAGCAAAAGTAGTAAAACCACCATTTGTACCAAAAGATTGGGCTCAAAAGAATTAGAAACTGTTTAAAACATTTGAAAAATAAAGGGAGATGATAATTATGACAAACGAAGTGAAAGATGATTTAAAATATACAAAGACGCACGAATGGTTAAAAGTAAAGGGCAATAACGCAACAGTTGGAATAACTGATCATGCACAGGCTGAACTTACCGATATTGTTTATGTAGAATTACCATCGGTTGGTAAAGCAGTCAAAAAAGGCGAAGAACTTTGCGTTGTCGAATCAGTGAAATCTGTTTCAGAAATTTACGCACCGGTGGGCGGAAAGGTCGTCGGTGTCAACAAGAAACTTGAAGATTCTCCAGAAACCATTAACAAAAGTCCATATGGTGATGGATGGCTTGTCGAACTAGAAATAAAAGACAAATCTGAAGTAGACGGCCTAATGGATGCAAAGTCATACAAGAAAACAATATAAACAATTTTCCACAATAATTCGTCCATTTACTTTGGAATATCAAATTCGCAAGTTTACACAAATCTTAGCATCATCCTCATATAGCCATGGAGAAACTTTTCATTGATAGTTTTCCGAAACGTTCTTATATTGTTTAATGTATTTCTCTTTTAGGCGGAGAGATGGGATTGCAAGTAAGTTCAATTATAGATTTTTGAAGCGGTGTTAAACACCTCCGCCGCCTCCCCCATTAATTTTTTAAAGTTTTGACATTATATTTAATAACAGTTATTGTTTTACAGAGTTTGATTCCATGAAACTATTACTTATTCATAGCGACTATATAGAATACGAAGTAAAAGAAAAAGCGATAAAAATTCCTGAAGAAACAAAAATTAAAAAGGATAGATTTGAGGAAGCATTAACTGCTTTTACCGCCGTTGAAAAGGTTGATGAAAAATCACCTCAGCAAGCCGTTAAACAGGCTGTTGCTGAAATAGAAAAAACAGCTGAACAACTAAAAGTCAAAAATATAATGCTTTATCCGTATGCTCACTTATCTTCAGACTTGGCAGGCCCAAAAAAGGCTCAAGAAATTCTTGTTGAGATTGAGCACGAATTAAAAAATAAAAATTTCAATGTTCGCAGAGCACCTTTTGGTTGGTACAAATCATTTAAGATTTCTTGTAAAGGTCATCCGCTATCAGAGCTATCTAGAGAAATTATTCCTGTGGGTGAAGAAACCGAGTCGCTGAAAAAAGAAAGAAAACTTAGTTCTTACTGGCATATTTTAACAGAAGATGGTAAGTTGCATGATATCAATAAATTTGATTTCAAAGGTCATGAAAATCTAAAGAAATTTGCCTTTTATGAAAAAGAAAAAGCAAGGGCAGTCAAAGGTGAACCACCACATGTTGCTTTAATGCAAAAATTGGAAATAGCAGATTACGAGCCTGCATCCGACGCAGGAAACATGAGGTTTTATCCAAAGGGCAGATTTATTAAAAAATTAATTGAAGAATATGTAACCCAGCGAGTAGTTGAATATGGTGGTCTGGAAGTGGAAACTCCAATAATGTATGACATGGACCACCCAACACTCTCAAAATATTTGCAGAGATTTCCTGCAAGACAGTATCAGATTGAAAGTGATAAGAGAAATTTCTTCTTAAGATTTGCAGCATGCTTCGGACAGTTCTTAATGGCTCACGATGCTACTATCTCCTACAAGAATTTGCCACTTAAGATTTACGAGTTAACAAGATATTCTTTCAGACGAGAACAATCTGGGGAACTTACCGGATTGAGAAGACTCAGGGCATTTACTATGCCAGATGTACATGCCTTGACTTCCGACTTAAATATGGCCATGGATGAGTTCAAAATAAGATACGATCTGTGTCTTTCTGTTTTGAAAAATATCGGCATCGAGAAAGATGATGTTGAAATGGCTTTACGTACAACTAAAGATTTTTATGAAAAAAATAAGGATTTTATGATGGAGCTTGTTAAAAAACTAGGCAAACCGGTTTTACTTGAGATGTGGGATGAAAGAATATTTTACTTTATTTTGAAATACGAGTTTAACTTTGTTGATATGTCTGAAAAAGCCTCAGCGCTAAGCACAGATCAAATTGATATTGAGAATGGCGAGAGATACGATATTAAATTCACGGATAAAGATGGAACAGCGAAGCATCCTTTAATTCTCCATTGTAGCCCATCTGGAGCAATAGAGCGGGTAATTTTTGCTTTGCTTGAGAAAGAAGCAATTAAGATGAGCAAAGGTCAAAAACCCATGTTGCCGATATGGCTTTCACCGACTCAAATAAGATTTATTCCTGTTAGTAGCGATTTTGTAAAAACATGTGAAAAGTTCATTGAAGAATTTAATAAAAAATCACCATACGTTCACATAAGAGTAGATATTGATGATCGTGAGGAAAGTGTTAGCCGTAAAATAAGAGATGCAGAGCAAGAATGGGTGCCAATGATTGTTGTTGTTGGTGAAAAAGAAAGTTCGAGCAAAACATTTACACCACGTTTTAGAACCAAGGCGATTGGCGAAGAAAACCGTGCGTATAGTTTAGATGAGCTGTACAACTTAATTCATAGAATTACATCTATTTACCCACAGCAAAAAATACCATTATCCCTTCATTTATCCAAAAGGCCAAAATTCAAATAATAGAGTCGTATATGGGGAGGCTTCCCTATGATAAAAAGAGATATTATTCAAAAATTAGTTGATTCTTACGATAAAGACAACATTACTATTGGTGTTTTGGGTGGACATTCTGCTCTTGATGTATGCCGTGGTGCTAAAAAACATGGCTTTAAAACATTAGCTGTATGCCAAAAAGGTAGAGATAAAACATACACAAAATACTACAAAACGCGAGGGGATGGCAGAGGATGCATTGATGAAACAATTGTTCTTGACAAATTCTCAGATATAGTTAAACCAAATATCCAAGAAGAGCTTAGGAAGAAAAACACTATTTTCATTCACAACAGGTATTTCTGGGTATATTTTGATTTCAAAGATATTGAGAATAAATTCATGGTACCTATTTTTGGAACTCGCTCTATGCTTAAGCTTGAAGAAAGAGACGTACCAAAGAACCAGTACTATCTTCTTGAAAAAGCAGGTATAAGACATCCCAAGATATTCAAATCACCAAAGGATATCGACAGGCTTGTTATAGTAAAGGTAAGCGAAGCGATTCGCGGTTATGAAAGAGCGTTTTTCTATGCAACGAGTTTTAATGATTATAAGAAAAAATCAGAAGACATGCTTAAAAAGAAAATAATTACAAAGGAATCGCTTAAAAAAGCAGTCATTGAGGAGTACGTTATTGGTGCGCAGATAAATTTCAACTATTTTTACTCAATAGTTGATGACGAACTAGAGATAATGGGCACAGATACAAGAAGGCAAACCAACATAGATGGTCTTATCAGGCTTCCTGCAGATGAACAACAAGAAGTACTAAAATACCTTAGACCTAAAATCATTGAGACTGGTCATATAGCAGCTACCACCAAGGAATCTATTATCGAGAAAATATTTGATCTTGGGGAAAAATTTGTTAAAACCACAAAAAAAGAATATCCGCCCGGGATTATTGGTCCATTTGCGTTGCAAGGCGCTATTGCCGCAGAGCAAGGAAAAGAAGAAATGATTGTTTTTGACGTTTCTATGCGTATTCCCGGTAGTCCATTGACCCAGTTCACACCACATTCAGGTTATCTTTATGGACATTCTATTAGCTACGGTGAAAGAATTGCTATGGAGATAAAAAAAGCAATAGAGCAGGACGAACTAAAACTTATTGTGACTTAATCTTGTTATTTCTGCAACTAGAACCGCAGGTTTTGTTATACTAAAAACACAATATATTTATAGTTAAATGAAAATATATTATATGCTGATATTTTACGCAGGAGTGATGTTCCATGGGTAAAACAAAAAAAAAATTTATGTATGTTATTTTTGCGGTTTTTATCTTATTACTTCCATCAGTTATGAATGCAAATTCTTCAACAACTTCATCAAAAGCCAAATGGACTGTAATGATTTATTTTGCTGGTGATAATCATAGAGATTTAGAGGCAAATTACACGCTTAAATTTCTTGCAAATATAGGCTCTAATATTGATTTTAATATTGTGGTGCTGGTTGATACAAGGGCATCGGAAGATACACATTATTATTGCATCGAGAAAAATAAGCTTACTCCTTTAAACTGGTATGAAAACGAATCAAATATGGCTGAACCAAAAACATTTGAGGAATTCTTAAGCAGAACTATGTACAGTTACTCAGCAGATCACTATGCATTATTTACAATGACTGCATGGGGTAGCGGATGGCAAGGGGTTATTAGCGATACGAGGGGCACAGGATATGGAAGAACATTGTCTTTGATGACAATGCCGCAGATGAGTGAAGTGTTAAAAAAAGTCACAAATAATGGGCTCAACAAAATCGATTTTTGGGGAACTGACGTTTGTATTTCCGGGATGACTGAAGTTGCTTACCAGATGGCACCATATGTAGATTACATGGCAGCCAACGAGGAGCACGGATTTGGCCAAGGTGAGTTCTCAGATGATGGAAGGCCGATGGAGTGGAACTATTCGTATTTTTTACAGGAATTAAATAAAAATCCAGATATGACACCTGAACAATTCGCTAAATCTGTAGTAGAATCTTATCGGGCTGGAACTATCACATCAAAAATATTTTTAAACATAAAACCCCCAAAAATGTACCCTGTTGTAAAATTCTATACAACTTTATCTGCAACTAATCTAAATAATGTCAGTAAAATCAGTAATGCAGTAAATACACTGGGATCAGTTTTAAAAGATAATTTGAATAAATGTAAAAATCAAATTAAGAACGTGCGATCCGAAACTAGGGAGTACGGAAAACTTTATAGAAAATTTTGGTTCCAACCTAGTAAAATGAGAATTCTATTTCTCTTTGATCCACTTGGTTATGATTGTTTCATTGATTTGTATGATTTTGCAGAAAAACTTAGAGATAAAACCAAAAATACAGAGATAAAAGATGCCTGCGGACAGGTCATGAACGCAATAAATACAACAGTTATCGCAAATGAGGCAGAATCAACAGATCCTTCGCATGGACTTAGTATATACTTCCCACAGTTAAAGTGTCAATATGATCATAGCATCTGGAAAGGCATGGGCAACAAAAATTTCAGAAAGATACCATCACCTTACGAGGATTTAAGTTTTTCAAAAGATACAACATGGGATGAATTTTTAAGAGCGTATCTCAAAGTCTAAGGCATTCTCTAAAAACAGTTGATAATTCTTTCCTCTGTCACTATTTTATTTACCTTTACGTCGTGATCTTCTGCAGGTATGCTATCTATTATTTGCACCTCAAATGCTAATCCAATGTGTAATGCCTTCTTTGAATTTCTTAGCAAACTGTCATAGTATCCATGTCCATGCCCAATTCTATTGCCCGATTCGTCAAAAACAACTCCGGGAACTAAAATCAAATCTATTTTATCAATTGAAACTTCATGTATGTAATTCTTCTTTGGCTCCAATATAGAATAAGTACTGCATTCCAAATCGTCCCAACTATTAAGTTTAGATAGAATCAAACAGTGTTTTTCCTTTTCTGTGATTGGTACTACCACATTTTTTCCACTTGATAGAGTTTCCTTTATCATATCATGAGTATAAACCTCATTATCGTAAGAAACATAAAAAAGAATCGTAGATGCTTGCTGGAACTCCTCCGTCTTGTAAAGTCTTTTCTTAATCTGCTTACTTTTTTCCGTTAATTCCGTTTCAGGTAAATTTTTTCTTATCTGCGTTCCTTCTCTACGGAGTTCTTCTTTCATCTTATATGTGTATTAATCTTAGGCTATTTAGAGATTAACCATTTTTGTAATAGTTTTCAAAAATATTATCAATGAGGAAATATCTATGTGACATCTCTCCATTGATATGACATCATAACTCTAAAGAAATTTTTAAAGCGATTACCATCCATTGATGTTGCGGTTCTAAATGCTTGTGCTAACATGTATTGAGGTCGTAAGTAAAAACGAGATGTTGCTTTGTTTACAAAATCATTCAGCTCATCTAAAGTGAAATTTCCCAACCCTCTTTGGGAATCTGCAGGAACTGCATATTCTTCTTTAGATATTTTTCCACTTTCCACTGCTTCAGTCCACAGAGCAGATCCAACTTCATATTTTAAAGGTCGAAAGATCACACTGTCAAAAGGAAGGGAACACACAAACTTAATAGTTTCTTCAATATTCTCTTCTGTTTCCACTGGTGCACCAAATATGAAACTTGCTATGGTCATGAAATTCATCTCTCTAGACAATTTCACTGCATTTTGAATTTGTTGTTTCGTGATTTTCTTATTATAAAAATCAAGAACTGGTTGTGATCCCGATTCCACACCAAAACTCAAAAATTTAACATTAGCTTTCTTCATTTTCTTATATAGTTCTCTATTTGCAGAATCAACACGAGCGCCAAGAATCAAAATATCTATGTCTGTACCTATCTCTAAAAGCTTATCAAATATCTTATTTGCTCTTTTTGCATTTGCAAGAAAATTTTCATCTACGATCTTAACCGATCCATATTTTTCACTTACTTCTTGTATTTCTTTAACAACATTTTCGGCTGATCTTTGTCTAAAACCATAACCCTCGACAATATTTCCATATTTAGAACAAAAACGGCATCTAAAAGGGCATCCCCTGCTTGTTAACATGGATGTGAATTTTTTTCTAGGCGTATATCCCCATGGAAAGTTGCCATAATCATATTTTTCCACTAAATGGCGTGCAGGGAATGAAAGAACATCTAAATCTGCAATAACCCCCGGACTCTTTCCGAGTTCAATCTTATTTTTTATTTTATAAGAGATTCCAGGAATGTCTGATAGTTTTTTTTCGCCTTGTAAATATTTAACTAAATCTAGTATTACAAATTCACCTTCCAGATCGATGGAAATGTCTGCATCAGATATATCTGATAAAGCACGTTCTTTCAGAAACGAGCAATGAGGACCGCCAATTATTAACGGAATTTTAGGCGCAATCTGCTTTACAACTCGAGTGGTATCTGCCACACTCTTGTAATTGTTCGTATAAACGCTCATCCCAACAGCATCAACTGTAGCTAATTTCCGCTCCAAATCTTGTTTTGATACAGATTCGGCGCCCAAGTCGATTACTTCAGCGCTATGACCATTTTGTTCTAATGAAGCTGCAATATACAACAAGCCAAGCGGCGGATAAATTGAGGAAATGTTTGGGGGATGACCCAAAATTCCAGGTTGTGTCCATTCTTCAGGGTGCCTCAAAAACAGAAATTTCATTGAATTTACTCCCCATAATATTAATCAGATAAATATTCCAATATATAATCTCTATTATTATGTCGAATAAGATTATTTTCTTTTATTCTTAGTCAACAAAAATGAATATGTCTTTGGATTTTCTGATACAGAATCAACAGAAAACACTTCACGCAATCCTTCTTTATCGAGAACATCTAAAACGTCATTCTTGATCCCTTTGCATAGTATTCTTGCATCTATTTTCATATTGGAAGACATACGCTTAAGAATAGAATCTATTGGCCAAACATTTGTCGCTATAAAAATCACATCAAACTTCTCGACAGGATAATTTTCACCATCTGCATACTCAATTTTTATCGCATCTGATAAGCCTTTTTTTCGGATATAAGATTGCGCAAGTTTAGCCGCTTTAATGTTATTGTCTATGGTAACTATTTTGGCCTTTGTTTCTTCTGCAAGTATCATCGGTCCAGTTGGAAGTATGCCACATCCAATGAAAAGCACTCTGTCTTTTGAGGACACCTTGGCCATTTTAATTTCCTTTAAGAATATCTCTTTTCTCCATTTTGTTAGAAGCCGATAAACAAAATCTATTCTTAAAGCTAAAAATTCTAAAAAAGTATATTCGTAGCATGAAATTTTTCTTTTCCAGTTTATAATTAGGTGTGATCGCCCAGCTTTACTATGATTCGACAAGTAATTTGATTATTAAAAAACAGATATAAGTATTTTTCAGATGATTTATGCTTTATTTTTAAAAAATCCATTAAATTTAATCAAATTTTGAATTTCGTAACTATAAAAAACACCACAGTTCATTACCCTCCCCATTGCCAAAGAAGATATTCAGACAAGCTAAAAAATTACTGCCGCTCATAGGAATTTCAATATTTGTATATTTAATATACAAATTGGGAGTCGAAGATATAGTACATGCAATTCTATCAATTCCACTTATTTACATAATTCTAGCAATATTGCTCACTATTCCGGCATTAGTAATTAGAAATTATGCATGGTATCTTATACTAAGAGAACAAAAAATAAAAGTTGGCTTTCTAAGGTCTCTTAAAATACTTTTTATAGGATATTTTTACGGCGTTATAACGCCCTCGTATCTGGGTTTACTGATGCGAGTGCCATATTTGAAAGAAAAAACAGGGGAGCCCTACGGAAAACTATTTATGAATTCGTCAATAGATAGTCTCGTTCATACTGTATCGCTTTATGGCATGATGTTTGTAGGATCTTTACTAATAATGGGAACCATGCCCAATTTATTCTATATAACCAGTGCATGGGTCTTATGTTTGTCAATAATACTCATATACTTCATCAAAAAAGAAAGAGGAGAAAAACTACTATTTTTCCTTATAAAATATTTCACACCAAAAAAAATAAGAAAGTATCTTACGGACTTTGTAGGTACATTCTATATCGATTTCCCTAAAATTAGAAAATTATTGATTCCATTTCTCGTGGGCATTTCTACATGGGTAATTGTCTTTTCTCAAGGGTACCTTATTGTTTTAGGATTGGGTCTTAGTATTCCTTATCTGTATTATCTAATACTGTATCCAATTGTTAATGTCTCTAGTTTTGTGCCTATAACTTTTGCAGGCCTAGGAGTTCGTGAATTAACATCTATCTTTTTGTTTTCTACTCTTTATGGGCTATCTGCACAAGATGTCTTCGCTTTCACTCTAATCGTTTTCATTATAGGGGATGTTTTTCCTGGTCTTATTGGTTTTATCCTTTCTTTAACTGAAGCAAAAAAAGGAGAGATGAATTTAGATTCTATCTTTCAATAAGAGAATAAATTATTTATTTTTTTACTATGCAGAATGATTGCCATCCAAATGCCTTGCTAGAGCGAAGTGGATAATTTTTTATTTTTTTCACAATCGTAATATTTTTACATAAATCTATGCAACTGAGTAGCGATTCAGGGTGATCAGATGCTCTAAATATGATTCTACTTTGAGGTTTTGCGTTTTCAAAGGCATGCTTTAAAATTTGTTTTTTCGGATACGAACATCCTGATATTATTATCGTATCAAACTCTTTTAGAGGATAGTTAGTTCCATCTCCCTGTTCGATTGTTATTTTCACCTGCAGATTTTTCTCCTTTACAACATCTTTTGCAAGTTTTATGGATTTTGGATTTCTATCTATTCCTACTATTTTTGCATCATTTATTTTTGCAAGAGTCATTGCTGTAATAGGATATGCACCACAACCTATGTGCAGAATGCTTTTAGCATTCGAGATGTCAAAAACCATACTTTCTTTTTTGTATTCTTTGCCTATCGATTTTTCATATAGTTTAGCTATTTTATCCATTTTGCAGGATAAAATATCCACAAATTTCCAGAAATAATTCGCTATTTTTACATTTAGACCTGATATAAATCCGTATTCGTGTAACGAATAATTTCCTCCCATGTTATTTAAACCATCTTTCTTTATTTTCATTATCTTATAATTAAATATCAATTGAAATTAAATAAGTTTCTAAGATTTTTTTGTTTTTTAACCATAATCATAAAAAACATATACTAATTATAGTATTGCAATAAAAAACAGCAATAATAAAACCTAGGACAATATATGTGATACATATGAAGGGCGAGGGCATTGGTTTTGGGAAAGCCATTTTATTTAATGAGCACTTTGTAGTATATGGAGTACCTGCTATCGTATCGGCAATCGGAAAATATACGGTTGCAAAGGTAGAACCACTTAGTACTCATGGAATGAAGCTAGATGACAAGAGAGGTGCAACTCCTAAATATAAGGAAGATAAACTAGAACAGCAAAAAGATTCAATTAGTAGAATTTTGAAGGCGGTGAACATTGATACATCTAAAAAAGGCGTTAAGATTTTATTGGAAGGCAATCTTTATGCTGCTAGTGGCATCGGTGCAAGTGCAGCATCCTGCGTGGCGATCGCCAGAGCACTTTCGCAATGTTTTAGTTTAAACCTATCTGATGATGAAATTAATAATGTTGCTTTTGAAGGAGAAAAAGGGTATCATGGAACTCCCTCAGGGATAGATAACACTGCAGCAACTTTTGGTGGGCTAATTTGGTTCAAAAAAGGTGAACCCAATGTTATGGATAGAATTACTTTGCCAAGTCCCATTGAGGTCGTAATAGGAAATACCGGCAAAGTAGCAGACACATCTGCGGTTGTTGCTGGTGTAAAAGAAAGAAGAGAGAAAAATCCAACTAAATACAAGGAGATATTCGATCGTGCTGAAAATATTGCTTTTCTGGCAAAAAGAGCTTTGAATGATGAAGATTACGAGGGCGTTGGCAAACTGATGAACGAGAATCATAAACTTTTACAACAGATTGAAGTTTCATCCAACGAACTTGATTTTATTGTGGATGCGGCCAGAAGTAATGGTGCACTTGGAGCAAAACTCACGGGTGGTGGAAAAGGCGGTAACATGATTGCACTTACTCCAGGTAAAGATCTGCAAGAGCAAGTAGCAACAGCAATTGAAAAAGAAGGATTTGAAGTTTTGAAAACCACAATAGGAGTTAGCCGAAGAGGTAGCTGAGGATGAATCTTCGGGATTTTCTTGCTAAACTTGAAAAAGAGGGCAAACTGGTACGAATTAAAAAAGAAGTATCAGCACAGTATGAAATTGCAAATATTATTTATTCTCTAGATGAGAAACCTGTTATTTTTGAAAAAGTTAAAGGCTACGGTTTCCCTGTTTTCGCAGGAATTACTTCTAATCGTGATATTATTGCTGGATCATTGGGTACAACCAAGGATAAGCTTTTGCTGAAAATGGTTGATGCACTGCGTAACCCGAAACTTCCAAAGGTTGTTGATAAAGGCCCTTGTCAAGAGGTTGTTATAAAAAATCCTGATTTAGATAAATTGCCTATGTTGTATCATCTACCTGGTGATGGTGGACGTTATGCAACGGCAACGGTCGCTACTATAAAGGATCCAGATACTGGTAGGAATGTTTATTATCTTAGGTTGATGCAGAGGAGTAAGAATAAGTTTACAGCCCGCCTCATTAAAGGTAGACAAACCAGGACAACTTACGACAAAATTAAAGGAGATTTGGAGATGGCTGTTTGCATCGGCAATTCCGTTCCTGTTATGATTGCTGCTTCTCTTGGTCCACCATCTGGTGTTGATGAGTTTTCTATTGCTAATGCACTTGAACCTATGAAGATGGTTAAGTGTGTAACAAAGAATCTGGAGGTTCCGGCTGAATCAGAGTTTGTAATTGAAGGCAGGTTAACTAGGGATGTAGATAAAGAAGGACCTTTTCTTGATCTTACTGAGACGAGGGATTTTGAACGTCAAGAACCTGTTTTTGTTGTTGATTGTATCACACATCGTAAGGATGCTATGTACCAAGCGCTTATCCCAGGACGCATGGAACATAAGATATTAATGGGTATGCCAAAAGAACCAACTATTTATGATGAGGTCAGCAAAGTTGTGAAATGTAAAAACGTGTTGATTACAATCGGTGGCGGCTCATGGCTTC
>JBFYMG010000012.1:0-2945 GCA_041305025.1 Thermoplasmatales archaeon
TGAACGTTGCTAATGTACCAGCCATTTTCACCCATGGTTCCACTGATCTCAATACCATCTGAGCCAGGGTGCCATGGCCATAGTGAGCACTCTTTTTTTAATGATTCACTACCAACTGAAGGTACAATGCTTGCGCCTAAAAACAAGATTACTATTCCACAAACCAAACTTTTTTTCATCATATTCATTTTCCTCCTTTAAACTACGATTCCTTTCAAATAAAGTAAACTTCTTAGTATTGGGAACGCGTGTGGGAATCGTTCTAAGATTTTCATGAAAAGAGAATTAAAAGAGATAACTCGTGGCATTTTTACTTCAAGTGTTCCCCAATCACTTTCTGCTCCCCAAGTGTCTTTAGCTTTTACTTTAATTACATACATTCCTTTTTTGCTCCAACTATGAGGTGATGTTTGTTGTAATCCTGAAAGATATGGTCCAAGCCATCCACTGATTGAACCATCTCCCCAATCAATAAGGTAATACACAAAGTCGTAATCATAATCTGTTGTAACCATTGTATAATTGTATATTGTCGCTATTTTACCGGATGTTGGTCCTTGTATATCTGGGATGGCTGGTGGTGTATTATTTTTAATATTAACAACTAAAGTTGACCAATCGCTTGCTGCCCCCCATGTATCCTTTGCTTTTATTTTTACATTGTAAACCCCAATTTTACTCCAAATGTGAGATATTGTTAAATTTTCTCCAGAGTGGTATGGTCCAACCCAGCCAGTGTTCATTCCATCGTCCCAATCAACATAGTAGTAAACATCGTCTCCATCAGGATCGACTGTAACAACGTTGTAAAAGTACTCTTTTTTTATTATTCCTTCGTTTGGGCCGTAAATATCTGGTTTCGGCTTACTGTTATTACCAATTGTTATGATTAATGGTTCAGACCAGTCGCTTATAGATTCATAAATATTTTTTGCTTTTACTTTTACTTCGTACACTCCTCTTTCTGCCCAACTATTGGTTATATCTATGGGATTTCCAGATGGCACAAATTCCGTCCAACTAGAGTTTGTACCATCCCCCCAATCAAAGAAATATGATATATTATTTCCATATGGATCAGTACTTACTGCAGAATATGAAAGCAATTCTTCAACCTCACCAGATGTAGGACCATCGATAGTTGGCGTCTCAGGGGAACTAAACTCTTGGAACACATAGGCGCATCCAAAACCGTTGTTGCCAAGGGCGGATCCGGCAATTGCATAATCATCATCAATTGAAACCGAAAAAGCAAACTGATCATCAGGTACGCCATTTGATGCATAAAGTTCTGACTCCTGCACCCAGGTTTCATCATAACGTTTAAAAATGTATGCAGATCCCACAAAATTGTCATGACCGTAGGCACCAGCTATTGCGGTGTCCCCATCAAGTGATACAGAAAAGCCAAATTCGTCATTGGGCTCTCCATCTGATGCAGTCAACTTTGCCTTTTCCATCCAGGTCGCCTCTTCACGTTTGAAGATGTAAGCAGACCCGGTACCAGAATTATCATGCCTTGATCCAACAAGTAGATACTCTCCACTCAGTGAAACAGAATACCCGAAAGTATCACCACTCTGGCCATCCGATGCTGTCAGTTTTGTATCTAGTACCCAGGCGCTTCCATTAAATCTAAAGATGTACACTGCCCCGGTCCAAGTGTTATCACCAACTGACCCAACAGCTATATAATCGCGATATATTGAAACAGAGAAACCAAAATCATCGTTGGTAGCACCGTCAAATGCGGTAAGCTTTGTCTCTTCAAACCAACCTGATTCGTTTCGTCTGTATATATATGCTGATCCGTTCTCATCATAATCTGCTCCTACAATAGCAGTCTTTCCATATATTGAAACAGATACGCCAAATGAATCACCAATCTCGCCATCAGAGGCATTCAACTTGGTAACATCGGACCATTGATGTCTATTAAAAATGAACGCCGATCCAGTGTTTATATTGCTGTTTTTCCCTTGTGGTGCTCCTGCTATAACATAATCTGAACTTGCTGATACAAACCAGCCTAAGTATTCCCATGTTGTAGCATTGGTGGCAGTTAATTTTATCTCTTGCTCCCAAGAGGAGCCATTGCGTTTGAATATATATACAGCTCCTTTTCCACTTAAAGTACTAGGTGCCCCCAAAACCGCTATATCTCCGTTTATGGAAACGGACCATCCTACCAAATCAAGAAACTGGTTGTTTGTTGTCTGCAACTTATCAATTTGCAACCAATTTGAATTTTTATCACCTTCATATTGAATTTTTTTATCATCGGAGATGTAGGCATTAAATGCAGATACAATGCTTGTTCCAACAAGCAAAAAAACTATGAGACTAACCAAACCTTTTCGTATCATACTATTTTCCTCCCTAAATTACAGATGTTTTAAACAAAGTAAAGATATATAAATATTTGTAACAAAACTCAGAGTCTGCAGATACTTCTATCAGTTTTTATGCAAATTTCATAAAAGGAAAAATGTTATATTCCGTAAATTGTTCACGGTCTCTGGTTTTATATCCCAATCTTAGTGTTTAAGGGGAGTTTAAACATGAATCAGATAAAAACTATTACTAAAGCTGATTTAAACAACTTCATAAACAAATTAATCGAAGATAAAAACTACGAAGTAGTTGGGGTAAAATCAAAAGGCAAAAGATACGTATTCGACCAACTACAAAACGCCAGTGAACTACGTTTAGACCACGATGTAACCATAATACCTCCAAAAAAATACTTCTTGCCACAGTATGAAACATTGATGAAATACGACTTGGAAAAACAATTTGAAGTAAAACCAAACACTGAGATAAAACCTAGGATCATCGTAGGTATACACCCGTATGACGTCATAGCATTAGAACAGATGGATAAGGTATACTTGGACTCGCAGAAAGATGATTTCTACAAAAAAAGACGAGAAAACACGATATTG
>JBFYMG010000013.1:0-2997 GCA_041305025.1 Thermoplasmatales archaeon
GAGGGTAAATAATGAGATGTTTGGGGGCCCAAGTATGGAAATGGGCTTCTTCCAGAATCCGATGAAGCCTTCAAAGCCAGGAATAATGTCACTGATGTTTAAGAAAACATGAGTGGAACAGATCCTGTGTAATGCAGTATATCTATATCTTTTCTTTTTTGAATAGAACTCACATCCATTGGCATGGCGGAAGGCTATACGGAACATGTGGCATTTGCCATAATCAATTCAGATTGGATAAAAGAAAGATGTACAGTTTATTGCAATCCAAGGGGATTAGGTATAGGCGGTCATTCTGGACGAAGAATGTTGCTTCAGTGCTGATTAGTTCGACCTTGTTTTACATACTGTTGGTTGTGTTTTGATGTATTTTTTCTTTTTTTGGTGTTGAGATTAGGTAAAGGCTCGTGTGCTTTTTATAAATCGTATACGTGTCTCACTTTAGATTATTTTCAAGCTCTTTTAAAACTGGGCTAGTGGATGAAACAAATTATCCTTAGTGCAGACTCATAAAGTATTTTATTTATACTGAAAAAGCACATCTGGATTAGATGGCAGTAGATCAGGAAGAAATTCACAGACTTAGCTTGAGTGAAAATGTGGACGATAGGTTTGAAGCTGCTAGACTACTTGGAAGTAAGTTTAGTTCATTGCCAGACAAGTCTGCTGCACTTGCAGACTTATTTAGACTTTCGGGAGATAAGAATTCAAGTGTTAAAGAGACCGTTTTTTCTTTTCTACTGTTTGTTCCTTTGTATTCCCTTTATAATTTCGATTCCACTTTTGTTCATGTTCCAGATATATCGACTTTTTGGGATAACCTTATTGAATTTGAAAAAGAGAATCCTGATCGATTTTATCTGCAATCAGATAGTATTCTCGTTCTTCTTTTTTCTCATGCCTCTGATAAATCCAAAGCATGGAGAGACATAATCGAACTTACAAAAATTAAAAAAAATGAGCATTTTTATTACCACTTCCCCATTATTCGAAATATATTTCCAGAAGTACCCCATAAGTTTCAAGCATCAAAAAATCTTCATGATCTGACATATGACACAAATGCAAATGCTAGGTTGGAATCTATTTCTGCAATAATGTTTAATTTTATGCTTATCCCTGACAAATCTCAAGCATTAAGTGATGTCCATAGATTAGTAGGAGATGAAGACGCTAACGTTAGATTAGCTATTGCGAAGGAATATAATTTATTCTTTCATCAAATTCCCTCAAATAACAAACCTCAAGCTTGGGAAGATTTAATGAGGTTAATATGTGATAAAAATAGTGCAGTCAGTTCATCTATAGCTGAATGTTTACTAAATGTATCTTCTCAAATTCCAGAAAAATCTCAGTTATGGAGAGATTTGATTGGTTTATTAAAACATGCACATGGAGGTGTTGTTTGGTACATTCATAGTGTTCTTCTTTCTACATTCTCACATTTACCTGATAAATCAAGAGCGTGGAATGAATTGATTGAGCTGACACATAACGATGATACATTTGTCCGGACTGCTAGTGCACGTATATTATCCATTGTTTATCCAGATATATCTCCTTCAATTCAAGTATGGGACGATTTTCAAAAACTAACTCAAGCTGAAGATTCATCTGTGAGAATGTTTGCATATCATTCTCTTGGAAAAATTTCCATTGATAAAGCTTCAAAATGTGAAAATGAGGATGAAATACGTAGTTTTGTAGAGGCTGCTATTAGTTTTTTCGAAAAGGCAACTGATGATATGTCATATTACAATAATCCGGCAAAGTTTTGTCATCCTTTTTATCGTTCATTTTACTCGGTTGTGATGAAAAAATCATATTCTACAGATGAAATTCAAGATTTCATTGTTTCAGCAAGAAAATCAATCGGTAAATCAAAAAGTAAAGAGAAATTACTTGAGTCTATTGAAAAGCTAGCTGAAGTCCTTGGGACTGCACAAAATATCGGAGAAGCTGAAATAGACCATCAAGAATTACTCAAGCATTGTTCGGATATTTGCAGTAGTGTTGACCAGTTGATGGAAGAGAACAAAGAGAAAACACCAGCCATTTGTGGTTTGTATGGTAAATTTAGACCTTCTTTTAGGAAAACCATCAAAGAACTCATTGATAATACCAAGGAGAAGGCTGAGGAAGCTTGCAGGGAGGCGAAGGGGACAGCTGCTCAGCAAGCAATTTGTGAAATCAATCGAAAAGTACAGGAATTAAGAATAGGCGATCAGACATATATGAAAAAGCAGGTTCAAACTCTTAATAGGAATTTAAAGTCATCAGTGCCTGATAAAGAGGAATACAAGTTAATTCATCTGGAAATTGATTCAATTTTGAATGAACAGGATTTGGTAAACCAGTACTGTTCACTTAATATGTTGCTTCCAAAGATAATTCAAATAAACGTAGTTGAAGCAACATGTTCAGTTGCAGACGAAATTAAATTGCTAAGAGAAGCTGTTGATAAGTTGATAGAATTAGTTGATGAATTACAAAACCCACAGGAATATGTTGATGTAATCCTACGAAACCTTGAAGAGATCAAAGATGAGATTCCAGGAATGAAGAAGCAGATTGATGAGGTTCTGTATGAACTGTATTCTCCTATGGGTGTAGATCAGAAACTAAAAGTTGCTCTTCCAATAATTCCAATGCTTGTTTCTTATGAACTGGAAATGAATGCTCCCAAGTTCCTTGTGGACCGGATTGATGATTTAAAGAAGCTAGTGATGAAAGGGAAGAAATAGGATTTTGTGCTGGAGATTATATCTAGGTTACAAAGGGAAAAGTTAAGCAGAGATGAGTATTTCAAAACCTCAAGGCCAAACATAAATTTTTTTCACATCCCAAAAAATCTCGTAGGATAAATTTATGGTTTGACACAAGGTTTATCTAATATCTTTATAAATACACGCCCATGACAGAGGTTAAGGTAAGGCTCTTTGCAAACCTTAAAGAGATAGCAGGGACTTCCGAGTTGAAGCTCGGGGGCGATACGGT
>JBFYMG010000014.1:0-2810 GCA_041305025.1 Thermoplasmatales archaeon
TGCTTGTCGAGTTTTTCAAACTCCGTTTTCAGGTATTCACGGTTGAACAATTGCATGTTTTACTCCATACTTGCAAGGATATCCTGATATTCGTTCCAGGGCAGTAAAAAGTTAGTTTTGGTCTGTTTTATTTCCAGATACTCTAAGAGTGCTTTAACATGATCTTCAAGGTCATAATAACTACTATACTTTAATAGATTCCTGGGTCTTGATCTTGAATAAAGGGCTAATGCATAGGAATTATAGATAGGGCTTGAAGGTTCAATTAAGATCGTGTGGATTATATTATCTTCTACCTTTAGCTCGCGGCTGGTGTAAAAGTAATATCTCATGTAAGAGATCATGCCTAAGTCGTGAGCAGGAAGCACGCTTACTGCCGTGGGGTGGATTTTTTTGCCACTGTCTACACTGTCAAGGGTTGTTCTGGATTTAAAAAGAAATTCTAACCCTCTTTGCCAGATCAATATAGCATCCTTTGATATGTATCTGAGGGTTATGTTTGCAATGTATTCCCAGTAATTCCTGACAAAGCTTTCAGCATGTCGATGCCTTGGATTCGATACATATTTTGTTCCTTTTTTCAGGACCAGGCCGTGCTTTGACATTTCTTTTACTGCCGATGATACGGTAAGCCTGTTCAATCCTGTCATTGCGCTGATATCGGTTACATTGTGAGGGGCTGTTAGCACTCCCATAATTTCCATAGCTGAGGGCGTAAATACATCTTCCACGGGCAACCTCGGAAACTCCATCAGCAGATTCTTCAGTGCATGGGAATGTAATGTGTCAGAGCGTTTTACATATACATGATTCCCTTCCCTGTACCTTGCAACCAGGCCGTTCTCTTCAAGTGCTGATACAGCAATGGATATCGTGGAATAATGCAATTCCAGTTTTTTTGCCAGCGCCGATATATTGATTTGTTCTTCCAGTTCCCTGAATATCTTTATCCCGGTAGAATTGAACATTATGTATAAAAATTACAACATAATATATATGTTTGTTGTAGAAAATATGCATTTATTAGGGAATTTTCTTGTTAGTGACTATTGCTTGATGATGGAATACAGTCATAAAGTAGTGATTCAATGGGATAGTGATATCAGCACATAATTAGGCGACATTAAGAGTAACTTTAGTTAGATGTACAAAAGTAGTTTTACAATTATCTTATATCATGTGGGTATCGCAGGAGTTGTGAAAAGTGCATCCAGTACGCCGGTGATTTGGCAGAGGAAGATCGATATGATTAGATGCTTCCAGTTTATTTTGGATGTGGTCATGGGTAAGATACTCCCTGATAGGATATTTGGATAGGAAGTATTAAAGATGGGGTTATAAAGTAAAAGGCTGATAATAAATAATGTATGTTTGTCTTAAAAATTATGTATCTAATTAAGATCGAAAAATCTCTGATTTCAATCTATCATTTCTCTGAACTCCAAATAGGAAAGTAAATACTTATGGAAAACAATGAACTATTATCACAATTTATGCCAGAGTTAGATACTGAAATTGAGAGGGCATTTAGAGGCCAGTTATGGTTTTCATATGGGGTTTCATATTTCGAAGCAGCCAAATGCCTGATGAGATGTCAGAACAGGATCTACAAAATATATTGAAACATGATGGTACAAACTATTTTTCGTTGTACTTTGCACATAAATTGAGACTTATAGGTATAAATAATAGTTTCGACGAATTTAAAAGGATCATTGACTATGATTCAGAAGCATGTCAAATGCATCCAAGCTTTGAAAAGTATAATGAATACATTGCTTCACAAAACAAAAATACTGTTTATTCTACCGTTTTTCAACATTTTCACCAATTCATCTCACCTTTAAATCAAAAAGTTCTCTCTGAACCCCTATTTAGTACACAAGATGATTTTGATATTTACACACTATTTATTAAATATTTACAGGAGAAATTAACTGGAAAAGGAAAACTAAAAGACTTTATACATAATAACGGACATTATATCTTTTTAATTCTTTTTGATCTCAAGTACACGCATAACTTCAATGAGGACATCAGAAATTTTATATTCGATGTGGGGAAAAATAATATTAGGCAAATGCCCCTCCTCGATTTTTCACATCATTTTAAAAATCTTGTTAAGTTGTATAAGAGAACTCACAATACTATTGATTTCAAATTCATTTTTGATTATCATAAAAGCTTTAAAGAGAAACCAAATCCAAGTGAAGATGAAATTTAT
This sequence comes from Thermoplasmatales archaeon, assembly GCA_041305025.1. Lineage (GTDB taxonomy): Archaea > Thermoplasmatota > E2 > DHVEG-1 > DHVEG-1 > JBFYMG01. Next base: position 2,225 of record JBFYMG010000014.1, read on the forward strand.
GACTACCTGTTTGACATGTTGCTCGATATCTTCTCAAGTTTCTCACATTTATATGATGAGTTAAGATATCCTCAGGAAGACAGGGATAATTGCATAGCAAAGCCATTAGATGAAATTTTTACGATGGATGCTGATACTTTACGTGATTTGGAATTTTTGACGGACATAATTGAAACTGTAATAAAATTAATGAATACATATTTTCAGAAGGAGATTGAATTTTGGATTTCAATGACATTATACATGGGCAATTTCCTAGATTCTGAATAAAATAATTAATACACTGATGTTTATCATCTATTTCTCCCTCTCACAAACTCCACAAAGCTCCCCGCGAATTCTTCATAAGAGCTTGCCACAAGATGGGCATAGCAGCCCAGTGTGTTGTTTACGGTGAGCCCGTCCCAGCCATCGATAATGCCGGTTCCCCGGGAGAGTTTGATGGCAAATTTTGCATCAGAGGGTAGTTCTGTGACTTCAGAGTGGTGGAATTCGTGGGCGCGGAAGTTATTTCCGGTTTTACCGATGACGGTGTCCAGGGTGAGGGAACCGATGTTGTAGCTAACCACGCGTTTATGTCCCATGA
>JBFYMG010000015.1:0-13789 GCA_041305025.1 Thermoplasmatales archaeon
CCACCCATCTGTTGAAGAGATATTTAGTTTTGTCAAGAATAAACTTCCCAGGATAAGCAAAAAAACTGTATACAGCAATCTTCAATTTTTATGTAATGAAGGTTTGATTCAGGACGTCAGAGTCAAAGGAGTTCAAAGATATGAGCCCCAATCAAATCCACATCATCATTGTATATGTAGAAAATGCAGTAAGATACTGGATACACAATCTGAAGAGCTCTTATCTCATGCTATGAAAGTAGGGAAGACATATAAGAATTTTTTTGTCGAATCTACTGATATAAATTTTTATGGAATATGTAAAAAATGCAAAGAGGGAAATAAAAAATGAGCCAAAAGAATAAATGCCCGGTCACGGGCGCAGTAAGCAAATCATTTACCAGCCGTGGCACGACTAACCAGGACTGGTGGCCAAACCAATTAAACCTCAAGATACTTCATCAGCACCCCCAACAGAGCAATCCGATGGATAATGATTTCAACTATGCCAAAGAATTCAAAAAACTCAATTATAAATCCCTAAAGAAAGACCTCATTGCGCTGATGACCGATTCGCAGGACTGGTGGCCTGCTGATTATGGTCACTATGGGGGACTCTTCATTCGGATGGCATGGCACAGTGCGGGTACCTATCGTATGGGCGACGGCCGTGGTGGTGCGGGATCTGGTAACCAACGCTTACCGCCTCTCAACAGTTGGCCTGACAATGTGAATCTTGACAAAGCGCGTCGGCTGCTATGGCCCATCAAACAAAAATATGGCAATAATATCTCCTGGGCTGATCTAATGATTCTGGCAGGAAACTGTGCCTTGGAATCAATGGGTTTCAAGATTTTTGGTTTTGCTGGTGGACGTGAGGACATATGGGAACCCCAAGAAGATATCTACTGGGGTAGCGAGGACAAATGGCTTGGTGATAAGCGCTACTCTGGTAAGCGGGACCTTGAGAATCCCCTAGCTGCTGTTCAGATGGGTTTGATTTATGTGAATCCGGAAGGGCCGAACGGTAACCCAGATCCAGGTGCTTCCGGTCGTGACGTCCGTGAAACCTTCGCACGTATGGCCATGAATGACGAAGAAACTGTTGCATTGATCGCTGGTGGGCATACTTTCGGAAAGTGCCACGGTGCAGGAAACCCAAAACATGTCGGCCCAGAACCTGAAAGCGCCCCCCTCGAAGAACAAGGTCTTGGCTGGAAGAGTAATTTCCGCAGCGGAAAAGGTGGCGATACGATCAGCAGTGGCCTCGAAGGAGCCTGGAAGCCAAACCCAATAAAATGGGATATGGGTTATTTGAAAGTAATGTTCAAATACGAATGGGAACTTGTTAAAAGCCCAGCCGGTGCACATCAGTGGCTCGCAAAGGACGTAGCCGAAGAAGACATGGTGGTTGATGCGCACAACCCGTCGAAGAAACACCGGCCGATGATGACCACAGCGGATCTCTCGTTACGTTTCGACCCGGTCTATGAACCAATCGCACGACGGTATCTGCAGAACCCTGCGATGTTCGCAGATGCTTTCGCCCGGTCGTGGTTCAAGCTGACCCACCGAGACATGGGGCCGAAATCACGCTATCTTGGTCCTGAGGTCCCGAAAGAGGACCTTATTTGGCAAGACCCAATACCCCCAGTTGATTATACGCTTATTGACGATCAGGATATTGCTGACCTTAAGAGGAAGATTCTTGCCTCGGGACTGTCGATTTCAGAACTGGTTTCAACCGCTTGGGCGTCAGCGTCCACGTTCCGTGGTTCTGACAAACGTGGCGGTGCGAACGGAGCCCGCATACGTCTTGCGCCTCAAAAAGATTGGGAAGTCAACCAACCCGCACAACTTAAGAAAGTACTGCAAGCCCTCGAAAAAATCCAAAGAGAGTTCAACAGCGCACAATCAAAAGGAAAGATGGTCTCACTCGCCGACTTAATTGTCTTAGGAGGATGCGCAGGTATCGAAAAAGCAGCGAAGAATGCAGGTCATAATGTAATTGTTCCATTCTCACCAGGGCGCACAGATGCGTTGCAAGAGCAAACCGATGTGAAATCATTTGCCGTCCTAGAACCAGCTGCAGATGGATTCCGCAATTATCTTAAAACCAAGTACTCTGTATCAGCAGAGGAACTCCTAGTAGATAGGGCGCAACTGCTGACATTAACTGCTCCTGAGATGACAGTTCTAATCGGTGGTATGCGAGTATTGAATACCAACTTTGAGCATTCCCAGCATGGCGTCTTCACCAAGCGGCCAGAGGCACTCACCAATGATTTCTTTGTAAATCTTCTTGACATGAGCACAATATGGAAACCAACCTCAAAAGACAAAGATATATTCGAAGGTCGAGATCGAAAAACTGGAAAACTGAAATGGACTGGCATCCGAGTCGACCTCATCTTTGGTTCTAACTCACAGCTTCGAGCAATAGCTGAAGTATATGCCTGTAAAGATTCGTCAGATAAATTCGTTCAAGATTTCATAGCGACCTGGAACAAGGTCATGAACGCTGATCGTTTCGACCTTGCATCTCGATAATGCTAAAAAACATATACAACTTCGCAAGGCAATAAAATAATTTATTAAAAGCATATGAAGAATTTCATACTACGTAAAATACTGATTGGTTCAGGTACATTTTTTCTGATACTTGGCATTATTGGTATATTTCTTCCAATTCTTCCAACTACTCCTTTTCTTTTATTGGCTGCAGCATGTTATGCTAAGGGATCCAAAAAATTTTATAATTGGTTGATCAACAATAAATGGTTTGGTGAATATATAAAAAATTATAGAGAGAAAAGAGGTATTCCTTTATCTGTTAAAATAATTTCAATTACAATTTTATGGATAACAATAGCGTTTTCAACCTTCATTATTGTTTCAAATTTATTAATTCAAATAATTTTGATAATTATTTCTGTAGGAGTAACAATACACATTATCACAATCAAAACAAAGATAAAATAGATTAGGAAAACAAGAATTTAATATTAAACAAATGGAAATTTTAATTTTTCTAAATGAGATTTAAACTTGAAGTCTAAATCACTTCAACTACATTTTAAAATAAAATATTTAAAAAAGATTGCTATGTGGTTTTAATATGTCCACGAAAAAAATTTGTTCATTAATGTTGCTAGTGCTATTGTTTTCTCTAGTTATTTCATTTACCAGTATTGATGTATCGGCTGAAGATCAAGCAACTCCACAAGAAACGGATGAGAATACAATAAATACTGGTATCTATGCTATATCAATAGGTAATTTTGAGTTCAACAAAGGAACCTATGTTCTTGATTTTTATCTAATGTTTGACTGGGAGAATCAGAGTCTTTCACCAGCTAGTTTTGAGTTCATGAACGGTCGGCCTGTAACTAAAGAGAAAATCTACGAAGAATATACAAATGAATCTTCAGAAATCTGGTATCGTATACAGGCAAATCTGTTTGTAAACCCTGATTTTAGTGATTATCCATTTGACATACAGGAACTAAAAATCATAATCGAGGATTCAAAATACAATGCATCAGTATTGAAATATAATATTATTGATAAGACGCTTGGTATCGACGAAGAATTTCAACTTGCTGGTTGGGATGTACAATCATATGACTGTACTGTTTCAGAGCATGAATATCCCTGGGAAGAAAACTACTCGCAGATTGTTTTTACCATTAAACTAGCACGTTCAACTGGACCAACAGCAGCAAAACTACTGCTGCCGCCAATAATTTTCTGTATTGTTTCAGGTTTATCTTTCTTTTTCAAAGCAGATAAGATAACACATAGATTAGGATTAGGTACAAGCATGCTAATATCTGCGGTAATGTTTCACTTAAGTCAAACTACATCACTTCCCGCACTACCATCATTAATATTAATTGATAAAATTATGATAGCAGTATATGCATTTCTTGCATCTTCCCTGCTTGCAACAACATTGATCTATATTGATGATGAATACTGGAAGAAGGTTGATTACACAAAACAGGTTAACAGACTAGGCGCCATACTTACAATAATACTACCATTTGTCGTATTTGCTCTTCTCTATTTCTTTTAATTAAATTTCTTTTTTCCACTGACTCCCATTAACATAATCTTTATAAAAATTTTTGGCATATCTTTATGTTATGAAAGAAAAATATCATATTGTATTGGAACTTATGCTAATTGTCGCATCGATTTTTATTTTTAGAAGTGTCTGGCTGCTCATGGATATCTATTTAGGTTCATCTTATTTAATTCCGCTTCTAATTGTAGGAATATTACTATCAATCCCGCCATTATACATATTAACCGGACATTTTGAGGATCGAAAGAAAAATTAACAAAATATTAAAGAATAATAGATTAAATGCGTACTCGCCATGAATTCACTGGTAAAGAAAATAAAATATCCAAAATTGTTTCTACTTATCGTTACTTTCATCCTTGCGTATGCTATCTTTTATGAGCGCAATATTCCAATATTTCATGATGTTCTATTTTCTTTAGGATATTTTGGAACACTACTTGCAGGCATATTTTTTGCATATGGTTTTACAGCAGCACCAGCAACGATTTTTCTTATACTGTTGGCCCAAAATGAAAACATTATCTTATCGGCATTAATTGGTGGTTTCGGCGCTATGATAGGTGATTATCTAATTTTTAAACTGATTCGACATTCATTTCATGACGAAATCGAAAAACTCAGAAATGAAAAAATCATTAAACACATAAATAAAAAATCCCCCTCTTTTGTAAAAAAATATTTCCTACCGGTCATTGCTGGTTTTATTATTGCTTCACCTTTGCCTGATGAAATGGGAGTTGCGCTACTTGCGTCATCAAACCTAATATCATCTCGAATATTTTTTGTGATTTCTTTCCTTTTAAATACAACAGGTATTTTTGTTCTTTTATGGCTTAGCCAAAATATAATACTATAAAAAAAGAAAGCTTCACACTGATTTCATATTAAAAACAAAAAAAGAAAAAAGATAGGGTTTTTTGAATTTTATTCTTTACATCATCTCTATTGCTCTTTCAGCAACATATAAATTTACAAGTAAGTGATCTTCAAATACCTTTGACATAAGTTCCTTATTATAAATAACACTTGATTTCATCGATGGACACAACTCTATACCAATACCAAAAATATTGTGATTTGTGTATGCCCACTCAAGAGCTCCACAGGATGTGTTTAGACATTTTGGGGATGCGAAAATTTCGTATCCATCAACTTTTGAGATATTTTCTGAAAGCGAACAAAAGGTTATATTATCATATTCGCAACTATACTTCGGAACTCTTGAACAACGGATTTCTTCTCCAAAAATATGATATTCTAACCAAATTAAAATACTATGATTTTCAACAACTTGCCGTATAGCTCTGCTTTCGGGTTCACTGAATGGATATGGACCTCGATAAAAACCACTATTTATTAGAGATCCAATATCTGTTAATGGGTACCTTATAATCGCTCTCTCTAATATATGAAAATTTTTTTGTTTGATAACAAATTTGAGGTCTTCTAATGTTCTTGGAATAAGTATGTATCTGAAAGGATGCTCGTCAGCATCATCCCAGAGATAATCAAAATTTCTGTATATATCAACACCACTAAAAAGGGTTTTTCCGAAGATGCATTTGTTTTCTCTGCTATTCTTTCTTTTGTTTGCCTCGCAGCCGTCTGGGTTGATCATTGGTATGAAAAAGAGTTCACTATTATTTACGATGTTTCTGATTCTTGCGGTGAATGATTCGTTTACATTTGGTGTGGTGTAGTTTTCTAGTATTGATATTATCGATTCTATTACGTTCTGGTAACCCGGTTTCTCGTTTCCATGCATTCCTCCCGAGTACATGATGTCGGGTTCTGTGCCATCATTGATTTCGACATTATCAGAAATTTTAGCGAACCATATGTTTCTGCCCTGATGTGTTTTTCCTAGAGACTCATATGAGAATATGTTTGGGTATTTCTGTTGCATTTCATCTAGTAGGTTTGTCAGTTCAGCATAGGAATGATAGTGGACGTTTTTAGAAATTTTAAGAGATTGATTATTTGTATAATTGGCAGTTGTGTTTATATTAAATATACTACAAATCAAAAACAACGCCATTAGCGCAGTTAGCATCCTATATTTGACTGCTTTATTATTCATAATGACAAATATATGTATTTTGTCGTTATATAAATTTTGTGGCTTAGGTTTTTTTCTGATTTGTGCTCTAAGGTTAAAATATTTTAAGATAACTTTGGAGAAATATACAATATGGAAACTTCAAAGGTATTAGCTTTAAAAATCACAAAATTAGTGCATCACTTATATTTTAAAATCAACCTATGGCTGAGCTATCTATATTTTCAGTTGATCCGCTAGCCGTCAGTATTTCCTGCAAAGCCTTGTGATACTCATCAGGTTTTGAATCCAGCAGTCTTTTTGCATATTCCTTTAAAAATTCACCATATTCGATTTCCAATTGAGAATACTGCCACCGTCGGTCTTCCCCTTTTCCAAAAACCAGCAAAAATGCATAGGCAAGAGATTTTCCCTTAGGCGTATCGGGCCGTTTTTTCATCTCTGAAATGGCCTTTTCTTCTCCAAAGGTCTTATATGTTCTAGCTATACTATTGGCAAATTCAGCCAGTGGTGGCAAAGACTTGTATTTTGGAAGCTGGGATAATATTTCCTGTCGCTCCTTATAGTTGAAAACCATCTCCAATATATCAGATGGGTTGTCATCCAATGAAAAGAATTTTTCTGCCATTTCTCCATCATCCAGAATGGAGCGTATGGCATCTAGACCATACTGCTTCCAGAAACACTCCAATACTTTGTTAGGGGTAGCATTATTTAGCACAACTGGCTCATCAATTCTCTCAAGAATAAATTTTAGTCCCTCTTGTTCAAACTTATTTGGTTTTAATGCTTTTATAAAAGCATCAATATCTCTACCATATGCAATACCATCGAGTATCAGTAGTTTTTCTCCAGACTGTTTTATTGAGCTCTCTTGCTGTTCCACATTTTTCTTTATAAATTCGCTATCATTCAGTTTGCCAGATAGATATTCGTTTAGGTGAGGTATTTGCTGTCCTGCTCGCGATTCCTTGTGTTTTACCAATTGACCAACTACATCGATTGAAAAATCATCTGATATTTCTTGCTCCAGGAGATATCTGGTTATATTGAACACCGTATTCTTTGTTGATTTTGCGCAATCTTCACATATTGCAATTGTCTTGCCGGCTGATTTCCAGTTTATGAGCAAATAATTTTTCTTCAAAAATTCTTTCTTTTTTGCGCTTTCAACATCTATGTGTTCACAAACTGCCGCACCTTTTTTGTCTAAAAGTCCTATCTTGCTTATTGTAAAGTCGATAAATTCCTTTGGCGGCCTGGCTTCCATACCCGTTGAGACAAATCCTTCGTCCCAAGAATAAATGTGAAGTCTTTTTTTCAATGATATATCTTTTATTCCCAATAATCTTAGTACGGGATCGTCAAAATGCTGTACCGCAATCAATTTTTCTTTGTCTGCTTTTCCTCTTTGCGCGTATGTTACATCACCATCGTGAAACTTGGCAACTGCCAAATAGGGTGCTTTTTCGGAATGGGCAAGCATTAGCGTTCCCGCAAGAGCGCCATCTAATCCTCGCTTCTTTGAAAGTTTCTCAAGTTTTTTTGTGTTGTCTTTAAACCTGTGAACCTTGTCTAAACTCTTTTTTATCTTTTCAAAATATTTTCTGGAGTAGTTATCCGTATATTCCGGCAAAATAAGATGTGGATCTTCTTTCAATTTTTTTGCTTTTTCTACAAGATTTTTTTCAACCGATTTCGCTGCTGTTCTTGCAAAAGTTCTGGTCATTCTAAATTTTTTAGCCATTACAGATTTTCGTAATGTGAAAATAGTTAAAGTATATTGCTCTTGCTTTTAGAAAACCTATTTATTAGAAATGTTGGTTCTTGGTATGGTGATTGTTATGGATGTATACGATGCAATAATTTCGAGAAGAACTATACGACGTTTTCAACAAAAACCGATAAAAATGGATTTGCTTAGACGATTTGCTAATGCTGCGAGGCTCGCGCCATCTGCTGCCAATCTCCAACCTCTCGAATATTTTATTGTAACGGAACAGGAGATATGTTCTAAAATTTTTGAAACAATAGGCTGGGCTGCATATATTACACCAAAATGGAATCCCGATGTGAAGGAGCGGCCAACAGCGTACATAGTCATACTTGTTAAGGATATAAACAACAAATTTTATACCAGGGATGTTAGTCTTGCTTCGGAAAATATCGTTCTTGCTGCTGAAGGGGAAGGCATCGGAAGTTGTATTCTATATAACATTGATAGGGATAGAATCCAGGAGATACTTAAAATCCCTAAGACGCTGCATGTAGATTCGGTAATTGCTTTGGGTTACAAAGCCGAGCATCCTGTCGTAGAAGATTTGAATGACTCTATAAAGTATTGGCGAGATAAAGGCGAAGTATTGCACGTTCCAAAACGAAGATTAGAAGATATACTTCACATAAATGAGTTTTAGTGGTGCAGGGGGAGATTTGAACCCCAAAATACATGTAAAAAGTAACCTTTACTCCTGTTGATAAAAAAAGAGTAAATTTATGAGTAATCCATCAATTTCGGATGGAGGATATTAATGACGAAACCATTTCATGAATATATCAATGAATACAAAAAACAGATACAAAAGGGTGACATCAAAGAGGCATATAGAGGATTAATGGATTATATCATGGATTTGAGAACTTATTTTAATAAGAAATATCCTGATTATTTTGTATCTGGGAGTATTTATTATGGATATATGGATATGACATATTTTTCCTTTTTTCCTGAATCATTAAAAAATAAAAAATTGAAAATTGGCATAGTTTTTTGTCACGAAACTTTTAGATTTGAAGTTTGGTTATTTGGATATAATAAACAGGTCCAAGCCAAATACTGGAAATTGTTTAAACAGATTAATTGGAATAAATATCGAATTCCATCAACTACCAAAGGTGTTGATTCTATTGTTGAGTGCACATTAGTTGAAAACCCAGATTTTGGTGATTTAGATAATTTAACAAAGCAAATAGAGACAGGGACATTGAAATTTATTAAGGATGTTGAGGAGTTCTTATCTAAATATTAAAAAAGTGCAGGGGGAGGGATTTGAACCCTCGGACCACTAAGGACAAGACTCTGAATCTTGCGCCGTTGGCCAAGCTTGGCTACCCCTGCGTTTTGTAGTGGTTGCAATGAATTATTCATTATTTTAGTTTGTCGTGCATATGCATATGGTTTAAATATTTCATCGAACATTGCCCAACCACACATATGGCCCGAATAGTGTAGTCTGGTAACATATGGGACTGTGGATCCTCTGTGCCGGGTTCAAATCCCGGTTCGGGCCCTATTGAAAAATTAATAAAAATGAATTTTATGCAAATGCCCATTTGTTGTGTTTAATGGATTAAAGCAGACATTATTTCTGATTTTTCTAAAGATACCCAAGCATCTCCTTCTAATTTGCAATAGCCATTTGCATATTTCTCGAAAATACTTAGTAATCCCTTTCGGAATTGTTTTGGGTATAAGTTGGGGTCGCAGGTTGTAGGATGGATATGAATTTTTTCTACGTGGTCAACATAGGTGACTTCAGGTAAGTTTCCTTTTCCCTTTAGTAAAAAGAACGATTGGTCTTTTTCATCTTTATCAAGTTTCAAAGAAGAGGTACCGACTTTATTGTAAAAATAGTCGATGTCTTTTTTTCGATAATTCATAATGGTTGGATCTGATTTGTTTGCCAGTAGGAACAAAAGAATTCCTAAACATTTAGAACAAGCCCCGCAGGGATAAATCTCGCCGTTTTCGGTATGACACGAGTGACAAGAGCGTTGGACTTTGGCAAGATCTTGATACCGTGAAGCCAAAATTCTTTGATCAACAAGACCAGAAATATTTCTCAAAGCAGACCATTGATAAAGTCCCGGAATGCGCTTTGTGTACCACTCGTTCATCCGAACATCATAGTCTTGATGCTGATCATACACACCAAAATAGTGTTGTATTCCTTTATATCGCGTTTCGTATCTGAGATCATCGAATTCACTTCCAAGTAGTAAGTTTCCAATTCTTTCTTCGACAAAAATCGGAAGCAGTGAAAATACGTAGAACGGGAAAATGCAAAGTCTTATTGGATAGATATCGGCCCATATCTTTCTATGATTGGGTCTGATAAATTTTAAATGATCAAGCATAAACACATAGAAACGATCAACATTTGCCCAAACCCTTTGCGTATTTTTTTCTGTTTTTTGATGGTATCTATAAGCAGACAATGCCGTCTTCCAGTGGCCTCCGCTTTCATTGACGTAGAGAGGGTACACGTTTGCACCAAGCTCTTTCAAAAGCCCGTAGGTAAGAAGACTATCCTTTCCTCCACTTGATAAAATACCACAGCGCATCGGATCCATTGAACTAGCAAGAGGGACATCAGGTGTTACTTTGGCAGGCACAATCGTTGCTTTCGGATTTCCATCTTCGGCTTTGATTTGGTCTTCTTTTAGGAAAAATTCTGGAATAATATACGGGTTGGTTCCATCTGCAATCTTATTGACGAAGATGTCGCGACTGAAAACAACGTTTAAGTCATTGAGAATATCAAGGTCAGCTTTGCTTATAGGAAAATTCAACAAAATTTTTTCTGAAAATAAACCATAGTTGAGCAATGGCATACAAAAGGCCATTCTAAGAAACGGAAGGTGATCCCTCTTTAATTCATGCTCATATTTATTCGTGAGTTGGAAACGACTTTCTCGTCCGTTTAAATCCTTGAGAACAACTTCAGCTCTTGCTATATTCTTTTCAATGATTGGTTCAGCAAGTGAAATTGATGAAAAACAAATCAGGTTAGATTTTTTATTGCTCATGCATTTCCTCCAACACATCAACTATTTCGCCAACTCCATCGATGAGAGGAGCCGCAACTGGAACGTTAAATGTCTTTTTGTATCGTTTCTTTGCGGTTTTGATGTCACCTTCATTCATGCGTTCCTGATTAATTCCTATTCCAACAAGCTCTTTTCCAGTGAGTAGCTCTGCAATTTTCACTACACGTTTTGGATCTGGCATCGGATAAGCAGGAAAACCATCTAAATGTGGTCTTTTCGGTGCATCAACCAAGATGAATCCGTGCACTTGGCCTGCTGCCAATATTTCAAAACCACCTGGAAAGAACGGATGCACCAGACTTCCTTGTCCTTCTACAATCATGAACTCTGGTTTGTCATCCTTCCATGAATCTAGTATTGCACCTTCGATTCCCCCAGAAACAAAATCGTTGATCATTGCATCCAATACAATGCCATGTGGCCAACCTTGAAGCCAGCCCGTTTGACCAGTGAAAATCATGTCAGCTTTTTTGCCTCGTTTTTTCAATTCTTCGACAAGCATTACAGCCATCGTTCTTTTTCCGATTGCAGAATCTGTACCGACTAAAGCGATACGCGTTGATGGCACATTTTTTATATCGCCGGTATAGAACCGCTTGTAATCACGGAATATTTTTCGTACATCCGTGATTTTACATCCATTTGTTTGCGCAAGTTTTGTAAATCTGGAATCGTCAGAAAGAAACTGATGAAGGCCCGATACAACGTTTAGTCCTTTTGAGAGTGCCCATTCCACTGCTTTGTCATAGCCTTTGGGTAGCACACCGCCTTCGGAAACTGCACCGATTATAAATGTATCTGGATTTGTTGCAGTAAATGCTTCATCAAGATTGTTGATTAATGGAATTCCATGTTTTGTTTTATCTAAAAATTCTGCTGCATCACCTTTTGATAATGTCGAATCAACAACACCGACTATATTGTACTTTTTGCTGTAACGTACAAGTCCATGTGCAGTCTTTCCATCAGCGCAACTGTACAATCGGTCAGCATAGATTATCGCACGATTCTTGGGCATAAAATGATCAATCCGTCTACGTCGCTATCTAAATTTCCTCCCCGTTAAAACAATGACGTAATCACTGTTGAGGACTCGATGCTGTTTAAATTTAATCAATCCTTCGATTGGGCTTGCCGATGCAGGAAGAACGTTTAATCCTTCTAAATCTTTTAGCATTGTATGATATTTTAGCATGCGCGAATCGCTTGCATAATCGGCCCAGCCATTTGTTTGGTAAATTGCATTTAATGCTTCGTCGCCATCGTACGAATGATATGCAATAAGTGGTTCATTGACGCTTGTTTCCTTTATTTCGCAGGGGCGAAGATCTTCTGTTTTTGACGCACCGTTCTTGAAACTTTTGATTATTGGATTTCCACCTGGCGTCGACGCGCCGACTAAATATGGCATACGATCAATAGCACCGCTATCTAACAAATTCTTGAATCCGTGATAAATACCGACGAGTGTTGTTCCGTTTCCAACTGGAGCTGCTACCGCAGTTGGAGATTTACCAAGTTGCTGAAATATTTCATAAGCAATTGACATGTATCCACGCCAACCCTCGTTGCCATTGCCAGGATTTGCATCGTATAAATGTTCCATGCGCGCAAGTCTTCGACTCTCTTCAACCGCGTCTTCATATTTTCCATCGGTCGAGATAATTTCGGCGTTAAGACTCATCAATTCTGCTTTCCTCTTTGGTGAGAGTGTGTATCTTTCTGGGATCAAAATTTTTGCTTTAAGTCCTGCAAGCTTTGCAAAGTAAGCAAGAGAAACGCCGTAGTTACCGCATGTGCCAACTGTGATTTCTTTGTAGCCTTCTTTTAAAGCTTTTTTTACGTGGTAAAGCGTGATCCTATCTTTCTGTGTGCCTGTTGGATTTCCACCTTCAAATTTTAAATAGATGTTGCTAAAACCAATGGCACGCTCAAGGTTTCTTGCTCGCGTAAATATTGTGCTTCCGACACTTTCAAAATCAAAAGGCGGCGGTTCTTCGTCATCCTTTTGGAGTTCAATCAACTAGCAATCAACTCCCCATCGCTCCGTTCATGTCTCCTCAATTTTTTATTATGTAACTGATATCACATGAGTGGTATTAAAATCTTGTGAAGATTGTGATGATTTTAAATTGAATTTTGAATAGTAAATGTGCAAGTTTGATTTAGTTATTTTCATTTTTTTAATACTGATAGACAAATACGAACTCTTGTTTTTCATCGTCATCGTTCCAACTTCCATCATCGTTATTATCGTAGTAAAGTATAGCTTTATCGATGTAAACAATTTTGTTTGTAAAAATATATAATGGATTTAACGCCAGAGATTTGTTTGTATTTTCTCGTAGAGTAAACAAATATTTTTTTACAAATTCGATATCATCTGCTATAATCGGATCAGAAATGTTTCCCGAGTTATTTATCCATTCGTGTGTATCGTCATTATGCAAATAACCTTTCAAGTAATTATGTAATCCGATTCTTCCAAACCATGATGAATTTTTTAATTGTGGCCAAGGTCTAACTAAAAACCGTTCTTTGACGGACAAATCATCATTCAAATTTCCTTTTGATTTAATAATGATGTACTCTGTGGATATACTCACATTGCAATGATTGTCCTCTGAAAAACTAAAACCGATTGTATCTTCAAAAAATCTGGTATCCATATTTTTGACCATCGATGAAAAACTTGTGGCAATGTTTTTCAGCTCGGCATTTCTATTCCAATCATTAAGAAATACCAATGAAAATATTGCTGCCAATAGAATACCAACCGCGATTAATAGGCCAATTTGCGAGAGAGTTAAACCCATTATTCCTCTATC
>JBFYMG010000016.1:0-33211 GCA_041305025.1 Thermoplasmatales archaeon
GATGTTTGATGAAACCAGCGAAGTTATTTAAAAAGCATATGCTTTCCAAGAAGTAGGATAGAAAATGACTCGCGCCTCGTTTGATAAAACTGCAATGTTATACAATTTTGTTGAGAAACACGTCTGGGAGGACTATACAAGTGCGTGTGACATCATAGATGAGTATTTAACTCTTGAACCAGAGGAAAAAATAATAGATGTTGGTGGGGGAACTGGATTAATTGCCAAGGTGCTTCGGAGCAAGAAACAGAACGATGACATCATGGTCATCGATCTCTCTCACAGCATGCTGCAAAAAGTAAAGGATCCAACAGTATCTGTCGTCCAAGGGGATGTGACAAAATTTCCTCTGAAAGATGAGACTTTTACTCTTGCGATTCTCGTAAATACAGTACACCATATTGATGAAGCCGAGCAACAGATCGCATTGCGGGAGGTTTTCCGCATTTTGAAAAAACAAGGTAGATTATTTATTATTGAGATTTGGTATCCAAATACGTTTCTATCAAATCTATTCATAAAAATTGAAAAGATATTGGTTGGAAAAACACATCACATTACTGCCGATAAAATGCAAATCGCGATACAGGACGCGGGTTTCCATCATGTAAAGGTTTTTTTCCCAAAGAAATATCCATCTCGATATGTTACTATCGCAATAAAATAAACAATTGGGAATGAAAACATTTTAGAATCTTTGGTAAATGCATTGATTTAAAAACATATTATTGATAACAATTATTAACGTTATCTAGAAAATGGTGGATGAGAAGATGAAGAAGATAATGGTTGTAGATAATGAACCGGATATTGTTGATCTTACTAGAACAGTTCTTGAGATAGGCGGTTATAGTGTTGTACCAGCATATAGCGGTGAAGAATGCCTTAGAAAACTCGATAAAGAACAGGTAGACTTAGTTCTATTGGATATTATGATGCCGGGGATGAGTGGCTGGGATGTATTTAATAGAATTAAAAAGAAATCGCCCAAAGTAAAGGTAGCCTTTATGAGTGTACTAGAAATTTCAGACAAAAGAAAACAGGTACTTTTAGATGAGGGTTTAGCTGACTACATTATGAAGCCTTTTGATAAAGATACTCTATTGAGTAGAGTCGATAACATCCTAAAAGATTAGGGAAAACATGGCTAAAAAAATAATGGTTGTTGACGACGAACCAGATATTTTATTTACTGTTGGGCAAATGTTAGAATTAAGCGGCTACGAAGTAATTAGAGCCATTGATGGTAAAGATTGTTTGAATAAATTATGCAAGATGATGCCTGACCTGGTTTTACTAGATATAATGATGCCTGAAATGAGTGGATGGGATGTGGCAGCTAGAATCAAAGAAAATCCCAGCTGGTGCAATATACCCATAGTTTTTCTAACTGCCAAAGGCGACACAATGAGCAAGGGCATGGGAAGCATGGCTGCGGAGGATTATATTACAAAGCCCTTCGACATAAAAGACCTTAAAAACAGAGTGGACAAAATATTGAACAAACTTTAGAAAAACGAACTTAAAGATATATTTTCTTGCTTTTTGGTAATGGTTGTACAACAAGCGCTTTATAACAAAAAAAGCAAATTTAGAGTTAGAAAAAGTAAAGCTGAGGGAGACGAACAATGATATGTAACAAATGTAAGAGGCGGTTTGGTATTAAGGATGTTGATTACTGGAGTATTGAGCTCAGTTTGTGTTCTGGATGCAATAGTAATGGGAAATAAATTATATTTATTTTAGAAGAATTTGATTATTTGAAATTAAATCATTGTTACAAGTGCAGGGAAGGATTTGAACACCAGTTTACTAGTAAAAATCTTGTTTTTATATCTGTTGAGCGGTTTTTTGATTTTTGACATTATTAAGGGGCAGCCTTATTCAGTAATATTTATATACTATTTATATCCACAATAGTATAATAATTATAGTTTGCTAGAGAAAGATATAGATGCTGAAAAGAAAATTTATTGCATGTTCGGTACTAGGTATGCTCATTTTGATGAATATCGCTACCGTACTTACTATTGCTGATGAAGATTCTGGTCTGAAACAATCGACAATGACTTCCACTGGAAAAGAATGGACACTGATGTTTTATGGAGATGCCGATTATAATGATTCTTATGATCCATTAGAGGATTTCTCAGAGCAGGCATTTTCAGGAGATAATCTAAATGTAATCTTTCTCCAAGACAGATACGATGGCCCTGCAGCCTTGTGGTATATTGATGAAAACCATAGTAAAATTTTACTCAGAGAAATGGGCGAAGTCAATATGGGGAACTATACCACATTAAGAGACTTTATCAACTATGGCAAAAATAACTTTTCTGCACAGCGATACATACTTTTCATTAATGATCATGGAGGAGGGTGGCTTGGCTGTTGTATGGATTCTACACCCAATGGCTGGCTAACTATGTATGATTTAAAAAAAGCATTGACTGAAGCAGGTGGAGTGGATGTCACTTGTTTTGTTGCATGTCATATGGCTGCCGTTGAATCCGCGTATGAACTAAGAAATTGCACAAAGATATACATAGGAAGTGAAGAAGGCAGCGGATATGGATACTGGATGCAAGGTTCAATTAGAAACATATGCAAATTAATAGATAATAACAGAGATATATCTAATATTGATCTTGGTAAGAATATAATAAATATTTTAAACGGCAATCTTTTTTCAACATTTTTCAATAAAATAGATTATAAATATTATGCAAAAGATGTCACGATGAGTGCAATTGATACTAGCAAAATGGAAAACGTTGCTAGTTCAATAGACCAATTGGCTAAAAGTTTAGCAGACAAATTAACTGGTTCAGTAGCCAAAATAAATCGCAATCATTTTCGAATTAAACTAATTCGTAATTTAACACAATCGTTTCCACCTAAATTTGATTTGTTACGGAGCAAAAAGGATAAATTTGATATTTATGATTTTTCAAAGAAATGTTATCACTTTTTCTTTTTGGATAAAGAAATTCGATGTAGTGCAAAAAAAGTCATGAAAAGTATCAATGAAGCAGTCATTGCAAATCTCAAGGGAATTAGCCATTTGCGGGCCCATGGACTTACAATTTATTTCCCACCAGATTTTGATTCCCCTATCGGACTTTACAAATTGGACTTTGTAAATAACACATACTGGGATGAATTTTTAGGTTATTATCTTTGCAGTATTTCTTAAGATTTGTTTTTAAGTCTTAGTTTAATGGGAGGGGAAAATTTATAAGCATATTTAAATGAAATCAATATAAAAAATGCAGGGGAAGGGATTTGAACCCGTGGAGTTAAAAACAATCTGATTTCATTAGTTTTAACAATCGTGACAATAAACGACAAGCCGCCGAGGGGATTTGAACCCCCGACCTGCTGATTACGAATCAGCCACTCCACCAGCTAAGCTACGGCGGCACCTGGTGTTTGAATAGGCTTTGATATTAAAAAATTGCCTATTGTTTTTCCGCAACATCTTTTTACTTATCTATGTTACAAGAATTGTATGATTTGCGGTGTAGACGAAGCCGGTCGTGGCCCTGTATTTGGCCCTCTTGTAATTGCTGGCGTGACAATTCAGGATGATTCTGAATTAAAAGAAATTGGAGTTCGCGACTCAAAGAAATTAACTCCAAATAGGCGAGAAATACTTGCAAAAAAAATTCGAGAAATTGCAGAAAAATATGAAATTATAATCATTTCCGCTTCAGATATCGATGACATGCGAAAGGTAATGACATTAAACGAACTAGAAGTTTCTGCGTTTGGTAAAGTAATCGAAAAGCTACGTCCAGATGTATGTTATGTTGATTCTGCAGACGTCAATCAAGAACGCTTTGGCGCAGATATCCTAGCCAAATTGTCTTTCACACCAAAGATTATCTCTAAACATAAGGCAGATGACACTTATCCTGTAGTTGGAGCAGCGTCCATCATTGCAAAAACTACTAGAGATGAAAACGTAAGAAAAATTGCACAAGAATTGGAAAAAAAATTAAACCTATCACTTGGGAGTGGATATCCTGCAGATCCTATCACTAAAAATTTTCTAAAAACCTGGATTAAAACATATGGAGAGTTGCCACCACATACGAGACGCTCGTGGGAAACAGCCCAAAGGCTTATGAAAGAAAACAAAACTAGAAAATTGGATGATTATTAATATTGGCAGAAATGCCAGCTGCAGGCTGGCATGTCCTCCTTATTTAGGGTCCATCTAATTCTATAAAGGTGTTACTTTTGATTTATATGACTAATATTGAGGTCGTTGAAACTACTCGTTTGTTTGATATATATTTTAATATATCTAAAGTAGGCTACAAAAATATATCAATTTTAGTTTATGTAGAGATTTCACTCTAATGAACTAAAGGGGCCCGGACCAAAAAAGTAAGGGAATTGGTGAATGAAACAGATCTTTTGAATCTGTAACACTCGATCAGGGCCCAAACTATTTTAGGGATGGGATGAAGTCACAGGAACCAAAATTATTATATTTAAAGCTATCGTGGTAAAATGTCAAATTTGACAAAAGTACACCAAAAAATAAATACATCCGACATTTCTAGTTAGTCTTAATTGTTTCTAGCATTAAGATATATGCCACATTTTTTAACGCTATCAATCAACTGATTGATGTCAATTGGTTTTGTTAAATAATCATATACGTAAGAACCGAGTTCACCCAGTTTTTGATGGTCTTTTGTTCCTTTACCGGTAATAATATTTATTGCCACATTCTTAATTAGACCTCTGTCGACAATCTTTTTTATGGTATCCCATCCATCCATGTTTGGCATCATTATATCCATAAGTATTACACCTTTGAAGCCTTTTTCTAGCGCTTGAATGCATTCTTCTCCACTTTCCACAGTTGTTACTTCGTAGTTTTGTTTTTCGAAAAGGGCTCTTATGGAGGCAAGTATGTCGGTTTCATCATCTACGACCATAATTTTATTATTCATCTATCTTCCACCTTGATTGATATGTTATGACATGTCAATATTTAGCATTATTTGTATATAAACTTATCTCGTAAAAATGTCAATAAGAAAAATTGTAAAAAAGGAAAAAAGGTTTTTTTTTACTGGTTAGCCTCTTGGAATTCTTTTAAGAATTTACAAAGCGCTTCTGTGCCTTCTAGCGACATAGCATTGTAGACAGATGCCCTCATACCACCAACATCTCGATGGCCTTTGAGACCAATAAGTCCTTTCTTCTTTGCTTCTTCGACACATTTTGCCTCAAGTTCAGGTGTTGCTAAATTGAAGGTTATATTCATCAAGGATCGAGAATCTGGTCTTGCTACTGCCTTATAAAATCCGTTTGATTTATCAATAATGTCATAGACCAGTTTTGCTTTTTTCCGGTTCTGCTTCTCCATTGCAGGAATTCCTCCTAGAGATTTGAGGTGTTCGAGAACCAATTCACAAATGTAAATTGCAAAGGAAGGACATGTGTTGTATAAAGAATCTTTTTCTACGTGAGTTTTCCACTTTAACATGGTTGGAACATTCTCTGGAACTCTGGTTAAAAGATCATCTCGTACGATAACGACGGTGACTCCTGCCGGACCTAAGTTTTTCTGAGCTCCGGCATAGATCACACCGAATTTCTTGACATCGACAACTTTGTCCATAAAGTTAGACGACATATCACATGCCAGTGGAACTTCGCTTGGTACCTTTGGCAATTCATGCCATTCGGTTCCTCCAATCGTTTCGTTTCCAGTGATATGAGCAAATGCTGCATTATTACCGAACTGTACATTTTTTGGTATGTATGAAAATTTTTGATCTTCTGAGGAGGCAACGATCTTTACATCACCATAGAGTTTGGCTTCTTTTATTGCTTTTTTTGCCCATGCACCAGTATACACATACTCCATTGGTTTTCCTGGTATTTGTAGATTAAGTGGCACCATGAAGAACTGACTTGAAGCACCCCCCTGCAACCAGAGAACTTTGTAGTTGCTTGGAATACCCATTAGTTCTTTAAGAAGCTCTGAAGCTTTCTTGTGGACCTCATCATATTCTTTGGATCGATGAGAGATTTCCAGAATAGACATTCCAGTCCCACGAAAATCCAGTAGTTCTTCCTGTACCTTTTTAAGCACCGGAAGAGGTAACGTTGCTGGTCCTGCATAAAAATTGTACACACGTTTCGTCATAATTATTCACTCCCTATATTTTTAAACCAGTGTATAAACAAAAGGGATTTAAATAATTCGGTAAAAGGGACTTGATAACAGTTGTACAACAAGGCCTTTATAAGCGAGGCGACAAAAGAAGTACTGTGAGGAAACAATGAAGACACTACTAATGAAGGCGTTAAAAAACAAGTTCAACATGGAAAGGGAAGACGCGATCGTCCTAACAAAAACTGTAGAAGGTATTTTTAAAGGTAAAAAAGAAGTCGAAGATATGAGCATCGACAAATATGCCCGCGCATTGTTTTATGAATTGCAAAGGGAAAGATTGCTTATTCTTAGAAGGGAAGAATACAAAGAACAGGCCAAGTTCATACGAAAATACTATTGGTCTTATAATGAGGATATAATTAAAGAAGCAGCTTATAAAAAGCACAAGGAAGAAAAATACAAAATATACGAGAAAATTCCAAAAGACGCTTGGACCACACATTCCTATTGTAACTAATTATCCATATCTGGTGGATTCATCAACTGCTCATACCGGTAGCAATCTTTAACGGCATTTTCTATTTCTTTTATTTCGTTTATTTCATATCTTATATCTTCCAAAAGTTTACGGATAGACAAGAAGGCTATGAAAAAGCTTAATAGTCCAATTATCAACATAATTTGACCTACAGTTTCTTTAAAAATTGAATTTATACCACTTGTGACGAAACGAAAGACAAGCCACGATACTGATAACGCTAAAAATGCAAAGGAAAAGATGAATACAACGCCAAATGTTCGCCTAGCTGTCATTTTATATCATATGTTTGGTTGTTTTGTCAGTACTTAAAGATTTCTTTAGATTGTGCTCAAATCTATTTAGTTTGATTGTTGATTTCTCCATGATTTCGTTTGAAATTTTTATCAAAAGTTCCAAATGCTCATCATTGCAAAATAAAATGCTGTTTCTCCCGATAGGTGCATCAAGGCGCTCTGTGCTACAAACCTCGACAATAGGTTTCTTACCAACAGATTTTAAGTTAGAATTTTTAAATCCACTAGCATTTGCAATTTTTACCAACCTGTCTGCAGCGATATTTGTTTTTGCGGCTATGTGAATTATGGGAGACTGGGCAAGCAGCCAGATCAGCCCTTTACTGGATTTTTTTGCTGCTGCTAAAAGCTCGGGCTGTTTTATTGTTCTGTGCCATATCCCCAAGAATTTAGCCTGCCGTTTGTCTCCGATAACTGGAATTTCCAACAGAACAATTCTTCCAGCGCAACTGCTGGAAGTGAAATATTGTTGAGAATCATTTATTATTTTGAGTATGGGTAGTATGCCCTTGTCGGCCTTGTTCTCACTCAGGGCCTTTTCCAATGAAAGGAGAGCATTTTCCTTGCTTTCTAAAAAGCCTTTTTTTTGTGTCATGCTCTTTTCTTCTTTTTAATTTGGATGTTGCGTTTAGAAAGTTCTTCAAAAAATAGTTTGCATGGTACGATTTCTTCACAACAAAAAACACCACGTTCTTTGATTATGTTGCGTTCGATCATCTGAGCAATAATGGAAGTTGGATAGCCAGTTGTGCGCATCATTGCCGTGATGGTATTTTTGTTATCAGAATAGTCAATCATCATGTAGTCTAAATGAATTTTTTTCCCATCTTTCGTTCCTTTGCCTAGAGCCCTAAGAAGAACAACATCTCTTCCGCTCGTAGGCAGGTATCTTGTAAGAAGTGTTACAAAAAGATCTCGTGGAGCAACCTTTTGATCCCCTACGCTCACTTTCTTTTCTTCTGCAAACCCAAAATCTAGCATATTTTTGAATTTTTCGCAGTGACCAGGATATCTAATCGTTTTGTAATCAAGATATTTTATGGTATTTTTGTATGTGTATGGAAGCGTAGAGCAGCCACCCGAAGTAAGAAAGGCCTCCATCTTTCCAAAGGGTTTAGGGAAGTCTAGCATTTCAAGTTCAGTCATAGATTTCTTGGTTATGATTTTACCACGGTCAAGAATCATTGCATCTTCAACATATTCGTTTATGAGTCCATAGGGTGAGAACACGATCTGATAATTTAACGGAGGCACGGGATTTTGGGGCAGTCCGCCCACTCTAAGTTTTACATATTCGACAGAATCCATTTGATCAACTATATCGCGCGTAATAACTGACACCAAGCCTGGTGCGAGTCCGCAGTCAGGAATAATGGTTACATTGTTTGTTTTAGCCTCTTTATTTAGACTACGCTCTTTTTCTACAACGTCATTATTGCCCCCTAAATCAAGAAAATGTGTTTTTGTATCTACTGCAGTTTTTGCCAGGGCATAATTGAATTTGTATGGAACCGCCGAGATTGCCACATCGTATTCTTTGAACTGTTTCTTTACATCGTTTGTTTTTTCTACATCCAACTTGAGAAAATCGATGTCTTTTAGAAATTTCTCGGCAGAGCTTATTGTTTTTTTATCTTTATCTGCAATTGCAATACTGTCAAAATTTGAATATTTACATAGGTCGTATGCAATCGCACGCCCCATCATTCCGGCGCCAAGAACTATAGCTTTCATGTTATTAATCCTCTAAATAGTGTTTTTTATGAATATCCGATAGCGTTAAAAATAGTTGCTTTGAATTGCCCCATAATCATTATATCTGATTACTTCATTTGGGGGGACAACCAAGGGAGGTCATTATGACTGAAAAACTCTGGGACTCAAAAATAGAATCTATGCCATTAAGCAAACTTAAAGAGTTACAACTAAAACGTTTGAAAGAACTTGTTCATATGGTGTATGAAAAAAACAAGTATTACAAAAAGAAATTATCTGATGCTAAAATTAAACCAAGCGATATTAAAACACTAAAAGACATTGAAAAAATTCCTTTTTTAACAAAACAAGATTTACGGACATACTATCCATTTGGCCTTGTTTGTACGCAGTTGGATGAAATCATAGAAGTTCATGCTTCATCAGGCACTACGGGAAAGCCTGTTGTTGGGCCATATACAAGAAATGATGTGGCGCTTTGGGCAGAAGTAATGGCCCGCTCGCTGTGGGCCAACGGACTGCGTAAAAACGACATAATGCAGAATGCCTATGGGTATGGACTTTTTACCGGTGCCCATGGTTTTGAAAAAGGTGCACAAAAAATAGGTGCCATGGTTATCACAATTGGTTCAGGCAACACTGAGCGACAAATTGACCTCATGAGGGATTTTGGCACCACTGCTCTGGCGTGTACTCCGTCTTATTCATTACACATTGCAGAAGTTGCACATGAGAACGGACTAGACCCATCAAAAGATTTTAAACTACGCTTGGGACACTTTGGAGCCGAATCATGGAGTGAGGAGATGAGAAGAAACATTGAAAAACGGTGGGGAATAGAGGCACACGAGCATTACGGTTTAACAGAGCTCATTGGTCCTGGCGTTGTTTCCGAATGCAAATACAAAAAACTACACATCAATGCAGATCATTTTCTACCGGAAGTGATCAATCCCATTTCTGGCGAAACAAAAGAAGCTGGCGAAGAGGGAGAACTTGTTTTCACGACGCTTACGAAAGAGGCGTTTCCTGCCATTCGCTTTAGGACAAGAGATCTTGCATCAATTAGCGAAGAAAAGTGTGAATGCGGACGCACGCTGCCCATACAATCAAGGATTAAAGGCAGAAGCGACGATATGATGAAGGTCAAAGGTGTCATTGTTTTTCCATCGCAGATTGAAGCTGCATTAATGCAAATTTCAGGAATTAGTGACAACTATCAAATTGTAAAAACAAAACAAGGGGACATCACTTCATTATCTGTGGAAATAGAACCATCTGAGGAACGATACAAAGAAGGAAATCTTGAGGATTTAGAAAAACAGGCTGAAGCTGCAATCTATCGTATTTTGAATCTGAATGTACCTGTAAAAGCTTTACAGCCCAAAGCTATACCAAGAAGTACAGGGAAGGCTAAACGTGTTATTGAAAGATCATAAAAATATGGAAAACTAGAAAAATTAATTAAAAATAATGAATCTTAGTTTGAGGTGAAGTGACAACATATTGAAAATTTAATTAAAAATGATAGAAAAAAAACTTATGGAGGAATATGATGTTGAAGAAAGGGGATTTTATATGGTTAGCAATTTTAATTGGAATAATAGTGTTTTTATTTTGGCCTTCAACAAACAAAATGTTTATTGATTTTACAACTAATTATGCATATATTGCTGGATTCCTAAAGTTTGCTGTACTAGCTACGCTAGGGGATCTATTAGCATATAGACTAGTTACACATGAGTGGAAGATACGAAATGGATTTTTATTCAGAGCGTTTATTTGGGGATTCTTGGGTGTTATAATTGTATTAATCTTCAAAATCTTTGGAGCAGGGGTAACAGTTGCCATGGATACAGGATTATTACCATTTGCTGGAAATACATTAGCATTTGCATTTTTTACAAGTGCTATAATGAATTTATCATTTGCACCAGCTATGATGGGATTTCATAGAATTACTGATACATATGCTGATTTAATATTCATTGAAAAGCAAAAGAATTTAAAATTAAAACAGGTAGTGGAAAAAGTAGACTGGAAAAATTTTATTTCTTTTGTTATCTTTATAACAATTCCAGGATTTTGGATACCGGCTCATACAGTAACCTTCTTACTACCACCGGAATATCGAGTGTTAATGGCAGCATTTTTATCAATTGCATTAGGTGGAATACTATCCTTTGCAAAGGCTAAAGATCTTAAGAAAAAATAGCATAGGTGAATATTACAGATAATTTGTATCAGTAAAAGAGCAAGAGCAGCTATAGAAAATGATCATAACCACCTTCAATCAATTTTTTATTTTTCCCAACTCTAAAGTTTCCACTCCCCCCATCTCCTAATTTTCCAATATCTATTTAAATACACATATTTTCGCGTTATAAATGTTTCCGAGTTGCATTGAAAAAAATTAGAGTTTTTTTAATATAAGTTCAGCAGCTTTTTTTCCAGAAAGTAGCATACCACCAAATATGGGCCCCATTCTTGGCGCACCATAAACTGCATTGGCACCCATGCCTGCAACAAAAAGACCTGGATAAACCTCTTTTGTGTTTTCAACAACAGTTTTCTCGCCAATCTCTGCGCACATAGATTTTTCCTCTTCCATTTTTCCGCTTGGCGTATTAAGTTTGCCAACCTTTCTCATTACAATTCTGCAAACCTCTGCAGCGTGCCCTGTTGCATCAATGCAGTATTTTGATCTAATGGACAAAGGGTCAACGTGTAGACCAGCAATTCCCACAGCGCTCCAATTAATCACAAATCCATTGACCTTCTTTTTATCAATCAGAACATCTTCCACAGAAATCGTGTTAAAAATCCTTACACCAGAATCAATTGCAGACGAGCAAAGCTTGGTAATTGCTTCAATTGAATCAGCGCTATAATATCCGTTCTTCTCATCTTTTATTTTTATGCCCGCATCTTCCAAAATATGCTTGGACGCTTTCTGCGCAACAATTACTGGGAACGTCATGCCCCCGCCCCACATGCCGCCACCGATAGAAAGCTTGCGCTCAAAAATTACAACTTTTTTTCCAGCATCGGCTAAATATTTTGCAGCAGTCAAACCCGCAGGGCCAGCGCCAGCAATGGCAACATCGCATTCAAAATAGTCTCTAAATTCTTTGGAAAAGCGATCAAATATGATTCTTGTTACAACAATGTCGTCAATCCCCATAAACAAGCCTCGTAGCGACTATGAATTAACCTAGACTTATTAAATATACCGTTAATGATTTATACAATATTGTTCTGTTACACATTTGTGTTTACTATTAGAAAGTTCCAACCAACCGACATGTTTTCCGTTATAAAACTTGCATCGGAAACATTAACTGAGCACTACAATCCAAATCTATTCAATTATTTTTACGAAACGTTTCCTCAGGGTTTTTTAGTGGCCGATAGACTCCACAAAATAATAGGATTTGTTGTGGGACTGGAAGTAGTTCCTGGAACTTTAAAAATACCGATGCTTGCTGTAAAAAAAGAACACAGAAAACAAGGTATAGGATCCGCTCTACTAAATAATTTTTTGGAAGAGGCAGCCATACAAAATATTAAACAAGCAGAGTTGGAAGTAAAAAAGGACAACAAACAAGCCGTAAAATTTTATCAAAAACACGGGTTTGAAATTGTTGAGACTATATCAAAATTTTATCAAAATGGAGAAGATGCTTACATCATGAGACGTGCGATTTAATTTTTGATAAGTTCTTTTTCTTTATTGGTCATGAATCGGCTTGACATCTGATTGAGTCTGTTGGAAATCTTCTCAAGTCCAGGGCATTTATTGTGTGACATTAGATCTGCGATTCCCCTACTCAAAGTGAAGACCGCGAGTTTATGTTCTCTCTTGGATTTGTATACTTGGTACGGCGTAACGTCGAGCTTTTCATAGTTAATAAATTCGCGTCCGCCATTATTTTCAACCATGTCTTCTAAATGTGTTTTCAGCTGTAATAAAAACGTATGTAATTGGATTAGCTCATCTTTCTGCATTATAATTTCCGCCTCGACCTAAAAGAATTTGTTTTGAAATAATATGATGGCTTTTTATCCTTTTCTGTGAGTCTTTTAAATAGGTCTACTAAAACGTACATTGAAATTAAAATAAAAAAAGAAAAAATAGAAAAGATTTGCGGATTACTGTACGTCTTTTTTGGTCAGGACTCTAACGGATGTTGGGATTTTCACAACGTTTCCCATTTTTATGCCGATGATTTCTTTTATGTTTTTGCTGTTTGCAATATCCAAGAGTCGCTGTGTGATGATTCCGTCAAAGACAACTGCAGATATGTTTTCGCTTTTCTTCAATGCATCAGTCAATTCTCTAACGGGTATCTTTTTTATTTCTTTGTCGTTTTGATCAAACAGTACCGCTTTCAAAGAACCTGAAATGTCGTTGAGTATCGATCCGTAGTTTTTTTGTTTATCTGTCATGACATTTGGTTTTTCTTCGTCTTCCTCAGGTTCCTCGGGTTCATCTGGCCTAGATTTTTGTTCAGCTTTTTCTTTAGCGGCAAATTCTCTCATCATTATTTCTTTTTTATCTCTGCCATCTCGGTTTTTTTCAAGTTTTATGTCATACATCTCTGCGTATTGCTCAGCTGGAATCTTGTTTTTCAAAGCCTTCATAATGAGTTTTTGAGGAATCTCTTCCACTTCTCTAGTCTGAGGAGCACGTGCTACGAAATCAACATCTGCAGTCTGTAAAAGTTCTTTCAGAATGAGCTCGCCGCCGCGATCACCATCAACAAAAGCAGTTGTAATTCTCTCTTTTGTTAAGTCTAGGACGGTTCTAGGGATGTTTGTTCCACCGACTGCAATAACATTTTTAATTCCGTACTTTAAAAGGTTAAGCACATCTCTTCTTCCTTCAACGATAATTATGGAGTCACTTTTATCAATGTTTGGACCTGCCGGGCAGTGATCTTGACCGAAATGAACGATTTCTTCCACTTGTACTGCCTGTCTAACGTTGTCGGCTATGCTTTCTCCTTCAACCTTGCCTTCCTCAATTACTTTGTTGAGAAGTTCCTTTGCTCGCTCTATGACTTGCTTTCTTCGGACTACTCTCACATCCTCGACTTGCTCTGCGACGATTGTTGCCTTACAAGGCCCAACACGGTCAATACTTTCAAAGGCTGCTGCCAAAATAACAGTTTCGACTTTATCAAGGGATGTTGGAAGTGTTATGACTCCTTCACTCTTGCCATTTTTTGATTCTAGCTCTACCTCGATTCTTCCCACTCTGGCGGACCTTTGTAATTCTCTTAAATCTAATTCTTCGCCTAGAAGACCTTCAGTTTGACCAAATATTGCACCTACGACGTCGGATTTTTCGATGATGCCATCTGCTTTAATACGTGCTTTAATCATATATTTCGTTGTTGCTGGATCAATTACCATGATTTTCACCTCATTAGTTATTTTCTGAAAAATAGCACCTTTATCCGCTTCCTAGCAAATAATAGGTGTTAAGCCTCTACATTGCTTTTGATTTATTTTTTGATATTGAGTTAAGCGGTTAAATGAATTAATCCTAAATTGATCAACACATCAAATTTGTGCTATTTTTCAAATTTTTATTTTCTTTTAATACGTTAATATATTAGCCTTACGCCATATTTAAATGTTGTGTTGCATTCACAAAATGAGGTTATGAAAGAGAAGATTTACATCGGTGTAGCCTGGCCCTATGCAAACGGATCACTCCATCTTGGACATATTGCCGGGTGCTATTTACCGGCAGATATTTTTGCACGATACAGTAGAATGAAAGGTAAAGATGTTTTGATGGTTTCTGGCAGTGACGAGCATGGAACACCCATTACAATTACCGCAGAAAAAGAAAAAACAACACCGCAAGCAATAGTAGACAGATACAACAAAGAACACACAGAAAACATGAAACAACTTGGGATTTCTTTTGATCTTTTTACACGTACAACCACAAAGAATCATGAAGAAGTTGTTAGAGATATTTTTCTGACGTTATACAAGAAGAAATACATCCACAAAAAAAGCGTTGATGCTTTTCATTGCCCAAAATGTGCCCGTTTTTTACCAGATAGATATATCGAGGGAAAATGTCCACATTGTGGCGATGAAAAAGCTAGAGGAGATCAATGTGATGAATGCGGAAAATTACTAGACCCACAGGAACTACTCAATGTAAAATGTAAAATATGCGGCAGTACGCCTGAACTGAGATCTAGCGAGCATCTATTTTTCGCGCTGGGCAAATTTGAATCCAAACTTTTAAATTGGCTGAAGGACAAAAAATATTGGAAAGCTAGTGTTTTAAAATTTACCCAGAACTGGGTGGAGAACGGGCTGAACGACAGAGCGATAACACGAGATATGACCTGGGGCATAAAAGTTCCAGTCGATGGATTTGAAGAGAAAAGAATCTACGTTTGGTTTGATGCTGTTATTGGGTATCTATCGGCAAGCAAAGAATGGTCACAAAAGAAGGGAGAACCAAATAAATGGAAGGAATGGTGGAACGATAAAAAAGTGAAGCACTACTATTTTTTGGCAAAAGATAACATTCCATTTCACACTTTGATATGGCCTTCAATTCTGATGGGCTATGACGAGTCTTTGAATTTACCTTATGACATTCCTGCCAATGAGTATCTACGTTTGAAAGGAGAGCAGTTTTCCAAAAGCCGAGGTTGGGCAATCTGGGTTCCCGACATTTTGAAAAAGTTTGATGTGGACGCCGTGCGCTATTATCTATCCATCAACATGCCAGAAAATAAAGATACAAACTGGCTGTGGGATGATTTTGTAGCAAAGAACAACGATGAACTTGTTGGAACATACGGAAACTTTGTACATAGAGTTGTAACTTTTTCTCACAATAACTTTGGAAAGATTCCTGAAAAAGGAAAGTTAAATGATTCTGATAAGCAGGCGATTAAAAAGATAGAAGAAGTGTACAAAGAAGTTGACGAATCGATTGGGAATTGTAGTTTCAAAAAAGGTCTTAGAGCAGCCATGAATCTGGCGCAGTTTGGTAATGTTTAT
Source organism: Thermoplasmatales archaeon (assembly GCA_041305025.1). Lineage (GTDB taxonomy): Archaea > Thermoplasmatota > E2 > DHVEG-1 > DHVEG-1 > JBFYMG01. The sequence goes on from JBFYMG010000016.1 coordinate 15,740, forward strand.
TTTGACCAAAACAAACCTTGGGAACTTATAAAAACAGACAAGGAACGATGCGGCACAGTGTTGTATGTTTGTCTCAAGATAGTTCAGGCGCTGACCGTTTTCATGGCGCCGTATTTACCATATTCATCTGATGAAGCATGGAAGATACTTGGCAATAAAGAATCGATACATGTTGGCAATTGGGATCAAGCATTGGAAGAGATCAAGGTTGGAACCGCACTTGAAAAACCAAAGCCGTTATTTAAAAAACTTATACTTGAGGATTTTATGCTTGAAACCGACCCGTTTTCCAAGCTAGATTTACGTGTTGCTAAAGTCATTGACGTGAAGGATCACCCGCAAGCAGATACATTGTATTTGATGCATGTTGATCTAGGTGCCTTTGGAAAAAGAGTGATAGTTTCAGGTATGAAGCCTCACTATACAAAAGACGAAATCAAGGGAAAATCTATCATTGTCGTAGTAAATCTAAAACCTGCAAAGATACGTGGCGTGGAATCCAAGGGAATGCTTCTGGCTGCTGAGGATAAAAACAAAATTGTTTCTCTTCTAAATCCCGGAAATGCAAATCCTGGGACAAAGATATTTGTTGAGGGTGTTGCCCATGAACCATCAAGTGTTTTGGAATTTGATGACTTCAAAAAAGTTGAAATGGTAATTGGCAAAGGACAGGAAGCAATTTATAGCGGAAAATGTTTACAGAGTGAAAAGGGAAAAGTTGTATCTGATAAACCTGTCAAAGAAGGGGCAAAGATACTATAAAAGTTGGAGGAAAATCTTATGAAAATTATTTCGACAACAAATTTGCCTTTGAAAGTTTTTAAAAAAGGCAAAGTTAGAGATGTATACGAGTGTGGCGATAATCTTCTGCTTGTTGTGACTGACCGCATTTCTGCTTTTGACCATGTATTACCTGATCCAATACCTTACAAAGGCATTTGTTTGACGCAGATTTCTCGCTTCTGGTTTGAATTTTTTGGTGATACCGTGCCTACGCAATTCATATCTGCCGACATATGTGATTTTCCATGCGAACTTAGAAAATTTGACGATATTTTATATGGCAGAAGTACGCTTGCCAAAAAAGCTGAAGTTTTTCCAGTGGAATGTATAGTTCGCGGTTATATTTCTGGTTCTGCTTGGGAGTCTTATAAAAAAGATGGTACTGTGTGCGGTATTGAGTTGCCTGGTGGTCTTAGGGAATCTGATAAGTTTGATAGCCCACTTTTTACTCCCTCTACAAAGGCTAAATCTGGTCATGACATCAATATTTCATTTGAGGAAATGAAGAATCTTTTAGGCGATGATGCTGCCGAAGAGATAAAACGACTTTCCTTGAGCATTTACGAGATTGCATCCAATTACGCCCGCGAGAAAGGAATTATCATTGCCGATACGAAGTTTGAGTTCGGAAGGATCAATGATAGGATTGCAATCGTTGATGAGATGCTTACTCCAGATTCATCTCGTTTTTGGCCATCTGATAAATATAAACCTGGAAAAGGTCAACCGAGTTTTGACAAACAGTATGTGCGAGATTATTTAATCAGCACCGGTTGGGACAAGAATTCTACGCCACCACATTTACCTAAAAACGTTATAATGGAAACTCAGAAGAAGTACATTGAGGCCTATGAAAAGATTACTGACGAGAAATTTAATTTTAGTCATCAAAAATAAACAAGTCATCAATTGTAGTCTGTAAGGCTTTCGCAATATCATGAGCTAATTGTATGGATGGATTGTAGTTTCCTTTTTCTATGAAAAGAATGGTTTCTCGTCTTACACCTATTTTTCTTGCAAGATCTTCTTGAGTTAGGTTATACCTTGCTCTTAGTTCTTTGATGCGTGTTTTCATAATTACTTACCTTTACGATAGAGGTATAAGTATGATACGATAAATACAAATGCTGAAACAAGTACCACAATTGCTGAAACATCCCCTGCGTCAAGTTCATACCCTGAGGAGACGTCGAAGAATAGCGGGGTAAAAACAGCGCTCCAGATTGCTGCAATAAAACCGTAGTATCCTGCTTTATAGCTAATGGATAGTACTCGTTCGTCTTTTGCTGGTAGTCCTTTTTGTACATTCTTTATTCTATCCCAGACTATGTACATTGCCAAACCAACGAGTATCAAGACTATACCAACGAGTACGATTTCATTTAATTCGATTTCTCCTGCGCCCCTTAGATAAAAAAACAAGGTCAGTAATACACCAACTGCAACTAGGATGCTTAAAACAATGCCTTTTTTATCTTTCATATTTTTTCACCTTGCCCGTATGTGATTTAGAAATAACTTTTTATTATTTATTTCTAACATTATGTTATATATATGTAACATTTAGTATTTATAATTTGCTGTTCTAAATACTTTTAAAGTCGCTCAAATAAGAAATTTATAAATAATAAGAATCCATGATATTTTTATGAAAAGGTTAAAGTTGCACGTTGTTTTGCTGTTTTTATTTTTTTTATTGTTGTTGAGTGGATTATCAGTTGGAAGTTTATCTGGAAAGAACTCTCTTGAAAACGAAATAACTGTTTTACAAGTAAGTAATTCTATTAGAGACAATTTTTATTTCGTTCATATCACCGACACGCATGTTATGAACAAGGTGTTTGACCGCAATGAAATTACAAAGAAAAAATTTAGATCTGTTTTAGATCGCGTTTGTTCTTTTGAGAATAAACCCGCGTTCATTGTTATAACTGGCGATCTGACCGAATGGGGTGGAAGTGGAATTTCTGGCGCTCTCAATTACCGTGCATTTGCAAGTTGTTTGTATAAAGAGAATGGTCAGTTTTATGCTGATGCAAACTATTCTATTCCTATTTATACTACACCCGGCAATCATGATTATTGCTTTAATCGGAATTTAAAAAATTACCACAAATACATAGACACAAATCACATTAAAGATGAGGATAGATACATTGTTACATATGAAGACACTAGTTTATTTTTCATGGATTCAGGTCCAAATTATTACTCTGACATTTCTATTTTGTTTGATTGGCACGGTGAAGGGCTTTTTAATTGTGACTTAGAATGGTTGGAAGATGAACTTAGCAATTGTCAATCTATGCATAAAATCATATTAATGCATCATCCGGCCGTAGGTGAAGATGACGATTTGTTTATTAACAATAGAAAGGAATTTGTTGATCTATGCGAAAAATATGAAGTTGAAGTTGTTTTAGCAGGTCACACTCATAAGTCTAGAGTTTATGATTATGATTTAAACGAATACACAGAATTACCATTGAATTGCAGTTGTTTACCAACACTTTATGTTCAATCAGATGATTGCAAAGATGGTGTTCACTATAGGAACGTAAGTGTTATTGATAATGATATTTGGTTAGAGGGTTGTGTGGAGGTTAATGGTGCAGCTTTTGCTATGAATTTTAACGTGCAAGGCGCAGACGTAAGGTTTGAACATCTTAATTAGGACTTACAAAAATAGCCATAAAAAGATATATAAGTATGGTTCTTCAAATATATACTATGACTAGAACGCATTTTGAGGCATGGAACCTAAAACGATATACCGCAGAACTTTGTTATCCCCTCGATGGACGTTCTGATTAAAACCAGTGATTTATCCAAAACGATCGAAGGCAAACTATTATTTGAAAATGTATCCTTTGATGTTTGTGATGAAAACTGCATTGGGCTTCTAGGTCCAAACGGTTGCGGGAAAACGACCTTGTTTAAGATTCTTTTAGGATGGGAACGGGCAAGTGGTGGGGAAATCTGGCGAAAAGACAACCTGCAGATTAGATATTTGGATCAAGTGGCCATAAGCTCGCTTGATGAGACGGTCTATGATTTTTTTATACGTACCACGCAGTCGGATACCATTCGACAAAAAATCAGAGAATATGAAACACAGTTAGAGGATCCCAGTGTTTACAATTCACCACGTTATGAAGATATTTTTGAAAATATTCGGAAGCTTAAGATTTCTGCGAGTCGGACTGCAAGTAATTTACGCTGGGAAGCTGCACTAAAAATTCTGAAAGAGATTGGATTATCAGAAATTCCGCCCACTACAAAACCTGGTGCTCTTTCTGGCGGTGAGTGGCAGAAAATCGCCCTTGCAAGTGTCCTTGCGCAACCCAAAGAATGTGATCTCTTGCTTCTTGACGAACCCACAAATCATCTTGATATTGAAACAATAGAATGGTTAGAGCGACAGATTGTTGATTTTCCAAAAGCAGTCATGATTGTTTCTCACGACAGATATCTTTTGGATGATCTTGTTGACAGAGTATTTGAGATTCAGGGCAATCGTCTTGAAACGTATGAAGCAACGTATGAAGAATATGAGGAACAAAAACGCCTACGGGAACATATCAAAATTCAGGCATACGAAAAATCCAAGACCGAAATTCAGCGACAAAAAAAGGTAATTGAAACATTGTCACGAAGAAACAAATACGATTTACAGATAGCAAGCAAAATGAAACGATTGATAAAAGTGCAGCATGTTGAAAATCCTGTCTTGAAATCCTATTTGCTTAAATTCCATTTTAAAACTCTTTTCAAATCCGGTAAAAATGTTGCAGAGGGGCATGGTATTGGAAAGAGATTTGACAATAAGATTATTCTTAATAATGTCAATTTTGAGATTCTTGCTGGGCAAAAGATCGGCCTCATTGGACCCAATGGCTGCGGTAAAACAACATTTCTAAAGATGCTCACGGGTGAAGAGCACCCCGATGATGGAACGCTTTACGTCAGCTCTGGAGTGAAATGGGGATATTTTGACCAGGGACATCTCTCGCTCATTCCGGAAAACAACTTAGTCGATGAGCTATGCAGAGATCATAGCGAGTTTTCGGAAAACGATGCGAAGGCGTTACTTGGCCAGTTCAATTTTAAAGGAAATATGGTTTTTAATCAGGTGCAACAACTATCTGGTGGGGAACGTGCAAGGCTAGCCATTCTTCGTTTGATTTTACAGCCGTATAATTTTCTGCTTCTTGACGAACCCACAAATCACATGGATATGAACTCAAAGGCCGCAATTGAGGGTGCTTTAAATTCTTACACAGGCACCGTAATTGCTGTTTCGCATGATCGTAGATTTCTAGATATGGTTGCTGACACTATTTTTTTCGTGGATAAGGGCTCCATTAAAATGTATGCAGGAAATTATACGAGTTTTAGGTTACAGCGTCAAAAAGAGTTGGTTGATCTTTCGAATGCACATCTTGCACATCTGTCTGGAACTGGCCTTAAAAAATATGTGGTAAATAAGGCTTTTACGATTTGGACGACGCGGACGAAACATAATGTTGGTGACGAGGTTTTTATTGGGGATCATAACGAGAAAATCTACGAATGGGCGATCAAGAGTCGGTTCTTACGACTAGCAGATTATATTGAGAAGAAAAAATGATCTCGATTCAATCAAATCATATATTTATAAAAAGGTCCATGTTGAATTTTATAGCCTGAATCTATCCTTCTTGCACAGGTGAACGCCAATCGTAACCAGGCGTTCTTATCCCTATTTTTGGAATCAGGGCTGTTCTACGTTTATGCTGACTTTTTACTCGCATCATATGTATGCGTTCCACATCAGATTTTTTCGCACCAGCCATCTTTGCTATATCCTCAAAATCAATCTTTTGTTCCAATCCAGATAGTATAATATCTAGATTCTTGTATCTCATCCTTAACTCTTGCTCATCAGTTTGTCCTTTCCAAAGTCCAGCAGTTGGTGGTTTTGAGATTATCTCTGAAGGTATTTTCAGATACTTTGCCAGCTCCCAAACCTGGGTTTTATAAATATCTCCTATCGGCTGGATATCTGCACCGCCGTCCCCATATTTCGTGAAATAACCAACGAGCATCTCTGATTTATTAGATGTCCCACAAACCAGACTTTTAGTCATATTAGCATATTCAAAAAGAAGAATCATTCTGACTCTTGCCTTGATATTTGCAAGTGCATATTTATCTGGCTTCACAACGCAATGTTTACTAATCTCTTTCACAACAGGTGTTATTTCCTTTTCTTCACAAAACAGATCCAATTTTTTAACTAAAAGCTTCAAATGTTTATAATCCTCTTCTGGCGTTGTATCTTCTGGTAAAAAAATACACTTGGTATTTTTTTTGCCTAAAACTTGTTTGCACAATAGAGCAACTACAGCTGAATCCACGCCACCAGATAGACCTATTACAACACCATTACACCCGGAGTTTTCAACGTATGTTTTAATGAAATCTTTGATTACAGCAGATACTTCCTCAGGATTTATTGATAGATTAATGCTCAATGATTTCACCTTTACTTGTACAATATGGCTTTAATTCTTTATTGACTTTGCTCTCTGTAGATTGATCCCCCATGTGAATCCATCGCTACAACAAGAGGGCCAAACTCTTTTACCTTAAAGATCCAAACGGCCTCGGGCATACCAAGCTCATCTAGCCAGTAAACAGCAGGAACTTCTTCTATATGATAGGCTGCTAAAGCGCCTGCTCCGCCAGTATAAGAGGCATAGACGCCTACATTCTTCTGCAATGCCTTTTTTGTTTTTTTACCCATGCCACCTTTACCAATTATAATATTTATACCGTATTTTTTAATGAATTTTTCTTCAAAAATTTCCATCCTACTGCTCGTAGTAGGACCTGCCGATACAACTTTCCAGCTCTTACCCTTTTTTTCCATGAGAGGGCCACAATGATAAAGAGCCATTCCAGATGGATTAAACGGCAATTTACCTGCCTTAAGCATCTTGGCATGGGCTTCATCTCTGGCTGTAAAAATTTTACCGGAGATGTAAATAATATCTCCAACACGCAATTTTTTAATTTTGTCATTAGTAACAGGAATGTTAAAATGATATTCCATGCCTATTTCACCTCAAATGTTCCATCGGCATGTATTATCATATCCGCTTTTCTTGCTGCCCAACATTGAACAACAAGTCCGACTGGAAGACTTGCGGGATGTCTATGTGCCTTTTCGATGTGAACGTCCAAAACTGTTGTTTTCCCACCTAGCCCCATTGGACCTATGCCACTTTTATTGATTCGCCTGATGAGTTCTTCTTCCATTTTTGCAATAGTTTTATCCTTATGACGTACACCGATTGGCCTTAGAAGAGCCATTTTACCTAGTTTCATGGCTAGATCTGCTCCTCCCCCAATACCCACACCAACAACTGTGGGCGGACAAGGGTTTCCACCTGCTTTTATCATCTCACTTACTACAAAATCTTTAACACCCTCTATACCGGCACTCGGTTCAAACATCTTGAGCTTACTCATGTTTTCACTGCCGCCACCCTTAGGAAAAGCGGTTATTACGGCATCACTACCTTTGACGAAATCCCATGTTATCGATAGAACATCATCCCACGAATCATTCGTCTCATGGTTTTTACCTGTAAACGGATCCACATTATTTGGGCGCAATGGGACGACAACTGTAGCTTTTTTCACGCCATCTGTAATCAAATCCTTTAAAGTATTGATGTGAGGGAAATCTAGACCGACTTTTACAAAAAAAGTTTGAACACCTGTATCTTGACATATTGGACGCCCAGTTTTCTTTGCTATATCTATGTTTTTAAGCATTACTTCCAGCTGCGTCTTTGCAATACCTTTTTCGAGTTCATAGGCGTGTTTTAGAGCGACAACTACGTCTTTTGGTAATTCCGTCTCTGCTTTTCTTATAAGTTGAACTATGCCTTGCATTATGTCTTTCTGAACCATTTTATCACTCTTTTAGGTGAAAATCGATGTTTGCTCCCTTTTAAATCTGCAGATAAAACGATTAGGCATTATATAACTATTATTAGAATAGTATTAGTATTATTGCTAAAATAATGTTTATAAAAGAGAGTATTATATCTTATTTAGAGGAGATAAATTATGAAACTGAAGCAAATATTGATTGGAGGTATATTAGCAGGATTATTAATCGAAGTAATTTCTATGGCCATCTCGTGGCTGGCTCAGTCGATATGGGATTATGATGTTTTGAAGCTAGCAGGCATGAGAACAATTAACGACCCGGTTTCAATATTGTTTTTTATTTACCCATGGGTTCTTGGTTTTGCATTGGTTTGTGTGTACTCTTATTTTGAAAAAGCATTAGAAGGAAATTATGTTGCTAAAGGTTGTAAATTTGGGTTACTGATGTGGGTTGTAGTAAGTATTTCATCTGCGTTTCTTGTGTTTGCTAGTATGGATTATCCCATTGGGTTTACAGTGAATTCATTATTCGGTCCTCTTATTTACATGTTAGTTGCGGGAGTTGTAATTGCAAAAATCTTTGATTGGATGAAGTGAGCAAACACGTCTCTTCTCTTTTTTTCTTTTCCATTAAAATTACTATGGAATACCATTATGCAAAACTATTTAAGTAAGACTTACTTGGTGTTTACTAAAGAAATAGAGACTTAGAGTTTCATTTTTCAGCTCTTTGAATCTTTGAAATTTTGTGTTTTTGTTTCTTCTTAGACATCTAATAAACAATTACGGGATGTAAATAATATGAGCGGAAACAACTCAAATCGACAGCGTGGAAACCAACACTCAGTTGAAAAAAGATTGACAAGATGCAAATTAATTTCCCGTCCAATGTGGGAACATGAAGTTTGTCCGAAATTTATGAACAAAACAGATGCAAACACACAACGAAATTGCAAGAATTGCGGACATTCATTTTGAGTAGAGCAAACGATTAACATGAAAATTATTTTAAAATTTTATGAGACTAAATGAATTAATAGGTGAAAAAAAATGAAATTTGAGGAAATCAAAATAAGCAAAAAACTAATAGATAAAACACGTGAACAAGGATTCGAAGAATTGACGCTTATTCAGGAGAAATGTATCCCTGAAATCATCAATGGAAAAGATGTAGTTGGTCAAGCAGAAACCGGTTCAGGAAAAACGCTTGCGTTTTGTCTTCCAATACTGAACAAAATAGTTCTTGGTAGAGGGATTCAGGCACTAGTTATTACGCCTACAAGAGAACTCTGTGCACAAGTAACAGACGTCTTCTTTGATTATGGAAAACCGCTTGGCGTAAGGATATCAAGCGTGTATGGTGGCGTGGGCATAGAACAACAGATAAAAAACTTACGAACTTCCGAAATAGTTGTTGGAACTCCGGGTAGAATACTAGATCACATAAGAAGAAGAACAATAGATTTCAGGAATGTAGAATTTCTGGTGATTGATGAAACGGATAAAATGTTTGAGATGGGTTTTATCGATGATGTAGAGGAAATCGTACGTCATGTGCCAAAGAAAAGACAAACACTCATGTTCAGCGCGACAATATCAAATGACATTAATGGACTTGTAAATAAACATCTCAATAGTCCCTTGATTGTAAAAACTCAATCTTGCGTTGACAAAAGCAAACTAAGACAAGTATATTACGATATATACCAACAGAATGAAAAATTCTCCATTCTTGTGCATTTACTTAAGAACAATACTTCAGGCTTAGCAATAGTGTTTTGTGGTACAAGACGAGAATCTGACGCCGTTGCAAAAAATCTCAGGCACCAGGGCATAAATGCTTCTGCAATACATGGTGGAATGAGTCAACACAAGCGATCTCAATCACTCGATGCTCTGAAGAATCAAAGAACAGACGTTCTTGTTGCAACTGATGTAGCTGCCAGAGGCCTTGATGTAAAAAACGTTACGCATATTTACAACTACGACGTGCCAAAGACACCTACGGATTACATTCACCGCATTGGTAGAACTGCACGTGCTGGAGCAAATGGAGCTGCAATCACACTACTCACGCAACGCGATCATGACAATTTCAGACGAGTGCAGAGCAACGATGAGTTAGTTATAGAAAAAGCAGATATTCCTGATTTCGCAAGAATTCCTTTCGTAAGAGGATCTCAAGAGAGGGGAAGGCCATTCCGAGGGCAACAAAATCATCGTCAGCACCGTCGCTCTTTTGATCATGGACCAAGGCCACGTTTCTATTAGTGGACTTAAAAAAGAATCTTAATGTTTAACAAGGTCATAGTGACACAAAAATGAAATCATTATGACAAATAATTTTTTAAAAATGTCATTTTGACACGATGGATTTATATAGTAACAGTGACACATAGTATCATGGTTTTGAAGGAGAGAAGGATGAAAAAGAGGTGTATTGATAGGCTAGTGGGGAAATACTGTAAGATTGTGACCAAGGAACCTGGCGATGAAAGGTCTCACGTTATTTTTGGTTTTGTAAAAACCATTGACCATGAATCGGGTTTGGTAGTCATTGAATCATACCAAGGCGTAGGTTGTCTCAGTATCGAAATAATAGAAGCGATAAAACCAACCAACAAAAAAATTTAGTTCTCTCTTATTTCTTTTTATTTTTAATCTAAGAGTAAATAAAAGAATAAAAAAAGAAAAAATTTGTGGACGGTTTTATCTTCCTTTTAGGATTTCATCCACTGCTTCTGGGTTGGCAAGCGTTGAAGTATCTCCAACTTCTTGACCAAGTGCGCGTGCTCGAATGACACGTCTCATAATTTTTCCACTTCTGGTCTTTGGTACATCAGAAACAAACCATATCTCGTCAGGTTTTGCGATTTTTCCTAGTTCTTTCGATACATGATTCATCAGCTCAATTCTCAGTGCATCGCTTGGCTCAATACCTCTCTTAAGAACAACATAGGATGTTATTGATTCTCCTTTGAGCTCATGCGGTTTGCCAATGACTGCAGCTTCGGCAACCATTGGATGACTTACAAGAGCAGATTCAACTTCAGAGTTACCGATTCTGTGACCTGAGATTTTCAAAACATCATCTGATCTTCCCTGAATCCAGAAGTACCCTTCATCATCTCGTCTTGTTACATCACCTGCAAGATATATTCCTGGGAATTTGCTCCAGTATGTATTTTTATATCGATCTGGACTCTTGTAGATGCCTCTGAGCATACCGGGCCATGGGTGTGTTAAAACGAGGTTCCCTCCAGCGTTTTTAATAGATTTACCATCTTCGCTGTAGACTTCTGCAGACATGCCTGGTAGTGCTCTTGTTGCAGAACCAGGTTTCAATGGAGTAATTGGTAACGGTGAAATTACGAAATGACCCGTTTCAGTTTGCCACCATGTATCCATAATCTGGCATTTCTCATGACCAATATTCTTGAAGTACCATATCCAGGCTTCAGGATTTATCGGCTCACCAACAGAACCTAGAAGTCTTAAACTGCTCAGGTTGTGTTTATTTGGCCATTCCTCGCCAAATCTCATGAATAACCTAATACTGGTTGGTGAAGTATACAAAATACTTACTTTGTATTTCTCAATAATGTCCCACCAGCGGTCAGCTTGAGGCCAATCGGGAGCACCTTCATAAATTATCGATGTCGCACCAAGAATAAGTGGTGCATAAACAATATACGAATGCCCTGTAACCCAACCAATATCTGCAGCACACCAGTATACATCGTCATCTTTCACATCAAATACCCATTTCAAGGTAAGGGCCGTTCCCACCGCATATCCGCCATGGGCATGTATGATACCTTTTGGTTTCCCTGTTGTACCTGATGTATATAAGAAGTACAATGGATCATTTGCATCTAACTTTTCGGTTTCGAATTCCTTTGATACATCTTTCACTGCTTCGTGCCACCAGATATCTCTTCCCTGTTTCCAGTCAACCGGATCGCCAGTTCTCTTGAAAACAATAACATGTTGAACAGTGAAAGCCTCCAATAAAGCCTCATCAGTCTGTTTTTTCAAGTTAACTTTCTTACCACGTCTGTAAAAACTGTCACAAGTAATAACCGCCTTTGCTTCACAGTCGTTCATTCGCTCTCTAAACGCAGTTGCACTAAAACCAGAGAACACAACTGAATGAATAGCACCAATCTTTGCACAAGCAAGCATCGCTATTGGAAGCTCGGGAATCATAGGTAAATAGATACCAACTCTATCTCCTTTCTTAACGCCTAATTTTTTTATAGCGTTTGCAAGTTTGTTAACCTCAATATAAAGATCACCGTATGTTAATTTTCTAACATCGCCAGGTTCGCCTTCAAAAATATAGGCAATCTTGTTTTTCTTAGCACCTTTTGCGTGTTTATCCACCGCATCGTGCGCAATGTTATATTTAGCACCAACGAACCATTTTGCCCAGGGTTCATCCCATTCAACGGTTTTTTTTGGGGGTGTATACCATTCGACAATATCTTTAGATGCTTCGTTCCAAAACCACTCCCAGTTCTCCGCTTTCTTATAAAGTTCGTCCAGCGTTTTTATGCCGTGTTTGTCCATCCATTGCTTAACATTTGTTTGTTTCACAAATTTTTCAGATGGCTTGAATACACGTTTTTCATCAAGTAATACAGATATATCTTCCTTTGCCATATTTCAACATCTCCCTTATTTAATCATTTTTTATATCCCAGAAAACCTGATTTTTAATATGTTGCTACTCGGTCTTCAGAGCGATTTTCCCCATATGTTGGAGTTTTCTGGAATGGAATTGCAGTATAAGAAATTTTGCATAATTTTTTGTTAAAGCCACTTTTCATCTTTATCACATAGTATTTTTTTTGTTATAGGTGCAAAATCAAAATCTTTTATAACAACCATATGCCCAAAAGCATAAGTTCCAATAAACGGCGCATGCGATATTAGATTATTCTCCTTTAAAAATCTGATTTTGTTCATCTCATCCTGTTTATATTCTTGATAGGTCGGATATGCTGATATTATCACGCTTTCAAATTTTCTACTAGCTAAGAATATAGTAGAAGATGAATCAAGATAAGAAATATCTTTTTCATTTGGTGCTTTGTTGGGATTGAATTTTATATGATAAAAAACTAGGATTTCAAAACCTAATTTTTTAAGATCAGGGATTGTAATTTCTCTCATCAAATCGTTTTCAAAAAAATGTTTTTTCATCCTAGACACAGTATGACGGGAAAGGCATACCTTTTCGCCTATCTGTTGTGTTGTAGCATCAGGAGATCTAACAATAGAAGCATATACTTCTTTTTCCTTATTTGTAAACTCAGTCTGGCTTATGTTATGAAACCAGGTTTTTGTTTTACAATCTTTTGAATCTTCCAAAGAAAAGAATTTGCTGAGAACACGAGAGAAGTCAAAAAATCTTATTATTTGACTTGTTTCAAAAGGGAAAATTGCCTCGTTTGGGTACTCTTTTTCAAGTAGACCTAATTTACCGAAAGTTTCTGTTCTTACCTCGTTTATTCTTCCAATATTTGTATAGTTTTTAGATAGATTAATTGAAAAACCTTTTTCTTGTTCACCTACCGAAAAAATAAGTTCATCAAAAACTTCTATTGTTTTTTTTGTTGCCTTTACTCTTTCTTCGAGTGGTATAACAGGATTAAACTGTGCATATATAACAGCTAATAGTTCACAACCCAAATGGTTTAGCATTGGTACATTTAATTTACGGAAAAAACCTTGATCATATAATCTTTTTTTTATTGATGTCAGTGTTGATAGTTTCACGTTTATCTCTGACGATAATTCACTATCGTTTTTTTCAGGATGCATTATTAATCCACAAAGGACCTTCTCCTCGTTCTTTGTAAGTAATATTTTTTTCACAATCCAATAATGTAAAAATTCGATATATAAACTTTCTCATTTATACAAAATATATCCATATAGTTGTAAAAAAGCTCATTAAATGCATAATATTAATCAAATTAACATTTTTATGTAATGATAATTGTCTATATGTAAAACAAATTAAAAAGCTTTATATAACAAATTAATATTCGTTTTTCACCAAATATGGGAGGATGAAACTTATGGGAATGACGATAACCGAAAAAATACTTTCCAAGCATATTGTAGAAGGAAAAGCTGAAAAAGGAAACGAAGTGGGAATAAAGATCGATCAAACCCTGACCCAAGATGCAACAGGAACCATGGCCTATCTTCAATTTGAGGCGATGGGTGTTCCGAAGGTAAAAACAGAGCTCTCGGTAAGCTACGTGGATCACAATACAGTTCAGATTGGTTTTGAAAATGCTGATGATCACAAATATCTACAATCAATAGCGGCAAAATATGGGATCGTTTACTCGCGAGCTGGAAATGGAATTTGTCATCAAGTTCATTTAGAGCGATTCGGGAAACCTGGAAAGACATTACTTGGTTCAGATTCTCACACACCAACTGGTGGCGGATTAGGGATGATGGCCATTGGTGCTGGTGGTCTCGATGTTGCTGTAGCAATGGCCGGTGGGCCATTTTATTTGACATATCCGAAAGTGATTAAGATCGAACTGAAGGGAAAATTACGACCATGGGTCTCTGCAAAAGATGTGATTCTCAAAGTTTTAGAAATATTTACAACAAAAGGTAATGTCGGTTGCGTCTTTGAATACGGGGGAGATGGAGTAAAAACACTTTCAGTTCCCGATAGAGCAACTATAACTAATATGGGAGCTGAATGTGGAGTAACAACATCCATTTTCCCAAGCGATGAAATAACCAAACAATTCCTAAAATCGCAAGGCAGAGAAAAAGATTGGGTTGAACTCAAAGCAGATGATGATGCGAAATATGACCGCATTGTTGAAATTAATCTAAGTGAACTTGAACCGCTCGCAGCAACACCGCACAGCCCAGGAAACATAAAGAAAGTTCGTGAAATACAAGGACAAGATGTAGACCAAGTCTGCCTAGGGAGTTGCACTAATTCTTCATATACTGATCTAATGAAAGTAGCCCAAATCCTAAAGGGTAAAAAGATTCATCAGAACGTTAGTTTTGTTGTTGCACCAGGATCAAAACAGGTAATTGAAAATATAGAACGAGACGGTGGACTCTTTGAACTTATTTCTGCGGGCGCAAGAATCGCCGAATCAGCATGTGGCTTCTGCATAGGAAACAGCCAATCACCAAAAACAGGTGCAGTATCACTAAGAACTAGCAACAGAAACTTTGAAGGTAGATCTGGAACAAAAGATGCACAAGTATACCTTGTAAGCCCTGAAACAGCAGCTGCAGCAGTCATCACCGGAAAAATCACTGACCCAAGAGACCTAGAAAAAATGGGATTCAAGTATCCTTCTGTTTCAATGCCAAAGACATATTACATAGACGATGGAATGTTCATACAACCACCTAAAGACGGAAAAAATGTGAAAATCTACCGCGGACCAAACATAGGCGAACCACCAAAAAGTACACCAATGCCTGAAAGCATCAACGGAATTGTAACAATCAAGGTAGGCGACAAAATCACAACAGACCACATAATACCAGCTGGCGCACGAATGAAATACCGATCCAACGTACCAAAATACTCGGAGTTCGTCTTTGAAATCATCGACCCGAAATTCCATGAACGCGCAAAACAAATACAAAGCAAAGGTAAATTCAACGTAATAGTGGGTGGTGTTAGCTACGGACAAGGATCATCAAGAGAGCATGCAGCAATCTGCCCAATGTATCTAGGTGTCAAAGCAGTCATAGCAAAATCAATGGAAAGAATACACAAGGCAAACCTCGTGAACTTCGGAATAATACCATTGAAATTCAAAAACGAAAAAGACTACGACACCATAGACCAAAATGATGAGCTTGAAATACAAAACATCCCTGAGCTTTTGAAAAAAGGTAAAACAATAACAGTAAAAGATAAAACGAAAAATAAGACTTTTGAGGTTGAGTACGACCTTTCTGAGAGAGAAAAACAAATCCTGCTTGCAGGTGGGACACTCAACTACATAAAATAAGATTTTTTAGGAGATGAAAACATGAAGAAACAACATGAAAAAATCAAGGTAAAAAGCACAATTGTTGAAATAGACGGAGATGAAATGACTCGTGTCATGTGGAAGATGGTAAAAGAAAAACTACTCTTCCCACATCTAGACATGAAACTAGAATACTACGATCTGGGTTTAAAAAAGAGAGACGAAACAGACGATAAAATTACAGTGGATGCTGCAAACGCAATAAAGAAATATGGTGTTGGAGTAAAATGTGCAACTATAACACCAAACAAAGACAGAATAAAAGAATACAGCCTGAAAAAGGAATGGCCGAGTCCAAATGGAACTATTCGAGCAATACTTGATGGTACTGTTTTTAGAAGCCCCATTCTTGCAAACAATATTCCGCCATCAGTTAGAACTTGGAAAAAACCCATACATATTGGAAGACACGCGTATGGCGATGTCTACAAAAACCAGGAAATTCGTGTTCCAGGCCCTGGAAAAGGTGAGCTAGTATACACGCCTGCCGCTGGTGGCGAATCAATAAGACTTACAATCCAGGAATTCAAAGGACCGGGCATACTTCAAGGAATTCACAACACAGACAAATCTATAAACAGTTTTGCAAAAGCATGTTTTACATATGCATTGGATCAAAAAGTGAGCCTCTGGTTTGCAACAAAGGATACCATTTCAAAAACTTATGATGCGCGTTTCAGACAAATCTTCCACGAAGAATTTGAGAAAAACTGGAAAGAAAAATATGAGGAAGCAGGCATTGAATATTTCTTTACACTGATAGACGATGCAGTCGCCAGGGTAATGAAATCAGAGGGAGGATTTTTGTGGGCATGCAAGAACTATGATGGTGATGTACTGTCAGATATGCTCGGCTCAGCCTATGGAAGTCTAGCGATGATGACGTCCGTGTTGGTATCACCTGATGGCTTCTTTGAATATGAGGCTGCCCATGGTACGGTACAGAAGCATTACTACAAATACCTTAAAGGTGAAAAAACATCATCCAACCCAATGGCACTCATATTTGCATGGAGTGGTGCTTTGAAGAAAAAGGGAGAACTTGACAATACGCCAGAGGTTGTAGATTTTGCGCATAAACTAGAGCAGGCATCAATTGAAACAGTTGAAGCAGGCATCATGACAGGTGATTTGATGAGAGTAGCTGCACCAAGCCCTAAAAACAAACAGGTTTATACCGAAGAGTTTATCGATGCAATTGCAGATAGGCTTAAGAAAAAATTGTAGAGCGGGGAGGAAAAAATATGGCACAAAAGGGAATTCGAGAAGCAGATGGAAAACAGATGATTGCACGTCTTCTTAAAGAATATACTAACGGAAAATACTCCATTGAAAATAAATTCATTTCAATCGGACCTGAAACAGATTTGAAAAAACTACCAAGCACATACAAGTGGCTAGCAAAAGAAAAACTTGTTGTGAAACCAGATCAACTTATAAAACGAAGGGGAAAAAGCAAGCTTCTTCTTTTGAATGCAAGCTGGAAAGATGCAGAAAAATGGATAAACGAACGTATGAATAAACCTGTTACTGTTGGAATTGTAACAGGAATACTAGACCATTTTATTGTAGAACCATTTGTTCCACATAAAGAAAACGACGAGTATTATCTAGCAATAATTTCCAAAAGAGATGGTGACGAAATTCTTTTCCACCACGAGGGTGGAATTAACGTTGGAGACATAGATGCAAAGGC
>JBFYMG010000017.1:0-7387 GCA_041305025.1 Thermoplasmatales archaeon
TGGACACTACTACACTCTAAACATTTTACCACGGGGTTCACACCGGATTTCAAGACTTCATGCAGCACCGGATGACGTGGTGAGCAGGAAGGACATACAACTTCGACTTCTTCGTTCATAATCTACTTACTTATGACAGGGAAGAGTAAATATTTAACCCCTATTAATAGTTCTCAAAATCTATGCAGCATTAAACTTAAGTCGGATAGTTTTATTTTTATAGTTAAACCTCTTGGTTTTAACTATATTTACCTACGTAATGTTGTGGAAATTCACTAATTTTATACGTTTCTGATAGGTGAAGAAGAATTATGATACCGGTAAAATTCGTGCCAGTAACAGAAACCAATAAGGATGTTGCCGTAGCTGTCGGGAAAAGAATATTTCAATACGAAGAAGACCAAGAGGCTTTAACGTCCCATTTTGAGGGATCCATAGATCGTACAAAATGGAATCACGAGATGAAAAATGATTTGGCATCGCTCGAGTATTTCATCGCATTGAAAATGAATCCAAAGACAGGAAAAGATGAAAACATCGGTATAACGGGCATCTATACGCTGAAAGACGGCCGCGCAAAAGATGAAGCCTGGATGGGGTGGTTCGGGCTTGTGACAGAACAGCGTGGTCAAGGTCTTGGTAAGCAGATGCTGAATGATATGTCGGATGAAGTTGCACGTCGTGGATTTAAAATATTTTGTCTTTGGACGACACTCAATTCTGAGGAAACAAAGACTGCTGTCAATATGTATCGAAGTTCTGGTTGGGATGAGGAGATTACCTCTCGTCAAATTAAAAATGGTGATAGACATTTCCCCGTTGCTATATATAGAAAGTCACTTGTTCCAAGTGTTAAGGTTTCCCGTTACGAGGAAAGTGGAGGTGATCTTAGAAAAGCCTTAACAGGAGAATATGATAGAACTACTCCAATTTAACAAGAAGAGACACTTCTTAAAAATAGTTAAAGCCCAACTTTGACTGTCAAACGAAGGCTGATTAGTACATCACCCTGTGTCTATTGAATAGTTATGCTTTTAGCTGTACATCGATGACTGAAGAGTGGAAACATAAAGTAATATGATAAATATATTAATCATGTTTTTCGCTCTCCTTTAGTTCTATACAAGAATTCGGAATTTCGTGACCATACACATTTGAAATACTGCACAGGTCAAGAGTTTCATAGACTAGCCTGATATTTTCAATATAATGTAAGTCCTTTTCGGTTGACATTTCCTCAATAGCATCACATATTTTGGATACCAATTCGCCATTCCATATCATTATATTAGATAAGCCATCTTTTATTTCATCAAGATTCACATATCCTCTTTTAATTGAAATTCCAAGCCTTTCCAAAAAACCAAAATAAACAATTAAATGTTGAACTTCCAAAAAATGTCCAACTAATTTCCCATCGTAATAATAACCTTCTTTTACAGGGTATACAAATGCCCTTGCAATATGCTTGACGGAAACTTCATTATCGAGGACTGCTTCCTTTGTCCACCAGAGAGACTCTCTGCAATAAACAAAATCATTCGAAAAAAATTCTTTTATAAAGTCGAGACTTGTTTCTGTCTTTCTTCTTTCTCTATCATATTTGCTACTTAGAGATGCTCCAATTACTGCACCAATTATTGCAACAGAAGCCGCAATTAAAAAGCCACTGACCAAACTATCCAGGGATTCCATCTTATTATTCCAACCTTAGCAATAAAATTGAGATTGATGTTTTTCCAAATAATCAGATTACAATTTTGGGCTCTGTAGAAAACCTATTAAAATCAGCATCATTGGCCTGAAATGCCAGTTCTAAATCGATATATTCCGACACATTGTTCAAAAATGTTAATTTGATTAGTCCCTCAAAAAGAGAGGATTTCTACAGAGCCCAATTTTGGACATTTGTTATTCTCTCAAGCCCATCTCGATAATATCTTCCAGGATAAACTCTTCGCATTTACAATTCGAACTTCGCCTTTTTTGAATTTTCTGGTAATCAAAATTAAGGTAGTCATATTTTTCAACACAGTTAAACCATTTCAAAGGAACTCCGAGACCTTTGAAAGCTGGTATTCCAACGTTATTGAAGTATTCTGCGAACTTACAATCCTTCATCAATGGACAGGCATCGTCCAAAAAATAATGCACTTCTTTTCCTTCAACCTCAAATACTATTGGATACACCTCGCACATTATGGGCTTGAATTTCCGGCAAGAACACTCATAGTCCGTTGTCAAAAAAGGACATGGCTCAACAAACTTTAAAACGTCCAGCTTTTCACCATCAACTATTAACACATCAAGGTACTTATCTGCAAAATCCTCCACCGACATTCCAAGTTGGCTTGCCATATATCTTTTTTCTCCAGGGATTAGTGTTCCAACTTTATTATATTCACACATACCTCCACAATCAAAGCAAATACTGAATATGGCTACAGAATCACCTTTAAAATGGGAATGGAACTCTTGAAATCGTTCTATTGGTATTTCGTTCATTTCAATTACTCCTTTTTTTTAGAAACACATTTTACCAGAGTTATTATTATTTTGAATGTAACTGAGCATTTATAACACAAAAAGTCAATGGTCAACAAAATCCTCTTTGTATTGATTTAGACCTTAAACTTTCTTCAGAATCCAAAATAAGTGTGTACTTGGATTATACCTACTATGAGTGCCAGTATAGCGATTAGAGTACCAACGATCTCTATGTAATTATTGAAGCGAGCATCTTCTATTGAACGTATGCTGCTGACAATATTGTCTAGAGACTCTTCAGTTTCTGAAATCATCCCAATTTTAGTCCTTATTGAATCTAGTGTTTGTGGTATTGTTGTATTGTCTATCATCTCACTCATGAGTCTTGCATGATCTCTATATTGTGAAATAGTCGATGTCATAATCTGATTGCACATGTATTCTGTTTGTATTTTTAAACATGTGGTTTCCAACATGTGTTTTCGTATCATTGTAAGAACTTCTTTTCTTCCGGCTTTGTCATCAAGTTTTAACATTTTAATGATATTTGTAGTTACTTCTTTCGATTCACGAAGCATCTTATTCATGATGAAATTATATGTATTAGTTATTGTTCGGAGGTTTGAAAGCATCTCTAATGATTCATTATACTGAAAAATTACAAATTCCGGATCCTCGGGAAAATAAACAGTTGCATGATTTTCTCCTACCACCAGTAAGTCATTTTTATGTGACCTTATTAAAGCCAGATTTTTTATAGTAGGTTCTTCTGAGCCAATCCAGTCGTCTATAGTTGCTCTTGCTTCACGGGAATCGAGGAGTAAAGCCTTGAATTCTGGAGCCTTTTGTAAAATAATACTATCCATTACAGTTTTTTCTTCACCGTATGCATTTTTCAAAACAGCACTTCTAATATAGATATAAGAAAACCAATTCATTTCCGGATTATATTCCCACAGAAACGTTTCTTCTTTTTTATCTGATTCTATATTTGCAGCAGAAAGCTCCCATTTCTTTATTTTATCCAAGATTCCAAATGAGTTTTCTTTTACAGTACACTGTTGTTTTTCATCTAGTTCCTTAATTTTATTGGCAAGTGACTCAAATATAATCTTTAATCTATTAGATATATCCCTAAACAATGTAACAGAGGGCTCATTATCTTCTTTCCCATCACCTCCATCTTCTTTAGCAATATACAAATATTCATTGTCTTGCCATTTGATTTTTGTTTGACCCATATGAGGACCAATTAATGACCTTAAGAGCATCAGCTTGGACGGGCTGTAATCTTCGTTGTCTGGAAGGACAAGATTAAGGCAGAGGTTGCATACACCATATTTATAATAATGTAACTCAAATTCTGCTTCATACATTTTGTTATGCAACGTTATCTCGACATTTTCTAGCCTTAATGTAAGCCAACTCATTGATTTGTCGCCTTCAATTTTGTATGACTCTGCCATAAGATCACTGGGATCTTCCTCGACCACATCACAACTTACTTGAATATTTTGTATTCCAAATATAGTGGTAATCTCGCATTTATTGCCTCCATTGGTAATCTCACATGCATTGTCCTTGATTTTTTCAGAGAGTTTGTCGTATATAATTCCTGCATATTTTTCGTCTACCAATATACCTACAAAATAATGAATCTCCCCATCTCTCAGCTTAACGAAACCATTTCGCACACAGTCAGAGACCAGTTCATAGGATTTTTCTAGAAAAAAATAATGTGCACGTAGTTCCGAAGCCAGTTCAAAATCCTTAATTGATGTTAGATAGTCCAATCTATCTTTTATATGCTCTTTTACGTATGAGTACTCTTCTAAAAATCGTAGAGGTTTATCTTCTTTTAGATGCATCAAATATGCAAACTTTCCTATAGCTTCTTGGCTTTTTAATTTGATATACAACTGATGGTCGATAAGACGTGCAAACTCTCCATTTCCGTATGAAGGAAAAACTTTGATCGCAGT
Organism: Thermoplasmatales archaeon; assembly: GCA_041305025.1. Taxonomy (GTDB): domain Archaea; phylum Thermoplasmatota; class E2; order DHVEG-1; family DHVEG-1; genus JBFYMG01. The sequence goes on from JBFYMG010000017.1 coordinate 4,470, forward strand.
AACACCTTCACTTGCTTCACTGACCATTTTTTCAGCTACTAGCATCATCATCCTAGCATCTGAAGTTATCATGCTGTTTTCATATTCCGTACCCAATATTACAAGCTCAGACATTTTCTTAAGGGCTGTCAGATAATTCCAATCGTTCTTCCTAAAGAGAGATTTATTATTTTCGAGTAGAGAGATTGACTTGGCTAGTGTTTTTTTGATTTTTGTGTAGTCATATGTCCCATCCCAAACATCATATGCATGATAATGAAGTCTGAAAAACTCTGCAAGAACATAAAGCTGATCCTGTTTAATGTCCTTTCTTGAATCAGTTAACATTTTGCAGTAGGTAGTAGCCTGACCGAAATCTTTATCCTTGTAGCATTGAAATGCTTTTTCGAGCTCTTTAGAACTACAATAAACATCTTCAATGGGCTTTAACTCATCACTATTACTTGAATTAACTTTGTTCATTCTGTTCATCTCTATTTTGAGTTAGCATCGAAAAAGAGTATGCTATATTTAAAAATTCTATAAATATAGACCATACACATAGTCTTCTATTTTTGTAGAATCGTTTAGATATAAAACGATTACTAAATTAATTTTTACACATATTACCATTCTACCATATATTCCGCAGATGTCCTGGAATTTTGCTAATTTTATCTGAATTGAGATTATTTGTCAACTAGTAGTAATATTAATGCCAAAAATAGTAACATTAAATTGAATTGATTTGAAGCAGTAGTATGCTCAAAACTATCAAATAAGAAAAATACCTGTTTTTTCTGGACATCTGCAGAAGGTCGGATATAAAAAACAAATAAACTTATATTTTTGAATATTATCTCATTCTTTGATATATATGATCAAGCGGCGAAGTCATTTTACACGATTCATTTGCTATTGCATTTATAGAATCCATAAAATCCTTGAAAACTGTTTCCCAGACATATTTAGAGATGTTTGCCTTAGCTATTTCAGAGTAGTTATGATTATTTTTAAAGTTCATAATAATCCAATAGTAGTACAATGACCTTACAACATCAATAATAAAATTCTTGCTTAGTACCATTTTTCTATGGAGATGGTATATCATAAGATGCTCAGGTACCTCAGAAAATTTTTCCTCTCCAGTTCTCTCGTTATAGATTAAGGGTGGTTGCGCGTAGTATACTCCTTCAGGCCATCTAAACCCATATTTGAAGGCGAATCCAGAAACATCATTTCCAACTTCCCCAACCATTGCTACAAACTCCTCTTTCTGTTCTTCGGCAATTATTTTTGAAACTGTTAATATTTCATCGTGAAGACTAGTCGCATGTTTTTGGCCTTGAAAATTATCTAATGTTTTCAAATAACCAATACCTAATATAGACTTACCATAAGCTTCAAAATTGTTATCGATTAGTGGCATATAATTGCCAGAAATAAAACTGACAATTTGTTCAGTCTTAGCATTGGTCAGACAATCAAAAACTTGTAAATTCCCAGAAATATCATATTTTTGCTTTCCTTCTACTCTAAAATATCTCACAACTATAACAGCAGGAGCCGATGAAGTCCCAGCATTTGTTTCAGTGAGAGAACGAACGTAATAACACTTCTCGTCTATTACGTCTGGTTTGAAGGAGTGTTTTAAAATTGAATAATACTGTTCAAAAAGATTAGAAGATGGGTCCAAGATTCGCTGCGTATAAAATTTTGATGGATTTACTGCTTCTTGGAATAAAGAAAAACAGTGTTCTAAACAATCATGAACCGACTTTTCAGAATTCATCTTACAAATCATAGAATTGCGCACTTTTCTAGCTATTTCTATTAAAGTTAAATTATCCTTTTTATCTCCTAATTTGCACAACTCGCTGTTTACCGCGCTTTGATAATCCCTACAAATTTGTTCTTCTTGATAGTATTCCATTTTATCCAAAACCTGTTTGTATAATGTATCTTTTTTAAAACACAATTTTTTAAAACAATGATTTCTGCACTTAATATATTTCTTCGACCATATATCAGCAGCGCATCTAAAATACTGTGAAATGGAACATATATAGAGGATTATTATTTAGATAGTGAAGAATATAAACGAGAAATGGACTGTAGCCTCCATAAAGTCTGAATCAGACACATCATTACATAAAAACCTCATCTCTTCGATGCAGCATGTGCTGCAATGAACTCACGCAGCAATTTCGTGCCCAAGAGAGCAGTTTGCCCACCGTCGTACTCCGGAGAGATCTCAACTATATCAAACCCAATGGACATCGGAGCAAGAGCACGGATAATATCCCTCACCTGTACATCGGTCAGTCCAAAAGGTTCAGGAGTACCAAGCCCGGGAGCAAATGATGGGTCTAATGCATCCATATCCAACGAGAGGTACAATTTGTCGCAGTCGAGATGATCAAGAGCTTCTGAAATAACTGCATTGATACCTTTTTCTCTTAAATTGTCAGGAGTATAATAGCAAATATCATTATCCTTTGCATACTCCCATTCTTCCCTGGGACCACTACGTACACCAATAGCCACGTACTTATCAGTGATATCATTGCATATGTTCCTAGAAATGCAGGCATGGCTGAACTTCACACCACTGAATTCATCCCGCAGATCAAAATGAGCATCCATTACTACAAAACCAATATCATCTCCGGCATGTTTTGAACATGCTTTTACACAAGGATAAGTAAGAGAATGCTCTCCACCCATCATAATCGGAAGTTTTCCATCCTTTACAATGGGTTCCACTGCATAAAAAAGCTCTTCAAGCGTCCTGTCAAGATCCGAGTAAGGCTCGAAGTTACCTGCATCATGGATCAACAGGTCCTCAAAATCAATGTCAAAGTAGGCATTGTAGGTTTCGAAATTTGCAGACGCCTTGCGCATAGCATCCGGAGCCCACCTGCTGCCTGCACGAAAAG
>JBFYMG010000018.1:0-23648 GCA_041305025.1 Thermoplasmatales archaeon
AAGATGAAGGTTTAGAGACAATATCTTATCTACTTTGAATGATGTTTTATAGTTTTTTGAAGTATTTCTCTGTAATTATTTTTTAATTCTTCTAAATTGTCTATGGATGTCTCAACATACATTCTTATAATTGGTTCAGTGTTTGAAGCTCTAATAAGAACCATCCATTCGTCTGTGGAAATTCTAATACCATCCATTAAATCTAGATTATAAGCATTTTTTAACTCTAGAAAAGTATCCTTAAGTATTTCCATGACATCAAATTTGACTTCATCAGGACAATTAAAAGATTCAGAAGAATAGGGGTATTCTGGTATCTGTTTAACTATATCTGACAAACTTTTGTTTGTCTTAGAAAGTATTTCGGCCAATTTGGCACTCATAACAAAAGGATCATCTGATGCATGAAATTCTGGGATGAAAAAATGCCCGGATCGTTCAACACCTATGATGGCATTGTGTTTTTCAACGGCTTTAGCCATGAAAACATCACCAACCTTTTCTCGTATAACCTTTATTCCTGAGCCGGCCAGCTCTTTTTCCAATAATATGGATGAATCAGTACTAGCTACTACTTTTCCGCCCTTCCCGCTGTCTTTAGCTATGATTACTGCAATTTTCTCAGGCGGAACAAACATACCTGTATCATCAAGAATTATGCCTCTGTCAGCATCGGCATCAAAAGCCACTCCAAAATCCCCTCCAACGCTTTTTAAAAATTCACTTGTATGTTTAAGGGTTTTTTCATTAGGATTTGGTCCTCTACCCGGAAAATTACCATCAGGGCTAGTATTTATGCCTTGTACTTTGCATCCTAGTTCTTCGTATAAGGACGACATTTGATATGATGAACCATTGCCGGGATCAACGACGATGCTAAGTTCTCGTTCCAAATTTATTTTGTTTATAATAAAATCAAAGTATTCCTCAAGGAGAAGCTCTACATCATAATTTGTTTCAGATATTTTTTCTTTTTGTTCTGGGGAGATTTGTCTAAACTTTTTTTTCATAAAAATATCTTTAACTTTCTTTTCTTCATCTAGAAATCCAGCCCCATTTGCCCCTCTGATTCTTACGCCGTTATATTCGGGAGGATTGTGAGATGCGGACATATATACCCCTGCATCAAAATTACTATGCCATGTCAAAAAACCAAGGACAGGTATGGGAACTATACCAACTTTCACAACGTTACATCCAGATTCTTTTAGCCCAGATGCAAAAGATTCTAACAAGCTTGCACCGGAGTTTCTTGTGTCTCTACTCAAACAGATGTTTTTTCCATAACCTATGAAAGTTGAAAAAGCTGCACCTATATCACTGACGATCTCTTCCGTTAAATTTACTTTGTAAACGCCTCTGATATCATAGGCCCTAAATATTGATCCCATCTTTGTTTTATCCATGATCTCAGGATATTTTTTTGTTATATAAAATTTTAGTAAAAAGATGGTAACATGTTTTCTACTTAACTGCATATTAAAATCTTGTTTGAGACAAATAGTTTATAACTCTGACGGATCAACTTCTTCAAATAACAGATTTCTATATCCTTCTGAGCGTTTGAATTCAATGTTGGATTTTAGCATTGGAGCTAGTTCAACCCCATTTTTTGAGGATAGGCTTAGGACAAATTTTGTTCTATCGTGAGCCGTTCCTCTCATCTTGATTACTTGAATTGTTCTTATTAGATCTCCCATTCGTTCAACGTCTTCTAAAAATATTATTCCATCTGCGATAAACTCCTCTATACCATATTGAGAATACTGCAAGACATTGGGAGGTATTTCAGATGTTAGAATAGTCGTACAATTCATAGCCGCCAGAGATGTTCCCAGCCTAAAAATAAAATCTCTGATCATTTCATTGGTTTCCAATCTGTAACACAATGAAGTTATTGAATCTACTACCAAACGTTTTGCACCCAGCTCTTTTGTGATGTCTCTAATCACTTCAAATAGAATATGAACATCTTCAGCAGTGTATCTCTCAGGATTCAAACCAAGACGATCACTAATATTCCATAAATCAATAATGCTAAGTTTATTTAGTTTTATCAAATTTTCATCAAAGAACTTATATCCCCTGAGATGCGAAGTTAATTTAGATATGGTTTCTGAAGTTGTAAAAAAAACTCCTTTTTCATCAAGTTTAATACCATTAGTTAAAAATTGCATGGATACTGTAGTCTTACCTACCCCGCTGGCTCCTGTTACCAGAACGGTGCTACCAACTGGAATTCCCCCATAAAGCTCTGAATCTAATTCCTCTATACCCGTTTTACATCGGGATTTTATTTCCATGCCTTCTCTCCCGCACCCTTAAAATATCAAATATATTAGTAGTTTAAAACTTTGTTTCTCATCTAAAACTGTATTGTGTAAAAGAAATACATATTAATAATACTTTTTTGATTAGATGATGAGATTATCTAATCCGAGGAAATAAAATGACGAAAGATGAAGAACTATCAAGATATATGATACTGATTGAAAACTACAAAGAGCAATTGAATTCGTTGGATATGCAATATTCATACCTGCAATCTGCAATTGCTGACTACGTAAAGGCCAAGATGACTTTAGAACAACTGATTAAAGCGGATGACGGCACCGAAGTTTTGCTTCCAATTGGTGGAAGTACTTTTGTTAGTGCGACTACGAAGAGCACATCCAAAGTACTTTTTGACATAGGCGGTGGCATAGTAGCTGAAAAAACATCTGAGGATGCTATTAAAAAAATAGATAAAAGGATAGAAAGCCTGCAGCAAACTCAAGAAAAATTATCTTCCATGGCACAGCAATTACAGACAGAAGCAACACAAGTATCTGAAAAAGCACAGAGACTTCTGGAAGAAAAGAAATAATAAACTTTTAGGTTAAAAGATGTTTAAATTTTTAAGAAATAAATTAAAGAAATTTGAAGATCGGCTTGAAGCCGAGTTGCAAACAGAACTGGAAAAAGAGACAAAAAAAGTTGAAGAGAAGCAAGAGAAAAAAATAGCTGAAAAACCATTAGAAGCACCAAAACCAATAGTGAAACCTGCTGTCGAAGAACCAAGAATGGAGATTGCCAAACCAAAAATAGAAGAGCCTCCTCAAAAAAAGATAGAAAAGCCAATTAAAAAACCTGAAGAAAGAGCAGAGCAAGAAAAACAAAGAAGAAAAGATGAAATTGACAAACAGATTGAAGAAAGCATAGAAACGGAACTACAGCATATTTTGAGGACTAGAAAAAGTATAGAAGAAATTGTAAAAACAGAGGATGCAAGGCCATCCCGTGGCATTAGCGAGGAAAAAATAGACGAGTTGCTGTGGGATCTTGAAGTAGGTCTTCTAGAATCCGATGTAGCGTATTCTGTTATCGAATCTATAAAAAAAGATATTAAAGAGGAACTAAAGCACGTTTCATTCGAGCGGTCAAAGATTGAAGAGTTAGTTGAAAGTGTACTTCGTAATGCTATATCCCATGTTTTGAAATCAAACGAGATAAATTTCAATGAATTTATTGAGAAGGGCAAAAAACCTGTTGTGATAATGTTTGTAGGTGTAAATGGCAGTGGAAAGACCCTATCCATAGCAAAGATTGCATATATGCTGAAAAAACAGGGCAAGACATGCGTTATGGCTGCAGGTGACACATTTCGTGCTGGAGCCATAGAACAGTTGGAGATTCACGCAAACAATCTCGATGTGAAGCTTATAAAACATGGACCTGGTGCTGACCCGGCTGCTGTGGCGTATGATGCAATTGAACATGCGAAAGCAAAACACAAAGATGTAGTTTTGTTAGATACAGCGGGACGGATGCAAACAAATGTTAACCTTATGGATGAGATGGCAAAGATAAAGCGTGTCGCAAAGCCAAGTATGATTCTGTTTGTAGGAGATGCTTTATCTGGCAACGATGCTGTGGAGCAAGCAAAACGATTCAATGAGATCGTTGGCATTGATGGCGTTATTTTGACAAAAGTAGATACCGATGCTAAAGGCGGCAGCGCCCTATCTGTTGCGTATACGATTGGCAAACCTCTACTTTTTATAGGTGTGGGACAGAAATACGAGGATCAGATTCCCTTTGACGCCCAGTGGATGCTGGATAACATTTTCGGTGAATAGGACGTAGTTTCACAGATTGTTTTTGATCATTCTTTTTCCGCTTAAAACATCGAAAATACTCTTTTGGGTAATAACTGTAAAGATACTGGGTACTAGTTGTATAATAACACCTTAATAAGCAAACGGACAAAATAAGGATTGAGGAGTGATAAAAAATGATGATAGTCGGCCAGGTATCAACTCAGGAAGAAGCAAAAGAAATGGAATTCGTAGCAAAGATACTCGTTGTAGGAAACAGAGCTAGAGTACTTGCTTCACAAACAAAGGGGATGTAAAATGAATAAGGAAAACAAGGTTAAAGTTACTAAAAATGGAAAAAATATACCAAGTGAAATACCCATATGGGTCAACATAGTATAAGATATTTAACCTTCCCAAGATAATTCTGCCGAGGTAGAATCAAGCAATTTTTTTGTCAAATACGGTAATTTTCTTGATATATCAGTAACTGTTAAGATACCCACTAATTCGTCATTCAGGATAACTGGTAGTTTTTTGATACCGTTTTCTTCCATAATTTTACTTGCTTTTTCTAGAGTTTCCAAAGCTTGTACAGTTATGATTTTTGAAGACATGATCTCTCTCACTTTTGTTATATCTGGGTTTCTGTGGTGACACATAGTTCTTTCGATGATGTCGCGTTCCGTCACGATACCTACGCAATTCCCTTCGTCGTCAGTTACAACCAGACAGCCGACTTTAAAATCTCGATATTTATTACATGCATCCAGTACAGTTGCATTTTGATTTATAGACACTACTTTTTTAGTCATAACATCTTTCACAAACATTTTTCATCACCTTGAACTGCCCTCATGGTTGCAAATATAAAATCAGCTACATCTTTATATATAATATGCATAACGATCTTCACAGCTGATTAATGTGAAAATAAAATCCAGAAACGAGACATTAAACGATATTGTAAGGGATGCAAAGAAATATCCTAAGGACTGGAAGGCAGTTTTTGGAAAAGATAAAGATCGACTATCTCACGATTATTACATTTTCAATCCAAACATAGGAGTTTATCTGTTGAAAGAGTATCAAAAAAACTCATTAGAGGTAAAGGGAATCGGTGGAAAGGTAGCAAGACACATAGAGGAAGATGTTGAAGACGAAATAACTAGATATGCCAGCGATTTTGGAATAGTCCAAGGCAACATCCGAAGAATTTTGAAAAATATAGAAAAAGGCATACCTCCCCAGAAAATATTAGATGCAGCAATGGATGGAGAGGATCTAGGGCTTAAAATACCAGTTAGAGGACAGGCATCTTCATCAGAAAAATCGTTTACAAGTTTGCGTGAAACACTTTCAACAAAACAAAAAAGACTTGACGAAAAAATTGAAGAAATGATGGCAGAAGAGGGTTTGTATAATTCCTACGGTTAAAGGTTTAGGAAAGATACTGTTTTATTTTGCTTTCTGCTGTTTTCCTTTTTTCTTGCAGGTCCTCTAGCAATTTTTCCATGAGTTGCACTGCATGTTTCTTGCAGTTGCCGCACATGCGTTGTCCATTTTTACAAGAGGTGTGAATCTCTTGCAGTTCGCCATCGTCCTCGATTAGATGATATAAAAAGAGTTCATATATCATACATTCATCTGGTTTTCCGCCTTCTTTCTTCTGGGCTTCTAGGCTTACTGCTCCGCCCGTCTTTGCATTCATGATTTTCTTTGCCGCTGTTTTGGGTGGATCGGTTAAAAATATGGCACTTTCTGGTTTGGATGACGACATTTTGTCTCCAGTAAGACCAGTAATAAATCTATGATATGTGGAAGATGGTTGAATAAATCCGTATCCTCCAAACTTAGTCTCTGATTTAGCCAACACTTCATCGATCTTTGGAATGTCTTCCTCTTGTGCTTTTTGTATGTAAATTGCTTTGTAATCATTAATTCGTTTCAATTCTTTAAAATTGAGTTTATGCAAAATTTCCTCTGCGTTGTCCAGTAATTTCTCGATATCTTTGTCAACCTTGACAAAAACGCCTATTTTGTTATCTTTTGTAACAGTGACATTGTATAATCGGTGAGCCTGAGCAATATCTCTACTTAATCGTATGTGTGGGTCCTGATCTACACCAACAGGTACCAATGTTGGTCTAACTCCACCAAATTTTTCAAGTTGAACATGAAGAATATCGCCAGTTTGCACCAATGGTGAAAATATGTGCGCCATATTGGTCGATCCATCAAATCCATAGGTGGCAACCATCGTTGACCAGTTGATCTTTTTAGCCAAAGTATATGCCATATCTTTTACATCTTGATTCTTTGATTGGAAATAGATGTGACAATTCTCGGGTTTTAGACCCAGTGCAATGTAATTTTTAATGTATTCATTTACTGCAAGCTCTTTTGTTTCTTCAAGAGTTAAACCACGGGTTGCAAACGCTTCGATGTCGGCCACTGCAATAAAAATATCTGCACCAATACTCTGATAATAGATTACTTCATCGATAACCATCTTGTGGCCAAGATGCATTTTTCCCGAAGGCATAAGTCCAGTTAGAATGGCCCAGGGCTTCTTTTTACATATTGCATCGTGAACTTGCGCAAAATTTCGGTGACCAAAAACAATGCCTCTCCTCAGAAGTTTATGTGGGTGAGGCAAATCGTTCCAATCATCCTCTGCAAATTCTTCAATTCCGAATTCATCACGAAGTCTTGCATAGTCTTGATAATTAGTCGAACTCCAAGGATCTATCTTCATATTTTGGCACGTGCATAGAACAAATAGTATTTCAAAAACTTACCGCTCTTTTGAAAGGTAATATGTAGAAACGAAATCAGTGTTAAAAATTAGTGAGGGAAAGGTATTTATACAATGATTACCACGTATTATACAGGGAGTGAAAAAATTGATAACTATAAACCATTGCAAAAAATGTGATAATGATTTTATGATTCCGGAAGAATTTTTCGATGGACTGAATACTACAATGTTTGTTTGTCCAGAATGCCATAGTCACAATTGGAAAAAATTATCTGATATGTCGATAATGAAAAAATAATCAGTTGTTTTTGAATTGCGGTTGAGGGAAGAAAATGGAAAAAAGAATGGATTTTGATAAGCACAAAGAAAAAGTAATACAAGAAATGCATGAAAGGCTTCTTATTTATTATAAAATGAAAAAGAAAAAAAGGATATGAAATTGTAGTTTTTAGTTAATTATTGCACAATACTGTTAACGTTTAAGTTATGTATGGACAGATCCCATATTTTCATTGAAAGCTCATTCCATAGATTGTTATCAACAACACCCACCACCTTGCCAAGAATTTGATTTTCATAGATGGGTTTGTCGACGAAGTCGTTATTGTCTCCAACAGTTTGATACCTTTTTACAGCACCAATAGAGTTTATACTATAGACTCTGTGACAGGCCGTTCCTCCGTTTTCGTTGCAATACAATATAACATCCCCTTCATTTACAGAAAAACTAGGATAGGATGATCTTTGGAGGACAAGGTAATCGCCGTCTCCGATATTTGGTTCCATTGACTTTCCATAACCCTGCATATACATGTATTGATCAGGATTTTCAAACGAATCTAAAAATGCATCCATTCCAATCAATTGTGTTACTGTTATAAATGGGAGATTAACAAGAGAGACGAAAATACAGAGTTTGATTATGCTTTTTACAGTTTTTTTTGTTATTCTGCCCACCTCTTCAATGCTATTATGACTCTTGTTAACATTTGTCATATAATCTATTTAAAGCTTATCTGTTAAAAAGTCAAACAAGCAAAACAACAATATGTAAAAATGACAATTTCCTAGAAATTATCTAATCAAAAATGTTTTTCATATTAACTATCGCATAAAAGACCAAAACTTTATACCTAAAAAATATATTATGATATCACAAAGATATAGTTTGATTCATATTTGGAGAGATGGGATATAAAATATGGACTATCTAGAAAAAGAGTTATTTATATCGACAAAAAGCAATTCTCATAACAATCTGTTAAAAAAGAATTGATGCCAGGTATAGAATTAAAAGGTGAAGAAAAATGAAAACGATATTGGTTGTAGATGATGAGCCTGACGTGCGAGATACTGTAAAAATGATACTTGAAAAAAGAGGTTATAGAGTCATTACGGCGGTTGATGGAGATGATTGTCTAAATAGATTACACGAAGTAAATCCGGATCTAATATTACTTGATATTATGATGCCCGGTACACCAGTTAAAAATGTTGTAGAACAAATAAAAAATAGTAAGATTGCTTTTCTTAGTGTAGTAAGAACCTCTGAAGCAGAAAAAAGCGACCTTCTCAAACAAAAAAATATTGTTGATTTTATTCAAAAACCGTTTGATGTAGATGAATTGATTAGACGGATAGGAGTGATTTTAAGTGAGTAAAGTAGAAATCAAAAAAGAACTAGATGCCAGCCAAGCCGCAATATTGCTTGTTCCTAACATAGAATACGATGATTTGATAGTAGACATGGCCAGACAACTTGCTGGAAAAAAAATATGTTATGTTACTCTCAATAAAACATATAGTGCACTAAAAGAGCTTTTAAAATTCAACAACGTCGATATGAACAATATTGTCTTTATAGATGGGATAACGAGAAATGTAACAAATCCCGCAGATATGGATGATTGTCGTTTTATGGATTCCCAGATTACAGTGACGGATCTTTCAAAAAATCTAGCAACATTGTTGAAGCAAGATTTCGATTATCTTGTTTTTGATTCGATTACTGACCTTTTTACATACCAGAGAAAAAGTTCCGTCGAATATTTTATTCAAACGCTTGTCAATATACTAGAAGAGCGAAACTGCAGAGGGGTCTTTTTTGCTTTGAAAGGATTTAAATCCAGCAACTATGACCAATTTTTAGAAATTAATCAATCGGCCACCCTGCAACAAAAAGAGAGTCTGCCGTTTGGAGGATCAGACTTATTTATTAGTAGGATGACTGAAGGAATAGCCATAATTGATTTGGCAGATGAAAAACCAAAATAGAGGTGTATATAATAGTTGGACGACAAAGAATCTAGCATAAAAAAATCCTTGTTTTCGAAAATAGATAGAAAACTTACATTTCTATTTGTTATGGTTGCAATAGTTGCTCCAACACTTGGCATATATTATTTTTATATTATCGCTACTTCTGCAATACCGGCATCTCTTTTTGCCGAACAAAGTGATTTGTTGAAAACCGCTGCGATTTTTGTAATATGTGTTATAGCAATCGATGCGGGAATAATAGGATTTATTGTTTCGCGATCAATTTCAAAGCCCATTAAAGAGTTACACAAGGCTACTAAAGAAGTTGAAATGGGAAATTTTAACGTCAGAACAGATATAAAGACAAACGATGAAATCGAAGAGCTAAGCCACGCATTCAATAATACAACAACGGCCTTGAGTAGAATGGATGAAGAAAGAAAACAAATTGACAGCGCAAAAACAGAGTTTTTAAGTATTACATCCCATGAACTGAGAAGCCCGATGACACCTATGAAGGCACAACTGCAGATGTTAGAAAACGAATATTTTGGAAAATTAACACAGGAACAAAAAGAGAGCTTATCAATAATCATTAGAAATGCAGACAGGCTAGACAAGATAATAGCTGATTTTTTAGAAATTTCAAGAATAGAAGCTGCCAGATTAAAATTCGTTTTCAGACAGACCGATTTAAAAGAAACTGTACGAGAAACGGTTGAATTTATGAAGGGCTTTGCTAACGAAAAAAACATAGAACTAGTTGTAAATATTGAAGAAATACCAATAATAGAAGTGGACCCGGATCGAGCAAGCCAAGTACTGAGAAATCTAATTAACAACGCCATAAAATTCTCTGATGAAAATAGTAAAGTCGAGGTATCTGCTTTAGCAAAGAAAGACCACATATTGTTTAGTGTTAAAGATTACGGGTGTGGGTTGACACAAGAGAATCAGATAAGAGTTTTTGAACCGTTTTATCAGGTTGAGAAAACATCCTGTAGAAAATATGGAGGAACTGGACTTGGTTTAACTATTTGCAGAGGTATTGTAGAATCTCAGAAGGGAAAGATATGGGTTGAAAGTAAACCTGGCAACGGTTGTACCTTTTATTTTACAATTCCTCTTAAACCAGTGAAAGATACAGAACCAATAAAAGTATTATTTTCTCCAAAAGAAGCTATCGAAAGAAAGATTAAGGACGAATTTGAAACTATGCTTGGTCCATTAGGGTTAGAAGAATTTGACGAATTAAAAAATAAAAATGCACTGTGGAAAGATGACATTTTTGAATACATTGACTCACTTACTGGCCAACACATACTCACAAAACAACAAGGTGACGATTTTAAACATAAAATAGGTTGTATCTTTGGAGAGGAAAAAGACGTTATATACAAAGAAGAAGATACCCCTTACGAAAGTCTTGAAGGAGAGTTGATAAAACGAGGTTAAGGGCGCTTCTAATAATAGTGTGTCTTGCTGTTTCTATGATTCCCATCGGCATTATCGGTGGCATTCAAGGTTTTCAATCCAACTCGATAATGCTCATTGGTCTCATTGCGGTTGTTACATTTGTTACCTCAATTGTAGTATCTTATCTTATATCACGATCAATTGAGAATCTGACGAAAAATATAGATGAAATATCTAGAGGTAAGCTTGATGTGGAACTTGAAAAGAGTGAAATTTATGAAATAAATAAATTAACAGACTCACTGAATAGAGTTATGGCTAGTTTGAAACTGGCAATACATAAAGTTGGTGTCAAAAAAGGAGAAATATTTGAAAGATCAGCCGAATCGGTCAAAGAGAGATATAACGACCTGTTAAACAGCATAACCGGCTGGGCATGGGAAACTGATGCCAAAGGCGTTTACACATTCTGCTCAAAGAACGTTGCAGACACATTAGGATATCAACCTGAAGAAGTAATAGGCAAGAGCCTCTTTGATTTTATGTCATCTGAGGAAGTTAAAAATACTAAACAAATTTTTGACGAATCAATCAAAAACAAAATGCCCATCAAAAATCTTGAAAACTGGCATACCGGCAAAAATGGTAAAAAAATCTGCATAGTTACAAATGGCGTTCCATTTTTTGATGAAGCAGGAAATCTGTGTGGTTATAGGGGAATTGACATAGACATTACGGCAAACAAAGACGTAGAAGAAAAAATAAGAACACTAAACGCAGAATTGACTAATCTAAAAAAAGAAATAACTCAAATGTTAAATGTGCAGAAATTAAACAAAAGCAAGGAAGATGCAGTTGGCAGCATAAAGAACAAATTAGAAGACAAATGGTCAGAGCACGAGTTTGACTCAGTTTTTTTATTTGATGAAAATGCCAACATCTTAGACTGCAACGAAAATGTACATAAAAAACTAGGATATACTAAAAGTGAAATGCTTTCACTAAATATGGCAGATTTCGATGCTCTTGAATCAAAGCAAGACATCATCAACAAGATAAATGACGCGAAAAGGGCAGGCAGCGTAACCTTTAAGACAATACACAAGAGAAAAGATGGATCCGCAATTCTTGTTCATGAAAACGTGCAATATCTAAAAGACAAAAACGTGTTTAAATGCATTGTAAGAGAGGACTATCCTCTAAAATAACACCATCAACTATTTATTCTGATTTTATATGAAGGTCTCTTGATATTTATGATAAAAGCATCTAAGCGTTCTCAGAGTGTTTCCTATGCAATAAGAGATGTAATTTTACCGGCAAAGGAATTGGAGAAAAAAGGTATTGAAGTTTTGAAACTCAATATCGGTGATCCAAATGCCTATGATTTTGACACACCACAGCACATCAAGGATGCGCTATATAAAGCGGCAAACGAGAAATATAATGGATATGCTCCTTCAGAAGGATACCCTGAACTGCGACAAGCCATCATCCAGCGCGAAAAAAAGCGAAACAGTGTAAATTATGATCCTGAAGATGTATGTGTAACTACGGGAGTTACAGAGGCACTTCAAATTCTGCTGAATGCCTCTCTTGACCCAAATGACGAGATGCTTATTCCTGGTCCCACTTATCCTCAATATACACTCATTACAAGGGTAAATGATGCTTTGCCAATTCCTTATAGGTGCATAGAAGAAGAGGCATGGCAACCAGATGTTGATCAAATCAGGAAAAAAATTTCCAATCGAACAAAGGGAATTGTTGTCATTAATCCCAATAACCCAACCGGTGCACTCTACCCAAAACAGGTAATAAAAGAAATTCTTGACATTGCCGGGGAATACCAGGTTCCAGTTATTTCTGATGAAATCTACGATGATTTAACATTTGATGGCAAACAACATGCAACCGCAACACTTGCAAAAGATGTTCCAGTCATAACCTTCAATGGATTTTCCAAAGTCTACCTGATGCCGGGTTGGCGCGTAGGCTACGTCTTGTTCCATCATTCAGGCGAGCTTAATGAAATTCAAGATGCTTTCATGCGCATTGCCCGTTCAAGGCTCTGCGCAAGTTCCGTTTGCCAACGTGCATGTATCCAAGCACTAAACGGCCCGCAGGATCATATCGAAGAGACAAACAAAAAATTAAGAGAGAGACGTGATTTTGCGTATAAACGATTAAATGAAATCGAAGGCATATCAACAGCAAAACCAGATGGTGCGTTCTACATATTTCCAAAGATCGAGGCGATGGAAAAGGGACTGTGGGCGGACGATAAAGCGTTTGTTTTGGATCTCTTACGTGAAGCACATGTTTTGACTGTCCATGGATCTGGTTTTTGTACTACTTTTGGAAAGGGGCACTTCAGAGCAGTGATACTACCACCGCTAGAAACTCTTGAGAAAGCGTTTGACAAGCTAGACGCTTTTATGAAAAAGCGACTCAAATAATTTCATACTATGAGGAGTATATCTTTTTCATTAAAATTAGTGTTAGACAACATCCTACACCGAATGCATTTGCTGCAATTATTGCAATAGCATTGGAAAATACTCCATAGACAAACCATAGCGTCATTCCAACTGCCAATATGGTGGGCATAAAATATGACACGTCGTCAAGTTTCTTTGTTTTGTAACCTCTAACTATTTGTGGTATAAAACCAATTGAGGTTACTGCCCCTGCGATCAATCCAAAGATATCCAATAGAATAGAATCCATAACTATTCTCCATCTTGCAAAACATATTAAATCTTTCCAAAATACAAGAATAAGTTTTTGTATGAAAACATTTATGCATGTCTGCTTTGGGCCTGTGGGGTAGCTTGGCCATCCTTCTACCTTGGGGTGGTAGGAACCTGAGTTCAAATCTCAGCGGGCCCATTAAATTATATTTATGATTATCTTCCATGCTGTTTTGATTGTTAGATTGAGAATAATTGGTGCCCAGGAATTTTTTGATTAGAGACAGGCCAAAGATTATTTAAATTATACATATTATCAAGACACATGAAAATATTATTTGTAAATCCCTGGTGGTCAAGTAAAGGCAGTAGGTCAATTCTAGTTAATTATATGGCCAGTATTTCCGGTGATGATCTGGTTTGTCAAATCTTAGCCACCGTAACTCCAAAAAATCACTCTATTAAAATGGTTGATGATTCTGTAGAAGAGATTGATTTTGATTCAGACGTTGATTTAGTTGCTATGACTACTTTTACAAGGTCGGCCCCAAGAGCGTATGAGATAGCTGATGAATTTAGACGAAGAGGGAAAAAAGTCGTGTTGGGTGGATGGCACGTTTCTGCATTGCCTCATGAAGCAAAACAACATGCAGACAGCGTTGTAATCGGTGAAGGAGAAGATATCTTCCCACAGCTATTGAAAGATTTAGAAAGAAACGAATTAAAACCATTTTACGAACAAGAAAAACCTGTAGATCTTAACTCGCTTCCCCTTCCTACAAAAAAAGAAAGAATGCAATACAACCGCAATCCATTCTTTCAAAGCGTTGAGATGTCCAAAGGATGCCCAAATGGATGTAATTTTTGTTCCATTTCATATAGAAAATTTGGCAATATACATCGCACTAAATCTATAGAAAACGTGATTAAAGAACTGCAAACTATACCTCAGAAAATTATAACATTTACTGACGCTTCCATGACTACTAATCCCAATTATACCAAACAACTTTTTAGAGAAATGAAGGGACTAAATAAAATATTTGCTTGCGAAGGAAACACAAATATTTTAGCCAGAGATGAAGAACTCTTGAGATTGGCTGCAGATGCTGGTTGTATTTCATGGTATGTCGGTTTTGAATCAGTCAGTCAAGAGACCATAAATAGCATTGGTAAAACATCGAACAAAGTCGAAAATTATAAGGCCGTAATAAAGAAGATACATGATCATGGTATGTGTGTATCAGCAGCATTTATGTTTGGGTTTGATACAGATAAACCTGACGTTTTCGATAATACCATAGAAACTATTCGAGACTGGGAAATAGATTTATTGGATTTTAGTACGTTGACTCCCTACCCGGGTACACCATTATTTAGCCAACTAGACAATGAAAAAAGGATTTTAACAAGAGATTGGGAAAAATACGACTCATATCATGTTGTGTTTAAACCGAAACAAATGTCACCCGAAGAGTTACTCAATGGAGTTCAAAGAATGTGGACAGCGTTTAATACACCCCTAAATAGCTTAAAGAGAATGATCAATAGTATGAAATTGGGTTTATACCCATTTGCAAATACATGCATGCGAAATTATTTTTCTTATGAGGCGTCAAAAAACAAAAAGATAACTAAAACCAGAACATTAAACCAACCGTAAGATATAGAATAATATTAAAGTTTCAGAAGCGAAAAAGTAAGTTTACGTAAAGTATTAATAAAAAATCTTAAGATCTAAAAAATAATAACGTAAATTTCATGAACGCTGAAAAAATGCAAAAGTCTTGGTCAAATTATTTCGTTGAAAAACCGAAAATTTTTTGGATTTTTTACATAATAATTTTGATAGTATTGATTGTAATTATAATATGGTTTGGATGGAAGGGAAACAACAGATTTTATTTACGTAGTCAGGATTGGATGCTTGTCTACCTACTAATCCTACACACAATATTTTCACCACTAATATTTTACTTTAGAAAAAAAGAACAAAAGAAATGAGACTCATCTATAACAAGATTTTTTGAAAAATTTTACCAAGCTAAGTTCTATCACATCGAAAAGCATATAATCTCAATTTGTTATATGGCATTTTGGTGATGTGGATGCAGAAAACATTGTTTGATTTTATCGAAAATGAAGACGATTCCAACGATATCCAAAAAAGTTGGAATTAATAAAAAATTAATATCTACTTATTCTAATTAGTATTAAAGGATTATTAGATTTTTTGTGTTTTGTTTTCCCATATTCTCCAAAGAGATATACATAAAACTACTGTGAAAATAATGAAACAGGCAACGGCAATGTAAAGCAAAGTTGGGTCTTGGTAAATTGCTTGACCAATTCCTTCAGATTTATCAGCCAGTCCATAAGTGTTCTTCGACAAGGTATCTGCGCCTTCGTTTGATATTCTGGCCAATGGAGAATTATAAGCTGAAGATGTTTTATTCATCAAAATACTTAACAAATCTGGTGTGCCTGAAGGCAAATGGAAACTTGCAACTTTGGAATGATCCAGAGCCGCATATTTCATCGCCTCACTGCCTTCAGTTAATATTGCGCTATTTCCTGTTGTTAAAATATTGGTTCCCATGCCAGTTACAGTTCCTTTCACATACTGCATAAACTGAGCAATTCCCACTAATAGTGCAATAAAAGTGGTAGTGAATAAAACAACAATTCTGGTATTTTCAGGATGCAGTAGACATTCGCCTTTCCATGTAAGTTTATAGTATACCCATTTGTGACCGTCTCGCTCGTTTTTCTTTATCAATCCTGCTCCGTTAAGTTTTACTAAATGTTCATGGAGGGTTGCTTTATTGAGATTTGTTGCAGTGCATATATCCTTTAAACTCATGTTTTTGCCATCTAGAGATCTCAGGATATCTAATCTTGTATCGGAAGCAAGTGCTTTGAATGTTTCTCTATCCAGTGTAACTTTTGTCATATCTATATAGTAATTAATGTTATGTTATTTAAAAACTGTTTGTTTTCGTTCGGAAAGTTCCGAACGATATTGGAGGTTATGGGAGGTTGCATGGTCTTTTAATGTAAAATTATAAATCATAACGTACTATTACATTTGAACAGTATGAACAAAAAAGAACTTATAAGTTTGCTTAAAGAATGCGAAGCTATCAAGTTCGGACGATTTGTACTGACATCAGGTGCGATAAGCGATTATTATATAGATATTAAAAGAGCAAGCAGCAGCCCAAAAATACTCAAAAAAATTGCTGAAGCAATGGCAGAATATGCAGATAAGTACGATCTTTTTGCAGGTATGGAACTTGGTGCAGTACCACTTGTTGTAGCATTATCTCTTGAGACAAACATACCATATGTGATTATAAGAAAAGAAAAAAGAGAACATGGAACAGGCAAACAAATCGAAGGGGGAGACGTTAAAGGAAAAAAAGTTCTAGTTATAGAAGATGTTGCAACTAGTGGAGGATCCATATTAAAAACTATAGAGATTCTACGTGAAAGCCAAGCAGAAGTAGACAAGGTTTTAGTTGTGGTTGACAGAGAAAGCGGAGCCAGGGATAAAATACAAAATCTTGATGTAGATTTTATTCCATTGATATCCGTTAGTGAAATTTTAAAAAAATAGATTAGGATTAAATATTTGAATTACATTCAAAAAAAAATCGGGAGGCAGATTACTTTGAATATATTGGTAGTTGGCGGTGGCGCTAGAGAGCATGCTATCTGTGATGCTGTTTGTCGTTCTGAAAAGGTAAATCTTTATTCTGTTATGCACAATTTGAACCCCGGCATAGAAAAGTTGTCAAAAGGCCATCTGCTTGAAAAAGAGACCAATATTAAACAGATTGTCGAATTTGCAAATAAAAAGAAAATTGATTTGGCAATTGTTGGACCAGAAGCCCCGCTGGAAGCTGGACTTGTAAACGAATTAGAAAAAAATGGAATCGCCACATGTTCTCCCAACAAAGAGGCAGCAAGGATTGAAACCGATAAAGAATGGATGCGCAATCTGCTAAAAAAACACAAAATACGTGGTCAACTCAAGTACGAAAGTTTTACAGATGCCAAAAAAGCAAAAAGATTTATCGAGGATTTAAACGGCGAGGTTGCCATCAAACCCATCGGACTGACAGGTGGTAAAGGAGTAAGAGTTTCTGGCGATCATTTCCGTGGGATAAAAGAAGCGGTTTTGTACACAGAAGACGTAATCAAAAATAAAATCGGTGGGCTTTCAAAAGTTTTGATAGAGGAAAAGGCCGTTGGAGAAGAATATACTTTACAGGCTTTTTCTGATGGAAATAGCATATTGCCGCTTCCTGCAGTTCAAGATCATAAGAGACTGCTTCCGGATGACAAAGGTCCAAACACGGGAGGCATGGGATCATACTCTTGTGCCAATGGTTTGTTACCGTTCTTATCAAAAAGTGAGTACGAAGAGGGTACCACTATTTTACAGAAAATAATTGAAGCGCTAAACAAGGAAAACTGCAGATATGTTGGCCCAGTTTATGGACAATTTATGATAACTGCAGATGGACCAAAGATAATAGAGATTAATGCAAGATTTGGCGACCCTGAAGCCATGAATGTATTAACACTTTTAGAGACAGATTTTGTCGATTTATGCAAGGCCATGGTAGATGGCAATCTAAGTAGCAAAAAAATAAAATTGAAAAAGAAATCTACAGTGTGTAAATACGTCGTACCTGAGGGGTACGGCGTAAAGAGCATGGTTGGAGAGAAAGTTACCGTTGATGAAAGGGCCATAGAAAAAACTGGATCAAAATTATTTTATGCATCTGTTAATAAAAAGAACAAGCATGTCTATACTATGAGTTCGCGCTCTCTGGCTATTGTTGGTCTAGCAGATGCACTATCAGATGCAGAAAAAATCTGTGAAAAAGCACTAACCCATGTAAAAGGAGATCACATCTTTATCAGGCATGATATCGGTACGTCGGCACTCATTGAAAAACGTGTACGACACATGAAAGAATTACGTGGAATATAAAATGAAAGAAGAAATTTTTGTATATTTTATTGGCACTGCAGGCTCAGGAAAATCTACACTGACCCATAATTTTCAAAAATGGATGGAAATGGGAAGCCTAGATGCAATTACTGTTAATCTTGACCCTGGTGCTGAGAACCTGCCATACAAACCGGATGTGGACATACGTGACTGGATATCCCTCAAAGAAGTGATGGATACATACAAGCTAGGACCAAATGGCGCACAAATAGCAT
Source organism: Thermoplasmatales archaeon (assembly GCA_041305025.1). Lineage (GTDB taxonomy): Archaea > Thermoplasmatota > E2 > DHVEG-1 > DHVEG-1 > JBFYMG01. The sequence goes on from JBFYMG010000018.1 coordinate 18,447, forward strand.
GCGCAGATATGCTGGCGCTAAACACGTCTGATGTTAAAAAAAGCATAGAGTCATTTAAAACCAACTACGTTTTATTAGATACTCCCGGACAATTGGAACTGTTTGTTTTTAGAGAAGCTGGAAAATACATAATCAAGTTTTTGAAACCAGAAAGATCCGTTGTTGCCTATCTTCTTGATCATGCCCTAGCCAAAACTCCATCAGGATTCGTCTCACAACTTTTGTTATCATTTAGTGCTAATTTTAGACTTAGCCAACCACAGATTAATATCTTGAGCAAAGCAGATATGTTAACAGAAAAGGAGTCTGAACTTGTAGAACTGTGGTCCAAGGATATGGATGCGTTGCAGGATGCAATTCTAAATGAAGAATCATCACTACATAGAGAAATGAGTCAAGGACTGCTGCAGGTAATTCAAGGATTTGAAAATCAAACAAAATTCATCCCCACCGGAAAAGACGATTTTCTTGGCATAGAAGATCTGTATACTGCCATACAATTTCAATTCGAAGGTGGAGACGACCTAATGAAAGACTAAAAACTATTTGACAAGTCTATTTTTATCTAATCATTTTTAACGATTTTTGTAATTTTTGGGTCCCTAGTCAATAGAACGGCCATGGAGTCAGATCTTTCCATAGCAAAATTGTATCCCAAGCAGTCAGCAAGTTTAATTCCAAAATCATGCACATTATTGTGGTAAGGCATATTGGAAAGACTCATTCTTTTTCTAGAATAACCTACAAACACGTAACCTTTGGGTTCGATAAATAATGGAGATGCTATCTTGTCTAACTTAGCATACTCTTCAATGTGTCGCTCGTTCATATTCCAACCTTCAACCAAGGTATGACGAATAACAGTTCTAGTATCAAGAGATGGCAATAGTTCTAAAGTTTCAATCAATTTTTCCCAACCATCGGATATTATGGGAGAGCATAATTTCTGATATACTTCTTTATTTGGAGCAACAACAGAAACATACAACTGTTTAGGCAATGGATCTAAATTTTCCAATGCTTTTGGATTTGTGCCGTTAGTAACAAGAAATGTTGTCATATCTTTTTTATGGCATTCTTCAAAAAATTCTCCTAGTTTTGAATATAGCGTTGGTTCACCAGAAAGAGAACAGGCAACCATATTTGGATTGTTAGCCTCTTTCCATTTTCTTTGATCGCACCTGTCATCCCCCTTAAAACCAGTTATAAGTTTCCGCTGGGCATCTATTGATTTATCCAAAATATATTTAGGGTCATCTAACTCGTTTAGTTCTTTTTCTACAAATCCTTGATGTCTCCAACAAAAAAGACACATTTGTGTACATTGATTAATGGCAGGCGACATCTGCAAACAACGATGGGATTCGATTCCGTAAAAGGTTTGTTTATAGCATTCTCTACCAAAGAGAAGACTTTGTTTCATCCAATGACATAATTTTACGGCAGAATGTTGACCTACAACAGCATAATGTTGTTTTTCAAGTATTTTTTTCAATTCTCCATTCATAAGCAATCGACATCTCACAATAAATTTAGTTTTTCTTTTTTTGTATACCTAAAGTTACTTTTTACCTTTTTGTTATTAGAAAGAACAAAAATTTAAAAGTTAACAATTAAGTATTAGATAGTATAATTTTATAATAAATTATATATATGAGTTAAGAATACTTATTATCAGTTAACTGCTATATAAACATTTGAATACGAGTATAATATAAAAACTCGACCAATGGGGGAATGTAAAAATGATAAAGAAGACAGTAAGATTAAAACTTTTTTTGATCGTAGTATTAGCAAGCCTATTGCTAACTGCAGCTCTACCAATAGTATCAGCAAGCAACATCGACAAAATAAATGGTTTTGATAAGGGAGTATCATATAAATCAGTAGTACCACTCAAAAAAACAACCTTTGTCAACTTCGACGAAGATACGTATCTCGACGACTACGCTTACCTAGCAGCCGTTCCAACGGCAGTATTCAACAGCAATAATAACCTATTCTCATATCCGTTACTATACTACCAGGATGAATATCCGGTAAAAGAAGACAAAGATCTTACTTTGAACGCCAGACAGGGCATTGATTACTTCATGGAAGACTGGATGAGCTATTGCGGCGGACAATTAGATCAAATGACATTAATCAACGTACCAAAAAACGATCTTGACCCAAGTTGGAAAGCAAAAGAATACACAACAATCAAGGCAGACGACCCCTATGATATCGCCAACCAGATAGCACTAAAAGACTGGTCGTACTCAGACAACGCAGTAATAGCGGTTATTGGCGAAGACTTCGAAAAACCAGATAACAAACTTACCAATACTGTAAAAGGAATTCTACCTCCTTCTAAAATACGTAAAGAGCCTACGTTTACATTAAAACAGACGAACACAATAAATCCCATATATACTGATTTTAATGTTCCTGAAGGTTACAAGTATATATTAGCTGAAGTTTGGTGGGATCTTTTAATATTAGCATCAACGGCTATGATCCCCACGGGTGACCCAGATCTACAGTTGTATTGTAAACAAGATGACGGCTGGATGCAATCCGCTGCAATGTCCAAATGGAATATTTTAGGTGGTTATCAAGGACGTGAATACGCACATACTAGAGTATATAATCCCGGACCGTGGAGAATGGGTATAACCGACATACCAACTAAAGGTGATGTTCAAAGACGTAGTGGACCTATTGGAATTATTCAAATTCAAGGATCACTACTAAAGGCACTTTTGCCTGGAGTTACATATTATGCAGATATTACAATGTATCCTGGCACAGATATAAAAATACAAAATCCACCCTTTGGTTGTAGAAATGCTGATTTTACATTGACATGGGATAAACCGAACATAAACCTTGGTTTCTCGTTAATAGGCCCCAGTGGTGAAGTGATTTACACTGAGATTAATGAAAGCAGAACAGATTCACAAGAGATACATATAAACCAACTTGGTGAATGTCTTGATGGTGAGAACTACTCCGTTTCAGTCTTTGCTCTAGGCGATGTTTTCGATAACGTTAATTTTGAAATAGAATACAGTTGGCAGCAAAATATGTTAAAAGCAGAGGCGAACTCTCTTTCATCTGCTACTGAAGGTGCTGTTCTTGCCAGTACGTTGAATGCTCCACTTTTGTACACATCCATTTCAGAGATATCACAGAAAACTGTTGATGTACTTTATAAACTGGGAGTAAAAAACATATACCTAGTAGATTTAGGCTATAATCTTCCAAAGGGCATTGGAGAAAAGATTAGTGACATTGCTAGCATCAAGGAATACTACAAGGAGCCCAAAGAGATATATGATGCCATCTGCGAGATGACAAATAGTAATGATGTGATTTTTACAACAATTGACCCGTGGACATATTGGTATCTAGCAAGCACGAATGCAGACTGTAAGCCAGCCGGAGAAACTAAAGCAGGATTGTTTATAGGCCCTGCAGCGTATATTGCTGCTCAGCATGGAGCACCCGTTCTTATAATTGATAATCATCCTGAACTTTCGTCAGCAGTTGTATGGCATAATGAATTCTGGACGCGAAATTCAGGCGATAGAATAGAATACGAACCCTCTGTTGCAGAGATGGTTTTAACAGGAAGACGCGTCTACAATTTCCTAAGTGAATATGGCTTTGACAAAATAGGTATGGAGACGATTATAACTGTTGCAGATCAATACGACATAGGAGTGCCTTGGGATCGAATATTCCCAGGTGTAGCTAACCCCGGAAGATTCTGTGGATCACCAGTCGATACTGCTTACTGGATTTCTCGAAATGTCTTTTACCCTGCATTGATATTTGAAAATCCTGCACTACAAGGAGAAGTTACTCTAATAACTGGAAGTACGAGCTCCAGAAAAGGCGTAAGAGGAATACTTAAAAACCCGTTAATGAACACGCTTGTAATTAACAAAAAATCCGGAGAAGAAAAATTTGAATTTCCCGTATTATGTTCTTTTGTTGGCTACGAACATCGTTTCAATGAAAGAGCAAGCAAATATTATGGTATGAAATACCAAACTGCAGATGGGTTAACCCCTGGGGAGTCTGTTACCATGGAAGCTATAGATCAAGGTACGATTGAAAAATACACTGGTAAAGAAGGAAGTTATTTCCCAGATATGAGCCTAACAGATGTTTTACCTTTATACCTTGAAAGAGGTGGATACGATGTTGTTTATTCAACAAAACTTGAAGCAGTAGCAAATGATCTTAACGAAGGCGTAATTCTATGGAAACATGACTCACATGGAAACAACGGTCGCGGTGGACAAACATTATTCTGGGATCCAGTAGCCGGTTTCAAAGCAGAATCCATAATTGCAAGAGTAATGAATAGATTCCTTGGAACAGTAAAAGAGGATAACCCTTGGAGAGGATATGAATGGCTTCTTGGTTCTACTGAAGAGCCCGACACAATGTCAATGGATATCGAAGGAATTATACCATACACAAATCACAAGTCTCTCATTATGCCTGCAACTGGTTATGATTGGGTATTGGCTCGTAAACCGATTAGAGAACTGTTGAATAAACTTATTCCAATCATAGATCCATTCGAGACAGATAATCTATATGATGGTGTAATAGCAAGTCTTACTCATAGCAAATATCAACTTAAATGGAAATCAGCAATTGAAATAGAATCACTTTTAGATAACCTGCACTCAGTTGGTTTCATAACAAGTATATGCCAAACATCAAATACCTATTTCCATCTAAGTCTTATCAGGCATGGTTCAGTATTCCAGGTACAAGATCCCTGGCCTACTTCTTGGTATGGCACAGTTTGGGGACAGTCAATTCCACGTGATATTGCACTTGGTTATACAGTCGGCGAGGCCTATACAAAAGGTATAAGCCATGTCGGTATCCTTTATCTAGGGGATGAAGCAGGAAATTCACAGTGGTGGTGGGATACTGCAGAAAACGTTGTCTACTTTGGCGATCCTGAATTAAGAATGTTTGTTCCAAGTACAGAGTACAGTGACGCAAATCATTGGGAACAAAAAGACACAGTGCCACTAAGATACGATGCAGAAGTTTCAGTTGATGGTCACATGCCATTTGGTGCAACAAGCTATCCGAATGAAAAGACACCGACAACGTTCTGGCAGCAATATATGTGGCTGATAGTAGCACTAATAGCAATATTGGTACTAGTAATGGTAGCTGTATATC
>JBFYMG010000019.1:0-6908 GCA_041305025.1 Thermoplasmatales archaeon
ATGATTATTTTATCTTTTTTACATACTTGTATTGTACTACTTTTTTTGGTTTACCTCTTGTGAAAGATAAAGCGATATTAGTACCAACTGCTCATGATGAACCGCCAATATATCTATCGATCTTTATGTCACTGTTTAACCTCCCTCAGGCAATAATTTATAATACAGAGGAAGAAAAACATTTTCTAAATTCAAAGTTTAATAATGAAAACATTATTTCTGATACTACTGGTGTTGGAATCGATGTGCCAAACAATATAAATGCCAATCACTTTACTGACAAATATAATATAGATAATTTTATAATATATGTAGGAAGAATTGATGAATCGAAAGGTTGCAAACAGTTATTTGAGTACTTTTTAAAGTTTAAAAATGAAATAAGATCTGAACTTAAACTTGTTCTATTAGGAAATCCAGTAATGAAAATACCTAAGCATCCCGACATTGCATGTTTAGGATTTGTTAATGATCAGGATAAATATAATGCCATTAAAGCCTCAAAAATGCTTGTTATGCCATCTAAATATGAGAGCTTATCCATGGTACTGCTGGAAGCGTGGCACTGTAAGAAACCTGTTCTGGTCAATGGGCAATGTGAAGTACTGAAGGGACAATGTATCAGAAGCAATGCCGGCCTGTGGTACGAGAACTATGAAGAGTTCAGTGAATGCCTTAATTTATTACTCGCTGATGAACACCTAAGAGATCAGCTTGGCAATAGTGGCAGGGAATTTGTGGACATGAATTACAGCTGGGAAAACATTGAAAAGAAATATCTGAACCTGATAGAAAGAGTGGCTAAGTGAAAAAGATAAAGATGGACCTGATAGTATAGTATCCCAGATTATGTAATTGTAACCCTAATAATTCGTTGGAACTTAAAAAATAATATAGAATAATTAAATAAAATATCACTTAGTATTTAATTTTCCTGTAATCATATAACTTGTAAGGCGGTTTTTTAGCATCAGTTTCACTGTAAAATAACTCATTGTTAGCATTAATGTAAATAAAATGATGTAGAAATTTAAGCTTGTAGGAAAAATCGAAAATCGGGGAAATATGCATATAAGAAGGAAATAATGAAAAAGTGCATGAATTAAAAATATTCCGTAAGAATATTCTCCTATTTTTTGCAATATTCCGAATCTGGGCTTGTATATTAATAAGAAATACAAACAAAACATAAATATGCATATATGAAGTATATGTGTGCTTACCAATGCCAGCTGATAATAATACGGAATGGAATTTGAGAATTGTGTGCCGCATCTAGGATCAACGAAAAGAAACATAGAAACAAATGGAAGAATTAAAATTAAAGCACCCAGTAGTATAACTTTTTTCATCGATATTCTTTCTAAAAGCCGGCATATTTTATCATAATTATCGTTTGTATATATCCCGAATAAAAAATATATCAAATACTTAAACGGGGTGCTTAGTGCAAATCCGAATGAAGGTATAAACGATCCTAAGAGATACATTATTAATATGGGTGAAAAAAGTGCAGTGACTGTATAAATTCTGAAACGATCTGTTGTAATCTCGTAGTAAGCAATGATGATTGGATAAAAAATATAAAATGTCAATATGAGTTCAATATACCAAAAATGACCCGCTGCAGTGAAATTAAAAATACTAGTGATAACTGAATTTAATGTAAGGGGTGGAACTAAACCCAATTGTGCATATACTATACAGTAAACTACGGAGAAAATAATATAAGGGATAAGTACAGACATAAATCTTTTCTTATAGAAGTCCTTAACTGATAACTCTGATTTATATTTATTGTACAGAACAAATCCGGATACAAAAACAAACATTGGTACAGCAAACCTAACTAACTCTTCGATATACATAAGAGAAAAAGTCAATCCAGTTAAAATCTTTACTTCGGCTGTATCGTCAGTGGTATGTATAATAAGTACCCCTATAATAGCTATGGCTCGCAGATAGTTTATTTCATCAAACCAATTTGTTGAGCGCTTAATCAAAATAAATTCCCCTTCAAAACCAATTTAATATACTGCCTTATAACTGCTAAATTTAGCATTCACTTTCCTTTCCATAAAAGCACTTTTTTAATTAAGTTTAAACTTTATCTATGACCTCAGTTTTTTAGAAGCACTAGAGTATACAACAAAATTTCAATTAACTGAAATTAATAAGAGGTTGCAGTTTCTGAGAGTCCCATACATAAATTATATAGCTTTCAAACTCAAGAGTTTTCTTTGGTGGATTTTCACTTACCATAGTTTGAATATCTGTTTTTTGCCTATCTTTATATATAACGAAAACTTCGTTAGTATTATTTTGATCTCTAAACCATCGCGCACATGAAAGCCATTTTGAAGGAACTATTTTAGTACCAGTAAATTTTACTGGCCTAATAATTATGTCTTCTTTAGAAAGATAAGTAATAATGTTAGAATCCCAATAGTCAGCATAACCAAACGTCAAATTTGATTCTTTCAAATATTCTATCAATCCATATTGTTCTTGATTTGGCTGTGGATATCCACTATTATAAGCTTCCATATTAGAGGCTGCATTAATAACAATGAGTGAAAAGAGTAAGATTGAATACAACTTATAATGTTTAGTATTTTTATTGTAAATCAAGGCTAAAATGACTGTATACATAATTAGTGGAAAAGTGAGGTACCTAGTAGTTAAAATGTCAATTGATACACTTGTGAAAATATAAACTATTGAAGTAAATGCAATCGATAGGAGAGCAAACAAACATACTGGTCTTTTTAACATGTTATAAGAGATATTAACAATTGCAAAATAAATTATACCGATTGTAATCGGAATCAAAATAGCAACCTGAATATCCAATCTGTGTGTCTGCGCAAACTGGTATAGATTGAAATTATATAATAGATTGATTCCTTCATAAAATAAACGAATGTTGCCTAAAATTTGTGCTTTTGATGTGATTAAAGATACTGGAGTACTTATAAAAGTATTAACAGATTCCTTTAACAGGTAAATCAATCCTACTGAGGCCATTGAAATAACTGGAAATATCATTTTTCTCAATTCAAAAGGCCGATTGAGCAATGTCCGGCTAGCAAAGAATGGAACTAAATACCATAATATGAGAATAGAATCTGAGAAACTGATCAAAATTAAAACAAGCAAATACAAGATAGACCTTACTCCTTTGTGAGCATCCTGCTCACATATCAACAACAATAGACCTATGAACAGAATAGTTGCTGTGTGACCTGTCGGAACTGCAAAAAAATAATAAGATCCCCAACCAAAAGGACTGTTTGGCACATTGGCAATCAGTGCCGAGAAAATCAACGAATTCGTGATATTTTTTGTAATACTATATATTAGCATTGAATATACCACGATGGTGCCAACGAAAATCAAATATGAAGATATAACAAGAGCTGTCGGGTCGTAATTAGATAACAATTGAGGAAATAAGTAAAAAGGGAGAAAATCTGAAAAAATATATGGATCTGCCGATGGGAAATAATATCCTGATAAAAAATAATTGCCATGCTCAAGGGCTTCTCTACAAACTAAGCCTGCTAAAACTGAATCACTGTTTAGTGGTATTGCCAATGAAAAACGGAATTTTAAAGCTAAACCATACAAAACTAATAGAAATAAGATCAGATCAAGCGCCTGATCACTTTTTAAATGGTTGCTGCCAAAGAATCTTGATATCTTTGATTCACTGGTACATTCCTTGAACCCGTCTATGGGATTCAATAAGGATTCCATTCCTTTACCTCTGGATATTCAGGGAACTTTCCATATTCATAAGTATCGAATAGTTTTCCCCACTCTGTTTTCTTGAACTCGTCAATGTGCCTTTTCCCGGTAGTGGGATACCACAATTTATCGTGGTAAAATCCTGATGCAAAGATGAATGTCTTAAATACCGGAGAGTGGAACAAAATTCTGTGCAGCCAGTGTATGTTGGCAGTTCCTTTTCTTAATCTCTGGTCCCATTCGACTATAGGACTTTTTGCGGTAGAGAACTTGAAGTTCAATTTGTCCAAGTCTTGTTTATCCATACCGCTGATCTCGATCTGATCATAATCACCCATTCCAAGACCCTTATCATGGGCGATCCTGATGTAATCAATATCAAGAGGATCAAAACCCATTATTTTAGCTGATATTGCATCGATAGCAACCTGATCTTCGCTTGCCAGAAGGACATTCCCTATAAAAGGTTCCATAGTGCGTGGACCAGCACCATTTCCGCATACACCACCATCCATTACCGCAAAGATACCTTTATGGATCTCTTTCTGGATCGCCAGCAAATCCACAAGTACCTCGTGGATCTTCTTATGGGCATGGTGTCTGTATTTAGGTATAAGTCCGCCGAATGCATTTTTCATGGAACCGGTAGTAGTGGTGTGACCATGCGTCTTAACTGTAGGGAGGTGAATAACATTGCTTTTGAAGAACTTCTTCGGAACCAGGATTTCTCCGAACAGATCGTTCATTGCAAGCATTTCAGCTTTGGGTTTTAATGGAACCCATTCGGCATTTGTCAGAGGAACGTACTCAACATCATATTTTTCAAGGATGGGAAGCCATTTGTTCCCATATGCCCCTTTCCATGGATGAGTAACAACTGTCTGGTTTTCCACACAGGTAATGTCCTGATAATTATCCTGGCGAAGTTTGCTCAATACACCGTCGAGTTGCCATGGAGGAGTCGAACATGCGGGATAGAACAAGCTCCATGAAAGATTTATTTTCAAGATCGTTGCATTGTCTTTTGGAACAGCTGATTTGTAATCTGCCAGATCCATTAACTTTTGATAGTCATCCAATATTGTCTTTGGTGACGTCTTTAGCACACTAACATTTGACATTTGATCCCTCAATTGATGATATTTAATCTTTCTTCAATCCAGTTCCATTATTGGGAATGATCTTCTTTCTGAAAAGCAAGTATACAGCAAGACCTAATATCACTCCATACCAGAACGAACCAAGACGTACAACAAGTGCAGTGCCGATAGCTATGGTTGGACTAAAACTATAATGTTGCAAAAAGCCTGTGATGGTGACTTCAGCAAGTCCGATTCCACCTGGAATCATACTAACACCACCGGCAAGTGAAGCAAAGCTGAAGATGAATGTTGAACGCGGAATCCAAAGCAGCGGAATAATATGAGTTGGATCAAAACCTTTTACAACGAAATAGAACCCAAGGCATTCGCAAAACCATGCCAGAACATTCAAAAGAGAAAGTGAAATAAAGATCTTTGGCTGCATCAGTTCCTGGAAAGTCCCATGCATATTCTTAACATTACCTGAGAACTTTTTTGCCTTATTCTCAATTAACCCAATGAATTTTTCAGAGATTCTTTTTGATGTGATTGAAATATAAAATATCAAGATCATCAGAAGTAATACAACTAAAAGGTATATTCATTCCTTGTAAGACAGGATTCCAAAAGCTGAAAGAATAACAAGGCTCAAGACATCGGTTACACGGTCCATTATGACTACCGGAACTGTTTTACTCAGGTCATCTCCGGAAATATCCTTAATAAGCCAGGCTTTCCATACCTCGCCAAGTTTTCCCGGAGTTACGATCATTGAAAGCCCACTGATGAATACAAAGAAATTTTGTTTGAATGGAAGATGCACACCTGCTTTTTTAAGGAAAATATCCCATTTAAGGTACCTGAAAAGGTATCCTATACTTGTGAAAAGCAATAGAAGAATGAAATAAGACCAATGGAACATCTGCATAGCATCAGTAAGATCGCTGATATCAGCATATATGCCCATTGCTGCATAAACAATCAATGCAAAGAAAATGATCAGAATGGTTTTATTTTTCGCCATAATTTAAGTCCTTTAGTGAAAGCATGGTTGTATATACCATTTCGTTTACCAAATATTTCGATCTTTCTTGATAGAATTGCTTCTCTAAGATCTTCATCATCAGTAATTACTCCTGCATTTCCAACCTCATTACTAAAATGGGCATCACTTCCAGCTGTGATAGCCAATTTATGTTTCTTCCCAAATTCAATTGCATCTATGTTACTCTTCTGGTAAACGTTCCTCGCATTGAACCCTTCTACCCCGTCAAGATATTTAACATCATCTTCTGTAGGCCATAGTGCTGATTTTCTCAATGTGTCAAAAGGATGGGGAACAATTGCAATACCATTCTGATCATGGATCTCTTCGACAACACTTATGAAATCTGTTGATAAAATCTCATCTGACAGGAAAAGTCCTATCACCTCGCCTCTGGATGTCATTACCTCAGAACCGATAATTACTTCAAGAGATTTATCGGCATATTCCCTTGCCTTCATACTCCCTTTGATAGTATCATGATCAGTAATAGCAATTCCATCCAATTCTCTTTTCCGTGCAAGTTTGACAATGGTCTTTGGTTCCATATACCCACAGCGAGGTGAGTATTTTGTATGTGCATGAAGATCAAACTTCATAGAAAACCTCCATATAACACAAAGATTGTAAGAAATGTCCATAGAATCAGATTGAAAATGAAAGGCTTGTCCATTAGTAATAGTTCTGTTTCTTCACCAATGCCTTTCAGATGCATGAGCTGAACATACCGGAAGATGCCATAGAATGCGAATGGAAGAGTTAACATCATTGCAGAATTTATTGAAACCGTATAAAGAGCATATGACATCAATAAGAGTGAAACAGACGAATTCAACAGGCTTTCACTCATAGCAACATTATATTGTGACAGGCTATTCCTTGAATTTTGATCCCCGTCCAGTTCATGCCTTCTCTTTCCAAATGCAAGAACCAGTGCCAGAAGAAAAACACATAGGATCAACCATGGAGAAATGGTTACATCAATTGTAACGCAACCAGCAATTGCCCGTATAACAAACCCAACAGCAATG
>JBFYMG010000020.1:0-17701 GCA_041305025.1 Thermoplasmatales archaeon
TTGTTGGCGACTCGATAAAATCTTATGATGAAAGCGATGAAAAAGTAGTATCTGGTAAAGTGAGCAATGTCTTCCATCATACTCCTGCAGAAATGACAGATTATTATATTGTAATCAACAATCAACTTTGTGTTACCCCTAATCACAGATTTTATTCAGACGGCAAGTGGGTTTATGCTGCTGATTTAAAGGTTGGGAATTTATTATTCACTCCCTCACACAATGTCCCCATCTATTCCTTAGAAAAAGTTTTTGAAAAATGCCAGACATACGATTTAGAGATTGGTGTTTATCACAACTATTTTGTTTCGATGGGAGAAACTAATGTTTTGGTTCATAATGGACCAGGCCCTAATCCTCCTCCAGCATATGACCATATTATTTATACGATTATCATGGGGGATTCAAATGGAATCACGTACACACCCATAGAGCTTCAAGGTGGTTTTGTGGAACAGTGGGAGAATAATGGCACTTATGATTTTTCTTTTCCATATTCATATACATGGGATTGGGGGGATGGAGAGACTTCATCGGGGGAAGTATTGGATTTTTATGGCATGCTGCAAATGTACGCAAACCATACCTATACAGAGGCGGGAAATAAAACGGTAACTCTTACTGTAATTTGCAGTCATTCCCCGCCGCATCAAGGCTCCAATTCCATAGAGATAGAAATCGTTGCTTGTGCTGAAACACCGCTCCCTCCAAAAGCTAAATTCACCTGGTTTGATAAAGATGGTTTAAATGATGGTAAAGACATTGTATTCGATGCAACCGAGTCTGTATGTTATCAAGGAAGCTTAACTTATTCATGGTGGTGGAACTGGACTAGCGAATCTGACCCCAACAGCCCAAATATGGAGACGGGCATACCTGTTGTGGAAAATGATTTTTATACTGATGACTTTCCTTTTACGGTCAGGCTAAAAGTTAATGATATTTTTGGCCGCAGTGATAACTACACTTGTATAGTTCAGGCAAATGCTATTAACATTCCTGACATAGGTCCAGAAAAAGAAACCTATGATGTTTATCCGCAGAGTGGCGATGAAACGTTAACACCATATGATGAGAGATACTATACAATATATACGGAATTGGATGAAGCAGGATATTACATATATGAAGTTAAAAGCAAGAGTAACCCAACGCCACGTGCCATTTTAGATTATGACAAAATCAGCAATCTACCTAAAAGCGGCACTGGATACTTTATTGCAAGATCATGTCTGGGTCTAGATATATTAGATTATATTGGTTATAACTTCAATATAAAAGTTGCTGGTAGTATAACAAAGATTACATATGGAGCTTCTTATGAAGCAGAAGATTTTATATCAGCATACAATACTAGCCGAGAGGTTTTAATATACCACAAACCAGTGTTTTCCGTAGATAATGGAATTTCTACGCTTGTTGTACCTCCTTACTATGAATCTGGAAGAATCACAGTAAGTGTGTTTTTGGGAGGAGAAGTACCCAATGCCCCACCAGACATACCCTGTTGCCCTATCCCCATTAATGGTGCAAACGACGTAGCCTGGAATCACAATTTATACTGGGAGTGTAGTGATTTGAACTACGATCCATTAACGTATGATGTTTACTTTGGTACCACAAGTCCTCCTCCACAAGTTGCATCTGGTCAATCTAGCACCACTTATAATCCTCCTGGAAATATGTTACAAAACAAAAAGTACTATTGGAATGTTACTGCAAAGGACAATAGAGGTGAATGGACTGCTGGTCCCATATGGAGTTTCACCACACATCAAAATAACAAACCAGATGCGCCAATTAATCTAAATCCAGAATCTTATGAAAAGGACGTTTGTGTTTCTCCAACCCCAACGCTAGGATGGTCTTGCAACGATCAAGATATTAGCTATGGTGACAACCTAACATATAATGTTTACTTTGGAAAAACGGAGCCACTAACATGGGTTTCTCATTATCAGGCCAGTAATACCTATGACATTTCAGGAATTAGACTTGACTATAACACTACATATTATTGGAGGATTGATGCGATAGATAGTTACCAAGAAAGTAAACTCGGCCAAACATTTGAATTCGCCACTGCTAAAAAGGGTCTAGATCAGATTCAAAATAAAGGCACAGATTATGGACTATCTACTCTTGGACAATACCTTGGACAGACTTTCACCGCAGGTAGAACAGGTAACTTAACTAGTATTGAACTGTCTCTTGCTAATGTTGGGGGATTACCCGGAGACAAAATATCGGTGAAAATAAGAAAGTCCCCCGGAGAACCAGTAATAGCATACGGAAACATATCTGCTTTTCTCAGCCCTGGAGGGTGGGTATGGAAGACAGTAAATCTTGATAAACTTATTAAAGTGACTCAAAACCAACAATATTTCATAGAAATAGGAAAGACAGGACAAACTAATTATAACTGGCAGTATAGCAACTATATGATTCCTACCGGCGGTGGTGAGTATCCAGGCGGAAATGCATGGAAATCAAATGATGGAATCATTTGGGTAGTGGCCCCCCCGGCTACTGACTTCCTCTTTAAAACCTATGTGTTTAGAGACCAGATAGCCGATCAATCCTGCACCACCAGGAGCAATACAGGAAAAACTATTGGAGAGGGTTTAGCACAGACATTTAAAGCAGGTGACATCGGTGCAGAAGTCGGTGATTTGATGAAAGTAAGGTTGTCTCTAAAAAGCAATGGTGTATCGGATATAACTGTCAATATTTATGTGGGAATACCTGGCATTGATATCGATAATCCTGTGGCAACAACAACTATAAAAGCTTTCAACAGCGGAGTAAATTTTGTCTGGAAGCAAGCGAACTTTACCGATATGCCCTACTTATTAAAAGAGAGTACCTATTACATCGAAATTTTAGCAGCATTGCCGACATCCTGTGAATGGGAGAACAGAAACGCTTTGGGAGATTATGCATTTGGAGTTGCATATGAAGCGATTGCAGTTCCCGGAGGATGGGGAATAATCAATCCGCGAACAGATTTCATTTTCACAACATATATGGACACTATCGACACCTGTTAAAGGCTGATGAAATACTATATCTTAAAATTAGTATAATCTTAATAATTTTTAATGATAAATTAGAAGATGAACCTATATAAAGGACAAATACATAAATGATTTTTATTCAACGGTTTTACTGGTTTTGCAATGCGAAGACAAAATACAAAAAATAAGAAAATACAAAAAACAATAGCTGTAAGCAGAATAAATCAATTATTCTTACTTGCTGAGAAATACTCATTATCAAATAGATTGAATCTGGCAAATAGATACGTAGATTTAGCAAGAAAGATATCGATGCGATATCTTGTCCCAATGCCAAAAGAGTTCAAACGACGCTTTTGTAAACATTGCTATCACTATCTTCTACCAAACGTAACATGTCGCTTCAGAATTCATAGGGGCAAACTAGTTATTTATTGTCATAATTGTAAAAATTATACTAGAATTCCTCTAAAGAACTCCAGCAAATAACCTTCCGCTATGCTTATATAAGATATCGTTTATTACCGTTACCCAACTTCATCCGTTATACGGGAGTAATGTAAATATGATAACAGCATATGATGTTCCATCAAAAGACCTAATCGGTGCGGTAGCCAAGAAACTACAGAGCGATAAAGCTATTGTTCCACCAGAGTGGGCCAACTTTGCAAGAACTGGAGTGGACCGAGAAAATCCGCCGATGGAAAAGGACTGGTGGCACACCAGATGCGCATCCATTCTTCGTAAGATTTACATAAATAACTGCATAGGAATAGAGCACCTAAG
Source organism: Thermoplasmatales archaeon (assembly GCA_041305025.1). Taxonomy (GTDB): domain Archaea; phylum Thermoplasmatota; class E2; order DHVEG-1; family DHVEG-1; genus JBFYMG01. Next base: position 3,804 of record JBFYMG010000020.1, read on the forward strand.
AGCAGAATACGGCGGCGTCAGAGATCGTGGCTCAAAACCAAACAAAGCTCGCAGCGGTAGCGGTTCCATTGCAAGAAAAGCAGTGCAACAGCTTGAAAAAGCAGGGTATTTATCAAAGGTAAAAGGAAAAGGGCGTATGCTTACGCCAAAAGGTAGATCTTTTCTTGATAGTACATCTAAAGAAGTTGCGAAAAGTCTTGCAGATTACTCTTCTGAACCAAAAAATATTAAACAGCCTACAACTTAAAATTTAAGAAGTTATGGACGAAGATCTAGAAAACCTAAAGAAAAAAAGACTGCAAGAGCTGCAGCAGCAAATGTCCATGCAGGAAGCAATGGACGATCAGCAGGACCAACAAAAGGAGTTCGAGGATCAAAAGAAGATGATTCTCCGAGCAATCCTCACAGACTCCGCAAGAGAGCGACTAGGAAGAATAAAAATTGCACGTCCTGAAGTGGTAGAGTCCATTGAGAGTCAACTGATAATGCTTGCGCAGTCAGGTAAATTGAAAAATAAAATAAATGATGAGCAGTTACGTATGCTGCTTTCAAAGGTAATTCCAAAGAAGAAAGATATAACAATAAGAAGAAGGTAGACCCTCATGTCAACTCATAAATCACTTGGCAAAAAACTTCGTTTAAATAAGGCTACAAAGAGCAATAGGCGAGTGCCAGCTTGGATCATGATTCGAACTAACAGACGTTTTACACGTCATCCTAAAACGCGCAATTGGCGCAGAAACAAACTTAAGAAATCTTGATTATTATGGCAGAAGAAATTGAAAGAATATATGTAATTCCACTCAAAAAGGTAAGATACAAATCCTCATCATCTGCAGACAGTGCTATAAAAGTGGTGAGAAGTTTTTTAACAAGACACATGAAGGTTGATGAAGACAAAGTATGGATAGACGACTCCCTCAACAATGCAATCTGGGCCCATGGAAAATACTGGGTACCAAGTAAAATTAGAGTCAAAGCCGTTAAATTTGATGACGGCGTTGTAGAAGCATACATTCCTGAGCTCGACTTTAAAAAATCAAGACGTGAGATTTTAAAGGAAGAAAAAGAAGCAAAAGAGCCCATACTTAGGAAAGAAGAGGTTGAAGAAGGTGCAGCCGAAGGTACTGGTGCAGAGAAATACGATGTTGCTCCATCTGGCGGCGAGGGCGAAGTAAAGATAAAGAAGAAGAAAGCCCCAAAGGAAAAAGAGGAAAAGGGCGAAGAACCAGTAAAAAAACCAAAGAAAAAGGAAGAAAAAGAAGAAACCGGCGAACCCAAGACAGCAGAAAAGAAGAAAGTAAAAGCCTCAAAGAAGTCTTCTGAAACTAAAGAAAAAACTACCTCTAAGCGAAAGCCAAAAAAGAAAAGTGAATAATTCATGCTTCAGCTGCTGGATTTCAACGAAAGTCCAAATGTAGGTGTTTTTTGCAGAACTAATGACGATATTACTTTTGTACAGAAGACCCTCTCAAAGAAGATTAAACAAAAGATCATAGAAACTTTGGGCGCAAAACTCGTTGAGCTAAATATTGCCGATGCAAGTATCATAGGATCACTGCTCACATTCAATTCAAAAGGAGCAGTTGTCACAGATTTTGTTGATTACGGATGCATTAAGCTCATTGAAAAACAGGGTCTAGATGTCTGCGTTATAAGTGATAAACTCAACGCCGCGGGCAACGATATACTGGTAAACGACAAAGGAGCACTCGTTCATCCAGATATGAAGGATAAAAGTTTGAAGAAGATAGAACAAGTTTTTGATGTGCCAGTTTACAAGGGCACCATCAGCGCCTTGAATACCGTAGGTATGGCCGCAGTTGTTACAAATAAGGGACTATTGTGCCACCCAAAGGTAACAGAGGATGAAAAAAGGGTTTTGGAAAAGGTTTTTGGTGTAAATGTCATGATTGGAACGGTTAATCATGGAGTACCCCTTATTGGCAGCGGCCTTGTGGCAAATACAAAGGGCGCGATTATTGGTAATCTTACCACAGGCATTGAAATGGGCAGGATTGAAGAGGCACTGGGATTTTTAGATTAAAGTTAATACCGCCCTAGAGGAAAAGTTTATAATTATTAAACAAAAATTATATAAAGTGCCTTTATATTATACGTATAAGAATATAATATTGTTAAGATGTGATGACATTATGAATCAAACAAAATCACATAATCCACAAGATGAAAGGACTATAGAATTATTTGCAGAGTTGGGTATGCCAAAAAACCTAGCCAAAACTCTGTTATACGTTTCACAATGCGACGAATGCCGTTCAGCCGACATCGAGCAAGCAACAAGACTAAGACAGCCAGAGGTTTCCGTAGCAATGCAGCAACTAATGGACAAAGGATGGATAAGAAAGCGGGATTTGAAAAAGAAAGGAAAAGGTAGACCCGTACATATATACAAACTAACTTATCCGATACAGAATATAATAAAAAACTTTGAAGAAGAAAAAACAAAAGAAATAGACACAATCAGAAACGACTTAACTGAACTCAAAAAACTTGTAGATAGTAGACGCGTCCAATAGAAAGGTCGTCCATTCATCAAAACTTTATCTTTTTTCATTATTACTAAGATGCGATATAACTATTTTTGAATTACATGGCACTGTCACAAAGCAACGTTTATAAGTAGTAATTTACTTCAAGACCTGCAAATCTCATATCTTTAATACTATGAGGAGACTAAATGCCCACATACGACCAGAAAGCTCTTGAAAGCAAGTGGCAGAAGCGCTGGCAGGAGCAAAAAATCTATCATTTCGATTTTGATAGCAACAGCCCTGCATATAGTATAGATGTTCCTCCGCGCTATGCATCAGGCCCGCTTCATGCAGGTCATGCCGTGCATTATACCCATATAGACTTTGCCGCACGATACAAGCGTATGCGCGGTTTTAACGTATTTTTTCCACTCTGTTTTGATGTAAACGGCATACCTATAGAAGAACGCGTTGAACGACAGTTGAAAATCACCCGTAAAGACATCGATAGACACAAATTTATAAAACTCTGTTCCGAATTTGCTGAAAAAAACATCAAGACCATGACGGACCAGTTTATAATGCTGGGAGAAAGCATGGATCCTTCGATATATTACCAGACCAACGCAGAGTATTACCGCAGGCTCACTCAGATCTCTTTTATTGAATTATACGAGAAAAATCATATCTACAAGGGAAAATTCCCAGTTAATTGGTGCCCTCGTTGCATGACTGCTATGGCCGATGCTGAAGTTACCTACACAGACAGGACTACTAAACTTAACACGATAAAATTCTATTTTACAAAGAGCCCACCAGAGCAGCTTTTGAAATACCGCAGCGTAGGCAAAGACAGGTTAGGCGTTTACGTTGAGATTGCAACAACAAGACCCGAAATGCTTCCATCATGCCAAATTGTTGCAGTTCACCCGACAGATGAGAGGGCGTCATGGTTAGTTGATCAAAAACTAAAGGTACCGCTATTTGAAAAAGAAGTAAAAATCGTTGAAGACGAATCTGTAGATCCTGAATTTGGATCCGGCGTTGTGATGATTTGTACAGTTGGTGACAAAGAAGATCTGAACTGGGTTTTCAAATACAAGCTTCCGCTTGAGATGAGCATCGATGAAGAAGGATGCATGACAGACCTATGCAACAAATACAAAGGAATGAAAATAGAAGATGCGCGAGCCGCAGTTATTGAAGATTTGAAGAAAAATGACATCTTGATTAAACAGGAACCATTGGATCAAAACGTTGGAGTATGTTGGCGTTGTAAAACACCAGTAGAGTTCATCAACGCCAAACAGTGGTTTTTAAAAACAATTCCATTCAAAAAGTTGGTTCTTGAAGCAAGTGACAGGATGAAATGGCATCCTGAGTTCATGAAGATACGGCTTGAAGATTGGGTCAACAGTCTTGAATGGGACTGGGTTATTTCTAGACAAAGATACTTTGCAACACCGATTCCACTCTGGGAATGCGAAAAATGCGAGTATGTTGTATTGGCAAAATCTGAGGATTGTTACATAGACCCAACTAAAGATAAACCACCGGTAAGCAAATGCCCCAAATGTGGTGGTAAGCTAAAAGGTTGCGAAGACGTATTTGATACATGGATGGATTCATCCATATCGCCGCTCTACAACACGTTTTGGCATAGAGACGACAATAAATTCAAGAAACTATATCCGATGTCTCTGCGCCCACAAGCCCACGACATAATTCGGACATGGGCATTTTATACAATTCTAAGATGCACACTACTAACCGACAAAGAGCCGTTTGAAAATATAATGATGGGTGGTTTCATACTCTCAGAAGATGGCACACCGATGCACGCAAGTCTAGGCAATGTCATCGATCCATTGGATGTAATAAAAGAATACGGCGCCGATGCATTCAGATGTTATGCAGCCAGTTGTGCATTGGGGGAAGACAATCCGTTTAGACAAAAAGATGTCGTGCGAGGCACAAGACTTCTCAATAAATTATGGAATGTTGAGAAATTTATTTCCAACTTAATAAAAGACAAGCCAGCAAAAAAACCAGAGCTAATTGATATTGACAAATGGATACTTACAAAATACAGTAAACTTGTTAAAAAATGCACTGAGCAAATGGATGCTTTTGATTATTCCCAAGCAATGAAAGAAATAGAGTATTTCCTATGGCATGAACTTGCGGATCACTACATTGAAATGGTGAAATCTTCAGTATACAAAAACGAAAATATGGAAAGCATCAATTATACGCTTTACACGCTTGGTCTGGGAGTTTTGAAGTTGTTTGCACCGTTCTTCCCACACATAACCGAGGAGATTTATCAACAACACTTCAAAAAGCTAGATGGGTGTAAAAGCATCCACGTATCAGCGTGGCCTGAGCCACTGATAATAGACGAGGAAAAAGAGACAGCAGGCGAATACGTAAAAGATTACATATCAAAAGTACGATCTTGGAAAAGTGAGCAAGGCCTTGCATTAAATGCACCGCTTGAATCCTATGCAACCTATGCGCCAGCAAGTATTATTTCAAAGATAAAGTCGAGTGGAACAATAATAAAAACTACTTTAAATTACCCTGACGCCCATGAGTTTATCGCTGGAAAACCAGACATCGAAGAAAAAATTGTAGCAATAAAACCGGTTTACTCAAAAATTGGGCCGTTGTTCAAGGCCGACAGCAAAAAAGTGACAACCTGGATTAATGAGCACCAGAAAGAAATTATAAAGAAAATACAGAGCAGTGGAGATATTTCATGGGCAGATATACCTGGTGCAGATCCAAAGCACTCGAAAGAAAAACTGATAGTAGGTGGGTATCTCCAATTAATCAAGGAGCAGGGAATCAAAGGAAAGAAAGATACACACATCTTCCATTTTGATGATTTTTACGTCGAATTTAAAGGAGGACGCTCTTGAAAATCACACGAAAAACATTGAGAAGTTGGCTAGTAAAAATTCTTGCCATTCTAATTGTATTGGCGATGGTCTTTACAGGGTTTGTCGTCATCTTTTGGAAATAGCCTTGATTTTCTCGACAAATTTTTAAATAAGATATTTATTCTGCGGTGCTAGGAGAGGCTATATTATGGAACAAAAAAGTATATTGGCAAACCCAGCACCACTGGGTTTAATGGGCTTTGGAATGACCACAGTACTGTTAAATATTCATAACGCAGGATACTTTGGATTAGGCTCTATGATACTTGCCATGGGAATTTTCTATGGAGGTATCGCACAAATCATCGCCGGCATCTTAGAATTTAAGAAAGGAAATACATTTGGAGTCGCTGCATTCACCTCATATGGAGCCTTTTGGTTAACCTTGGTTGGACTGCTTGTGATACCAAAAATCGTCCCTGGTTTCAGTGGACCAGATGATGTCGCCATGGGGTCCTATTTGTTCATGTGGGGATTGTTCACGTTTATGATGTTTATTTCAACATTGAAGAAAAATACCGCGTTACAATTTGTGTTTCTCTCGCTGACGATTCTCTTCTGGTTACTTGCACTTGGACACTTCTTAGTGAATCCTACAATTACCAAAATTGCAGGATATGAAGGTATTATCTGTGGTCTCAGTGCAATCTATCTAGCAATGGCTGAAGTTATCAATGAAACCTATGGTAAAACCGTACTACCCATTGGAAAACCAATTATAAAATAAACAAAAATCAAAGTTCAATCAATTGGTATGAGGACGATCCTAAACCGATCTCCTCACCATATCTTATTTGTTTCATCGGATCAACTTTATTATGTTTTATAAATACGTCTTTTTTAACACTGTTTATAAGATCTAAAGAGGCTTTGTCCACTGCAACAATATCATCTGATACAACATAACCGATATCTGGACAAATTATAGGGTCGGCAAAAGGATCGCAATCACATCCACGGGCAATACGTTTCAGCTCATTGATATATAAAACGTTTTTACCCTCTATACATGCCTTTGCTGCACAGGTAATTAAAAATTGGAGATCGGCGTCTGTATTTTTCATCGCCCCGCTCTTACAGTTTTCAACACAAACACCACAACCAAAACAAGACCGCATGTTTTGTTTCCATTTGCCATCTTTAACACTAATAGCCTCAAAAGGACATAGCTCAGCACAAACGCCACAAAAAGTACAAGCATCCTTATAGTAGATGGGTCTACTTCCATGATGCATTTTTCTTTTGGTTTCCTTAGTCACACCACCCATACCAAAGTTTTTGATAGCACCACCAAAACCGGTTTGAATATGCCCCTTTACATGAGATACAGCAAGAATATGACTTGAATTTGTAAGATGCCAAGCAACCTCAAAATCTCTATTTTCAACAGTTTTTACAACACCGCTGTCATCAATTATTATATCACAGCCCATCTTTTTCATAGTATAACCATGCAACCTAGCAACCTGTTGATAGCCAGAAACATAGTGTCGTAGCCCGGGGTAAGCAACCGTTGTATCAAACAGAAATGGGTCTGCATGCGCTTTTTTTAATTCATCAACAACCACTTTTACAAAATCAGGTTTAGGAAAAAACTTGTTTTTAATTTCACCCATGTGAAGTTTTACAGGAACTCTTTTATTAGCAAAACTCTTCATATTAAAATTATTTAAAGCTTTGGAAAGTTTTTGTAAATCAGTGAAAAAAACAACTTTATTCATCCAACTACCTTTTCCCACTTCTTCAGTTTAAGAACGCCACCCAGCGAGCCTCCGCCTTTTATTTCCTCACGAATGCGATTCTCTTGCTCCTTGACATCCAACGCTCTGTTTGCGATTTCCTGGGCAATTTCCTGAGGCACCACAACAACACCAGAATCATCACCAATTATCCAATCACCACTTCGAACTGTTTGACCGCCGCACTTTATCTCAGCGCCAATCTCCCCAAAACCCTTAGGCTCGCCAGCATTTGATGAAATGTATCTACAAAAAATCGGAAAATTCATTTTAATAATATCATCAAGATCTCTTGCGGCACCATCGATTACAACGCCCGAGAGCCCTTTGAGTTTTGCACTCAACGTGGCAAGCTCACCCCATACAGCAGTTTTGCTACCGTTTACATCAATTACTAGAACCTGTCCTTCATCTGCCTTGTCTATTGCTTCCACTGGTTTTGCCCAGTCACCGTTTATTGTACACACAGTTAGCGCCTGTCCGACCATATGAAAACCAAGCTTTACTGGACGCAAGTCATGCATTGCTCCTTTTCGGTGCATCGCATCTGAAATATTTGGCGTGGAAACCTTTGAAAACGCCCCTCTAAGCTGTGTTTTATCATATTTTTTATGAAGTTCTGTGGAAACAGATTTTTTATCGGTTATCGCTTTTTTTATGAGTTTTGTGGCCTTTGTTACATCTTTTGCTTTTGTTATTGCTCCCCCGACTATTATTATGCTTGCACCTGCTTTCACAACATCAGCAACAGTTTCACTGTTAAGACCGCCGGCAACGGCAACTGGAATACTGGTTGATTTAACAATAGATGAAAGAACGCCAGTAGGTTTCTTTCCGGTCATTTGTTCATCTATACCAACATGTATGCAAAGATAGTCAACACCTAGCCTTTCCAATTTTTTTGCTCTTTGAACTATATTTTTAACACCAATTAGATCAACCATTATTTTTGTTCCGTATTTGCGCGCAGATTTGAGTGCGTCAAGAATAGTGCTATCATCAGATGCACCAAGTATACAGACAACATCAGCTCCTGCTTTAGCAGCCATTTCAGTTTCAAACGCACCTGTATCCATGGTTTTCATATCTGCAACAATCGTTTGTTTTGGAAAATTCTGTTTAAGTTTTCTTACAATATCCATGCCTTCACTTTTTATCAGGGGCGTTCCTGCCTCTAGCCAACAAGCTGCATCACCTTTTACCGAATCACGAGCAATAGCTATGGCTCTATGAGCATTTAGCAGGTCTAGGGCTATCTGAAGAGTAACATCTTTCATTAAACCTAGAATAAACCATTCTATTTAAAAAACTAGAGGTTTAAAAGAAAAGCTTATACTAAACAGCGCAATATTTGATTTGTAGACAATGAAATCAAAAGATAATAACGAATTTCACAAGAGAGCAAAAGAGGATTTAAACGATTTCATAAAAAAATTAGAGTTACAAGCATTAGAGACAGCAGAAGAAAGAATTCCTCTATACCTTGACGTAGGGCTAAAAGATGCAGGGTTAACACTGGACGTTGGATGTGGATCAGGAATAGTGACAAGGGACATTGCCCGTCTCACCAAAGGCAAACTCATTGGTATAGACGGTTCAAATGATTTGATAAAAGTAGCGACTAACGTTCTAAAGAATCACAAAAACGTAGAATTATGTGTTGGTAGTGCAGAGAAACTGCCGTTTGAGGACAATACTTTTGATATTGTCACCTGCAATCTACTACTTATGTGGGTAGACAAACCTCAAAAGGTAGTAAGTGAGATGGCACGTGTCACAAAGTCTGGTGGAAGGGTTTTGGCATCTCTTGAGCCAGACTATGGCGGCAAACTTCACTGGCCTGAAAATCCAAAAGTAGATCCTATATTTGCAGGTAAAACTATCAAAGAAAAAGGCGGAGATCCGCACATTGGCAGAAAACTTCGCTTTCTTTTTGTCAGAGCTGGTCTTGAAACCAAAGTTGGAATAGGAAACACCCGCATATGGAGCTGTAAAGAGGATAAATCATACTATTTGCATGCCAGGGATTTCTACGTAAAAACATTGAGGGATGAAGGTCTAACAGAAGAAGAAATTGATAAATGGGAATACGAATATCTTAAATCGCTTGATGAAGGCTTAGAACTAAATTTCTTCCCGCAGTTCTATGCAATAGGCAGAAAACCATAGGCTTTATAACCCAACATAGATTTTACTTTTTGAATTTAAAATGACTGCAAAAATCATTGATGGTAGACTGATAGCAGGAGATATTCGTAAAAAAATTTCAAATGAAGTCGACGATTTGGAATCAAAATACAAAAATACACCAAATATAACTACCATAAAAATTGGTAGCGATCCATCTTCAGAACTCTATCTAAAACTAAGAGATAACGCTTGTAAGGAAGTTGGAATTGAATCAAACCGTCTAGAATTTCCAAAAGATGTTTCTGAAAACGAGATTTTAGATTCCATAAAAAAACTAAACAATGACGGCAAGGTCCATGGAATACTAATTCAATATCCGGTACCGGCCCACATCTCGCCAGATAAACTAATGAGCGCCATAGATTATAGAAAAGACGTGGAGGGTTTCAACCCTTTCAACATGGGAAGAACTCTTATCGGAGATGAACAAATTGTGCCTTGTACGCCTTTGGCAGTACTAACTATTTTAGAATACGAAAATACAGATGTCAAGGGCAAAGACGTCGTTATTGTTAACCATAGCAATGTGGTTGGAAAGCCACTTGCTGCTCTTTTTTTAAATCGAAACGCAACAGTTTCAGTGTGTCATGTCTTTTCTAAAGACATAAAGAGATATACAACTAAAGCAGATGTTCTGGTTACGGCCACGGGAAAGCCGAAACTGATTTCACGTGATTTCGTAAAAGAAAACGCATTTGTTATAGATGTTGGAATCACAAGCACAGAGTATGGCGTATGCGGAGATGTGGATTTTGAATCGGTAAAGAAAAAAGTAGGAAAGATTACGCCTGTACCTGGTGGTGTAGGGCCAGTAACAATTGCATGTGCATTGAAAAACATTATAAAAACATATAAGAATTGTTTAGAATAACAAAGATTTTTATTTGGGGAGGTTATGGGGTTTTCAATGTCGTTTTACTCTGAAATTACTGATCTGATTCTATCTAAAAAGATACAGTCCAGAGAAGATCTTCATAGAACTAAAATCAAACTCTGTAAGAAATACAAGATTGACAATGTTCCACCAAATAGCGAGATTTTGGCTCGTCTGCCTTCCGAATTTTCAGACGAAGAAAAAGAAGCAGCCATTACTATTTTACGCAAGAAGCCCATGAGAACAATATCTGGAGTTGCCATTGTTGCTGCAATGACATCGCCAGCAGAGTGCCCTCATGGAAAATGTACACCGTGCCCAGGTGGCCCTGATAAAAATACACCTCAGAGCTATACAGGTTATGAGCCTGCCACAATGAGGGCGTTGATAAATGACTTTAATCCTTTTTTACAGACAAAAAGTAGACTTGAGCAATTAGAAGCCATTGGTCATTCGGTAGACAAAATTGATTTTATTATTATGGGTGGAACATTTACTTCCAGATCACCTTATTACCAGGAATGGTTTGTAAAGCGATGTTTTGATGCACTTAATGGAAAAGATTCCCCAACACTAGAAATTGCTAAGAAAAGAAATGAAACAGCTCAATCAAGATGCATTGGCCTTACTATTGAGACTCGGCCGGATTGGTTTAGACTTCATCATGCCGATCGAGTTTTGAATTTGGGTGCAACTCGTGTAGAATTAGGTGTACAATCGGTATACGATGATGTTCTTTACAACATGAAACGCGGACATACAGTTATGGATTCCATCGATGCTACACGTATCGCAAAAGATAGCGGTTTTAAGGTGTGCTACCACATGATGCCGGGTTTGCCTGGCTCTGACGAAAAAAGAGACATCGCATCGTTTCGTACTATTTTTGAGAATACTTTGTTTAAACCTGATATGATCAAGATATATCCGGCTTTAACGATTAAAGGAACTAAACTTTATGATATGTGGAAATCTGGCGGATATAAACCGCTAGATACAACTAGGGCTGCAAAACTGATAGCCGAAGTAAAGAAGTATGTTCCAAGGTGGGTTCGTATACAGAGGATACAGCGAGACATTCCAGTAGCTTACATCGATGCCGGCGTTGACAAAAGTAATCTGCGTCAACTTGTAGAAATTGAAATGAAAAATCATAAAGATGCGTGTCAATGTATTAGATGCAGAGAAATAGGCCATGCATCACTTGAGGAAAAAATCGAGATAGATGAAAGAAACATTGATCTTGATTGCGAGCGCTATGAGGCAAGTGGTAGCCAAGAGGTTTTTATTTCTCTTGTTGACAAAAAACATGATGCGCTAATAGGCTATCTGAGATTGCGCGATATTAGCACTTCTCATCGATTTGAACTAAATGATAAGTCGTGCATGATCATCAGGGAGTTGAAGGTACTGGGAAGAGAAATTCCCATAGGGCAGAAAAATGGAAAAGGATGGCAACACAGAGGACACGGCAAAGAATTAATCGACGAAGCAGGGCGCATATGCTTGGAAGAGTTTGACAAAAAGCATTTGTTTGTGCTCAGCGGCATAGGTGTAAAAGGGTACTACAGAAAACTGGGTTTCAAGGACGATGGAATATATCTTAAGAAAACATTGCATGCTTAAGGCTATATAGCAAATTCGTTTTCGAGGTTTTTGTATGAAAATTCAGACAGAATGTGGCTAATTAATAATACTATTTACTTTCTTTTTGTGATTTAAATGCATGTTGTTCCATCAGTACATTGGCAATATAATGCACTATTACCTCATCATTACCCTTATCGCCTTCTTCGATTGCTTCGTAATATTTGATCTTATCTCTGAGTTCCACATAGAACATTGGGAATTTGTTTTTAATTAATATCCAGTTCATCACAACTCTTGACGTTCTTCCATTTCCATCAGAAAATGGATGAAGTCGTACTAACTTATTATGCAAAATTGTACCTAATTCAACAGGATGTAGATTTTTTTTAGCAAAATAGTACCATTGGAATATTTTCCTAATTTCTTCTTTAAGTTTTTTATGATCAGGGGGAACCCAATCAGAACCAGAAATTCTAACATTATGATTTCTGTAACTGCCAACAATTTTACAGTTCGTGTTCTTGGTAAGTAATCCATGAATTTTTAATAAAAACTTTTGATTAAATTCGCCCTTGTATTCTTTCATGAATTCATAGCAGTCTTTTGAGTTTATTGTTTCGTTGTAATCATTTGGAGTGGCACCTGCAGGGATGATGTCCTCAGTTAAAATCATGCTTGTTTCTCGTAGACTCAAGCGATTACCTTCGATAGCATTTGTGTTATACGTAAATCTCACGATAAAATCTTCTTCATATTTTTTAATCTCGCTAGCGCTTATTTTTCCATACCATTTGTTAAAAACCTCCTTCAAATCCTGTAATTTCTCTGCTTCAGTGTCACTCAGATACTTTTGCTTAGAAACAGGTTTCATGAGCCCTTTTTTTAATGCATCTGCTTCAATCTCTGTGATTGCTTTCGTCATTTGTTTTTTGGATGGGGGCTTATCGCCAACATACTTTCTTATTTTCTTCCATTTTTTGCTACTCACTCTAAAATTCTTTGTGGCGTAATAGTATGTCTTGTCGTTTCTTTCAATCCTCTCTAAATAAACCATATGTTATTGTATGGGCACAACAACATATAAAGTTATCTATTTTTGTTAAATAAAGTGCCCTTACAAATTATGAGATTGTACCGATGTACGGGCACCCATAAGTACAAAATAAATCATTTTTGTTTAATTCTGTGCCCATATATATCACACAAGGTTCCCACGATATCAAAATCATGAGATATTGGCAACAACTCTGATTGCATCTTCGGACAATCGGGACAATCATAATGCTAAAGGAGATGGAGTATAACTTAGGAAAACATTGCATGGGTAAGACTATATAGCGGATTTGTTTTCGAGGTTTTTGTATGAAAATTCAGACTGAGTGTGTCCCATGCTTGCTCAAACGTATCATTTTTGAGGCGGAGCAAAGCACAAAAGATCCAGAGACCAGAACCAAAGTGATAAAAAATGCCTGTCAAGTTCTTTCCAAGTTATACGATCCAAATGAATGTAGTGCAACTATTGCTACAAAAGTGCACAAGATTGCCTATGAAACTCTTGGTGATGATGATCCATACAAAGATTTGAAGAACCTTAGCAACAAAGTAGCGCAATCATTAATTCCTAGAGTTGAAGGAATGTTAAAGGAATCTATTGATCCGTTGAAGACCAGTATGATCTGTTCGATCGTTGGGAACACGATGGATTTTGGCATCGAAGGAGGAAGTGATCATCCTGAGGCACTTAAAGATATATTTGAGGAAACTGTTGCCGAAGGATTAGGATATGATGACGCATCAAAGGTTAAGGAGTTACTAAAGAGAGCAAAACATGTAATGTTGTTTGCTGATAACTGCGGGGAGATTGTGTTTGACAAAGTTCTTTGCAGGGAGCTTAAAAAGTTTAATCCTAAAGTGTTTTTGAGTCTGGTTGTTAGGGGTGAACCGATTATTAGTGATGCGACGATGAAGGATACGGATGAGCTGAGGTTTGATGAGGTTGTTGACGAGGTTTTGACTACAGGTTGTTTTGCAGTTGGTGTTGATTTTAAAAGAATGCCAGATGATC
>JBFYMG010000021.1:0-3246 GCA_041305025.1 Thermoplasmatales archaeon
AATCCCAATAAGTCAAAGGATTGAGTGTGGTATCGTCTAGTTGTGTTGCGTCGTTAACTTCATACAAATAGGTTGCTCCGCCACCTACATCATTGTAATCTGTTACGTATGTTCCAAAGAATCTTTCTCCATCCCATAGTTTTATAGCAGGGTAATCTCCACCGAGACCTTCGTAGAAAATACCTGGGTCAAATGATGCGCCATCATCTATAGAGTATGTCCAAACTATCTCTTCCGAGGTAGGCTCGTAATAGCCGGCGAACATCGTTCCACCGATAGAGCGGCCAAATCCTGGGTGCAACCCTGGAAAAGCTAGATTTGCTCCTAGGGCGCTAGGGTTTTGTGTTGGGATTATATTCACTTTTTGAGAATTTGTTGAAAATCGTTCCGGTGTTGCGTTTATTTTATTAATTTTTATTTTATTGCTCTGACCACTGGAAGGCGTTACAGCCATTCCGAAGGTACTGGTTATCAACAGCGTCATGATAGCTATCGCTATCACACAAATTATTATTTTTCTCATTTTTCACCTCCACCTGCACTAAAATTAATTAGTGCTAAATTTATTAATGGATGTTAATTTATAATATTTTCGCTTGTCACATGTTACCAATATTTAAATTAGAGCCATCTAAAAAATTAAATGCACTCTTCTTGTAAAAATAATTTTATTAAAGCAAAAAATAGAAGAATTGGAAGAGTTACGACTTTAGCAACTCTCGCATTATTGGAAATGCATGTGGAAATCGATCTGATATTTTCTCCAAGAATTTAAAGAATATTGTGTTAGTTATTATTCTACTTCTTGGCATCTTGGCACTAAGAGGATTTGACCAGTTGCTTTCTGCATACGCATCTTTTACTTTGACCTTTATTTCATAGGTGCCTCTTGCACTCCAGGTATGGCTTGCCTCAGCAGTTGCACTTGAATTGAATGGCCCAAGCCAATCACTAAATGTTTCATCTCCCCAATCCCACTTATAGTAAACTTCATCATTCTCTTGGTCAGTCGTACTTGTATAAAATTTGTATTCAACACCGACTTTTCCCTTTATTGGACCTGACGGCGTATCTGGTATTTGAGGCGACTCATAGTCATCAGATACTGCAAATAAAACGTAAGAATCATCTTCATCAGCATTTGTACTATTATCTGGCAGTAGTTCTCCACCTGTGTAATACCAATCATCTTGCATCTCCATGTAATCTGTTGCACCACCTATTCCTATAAACTTGTTGTCTGCAAGGTCATATACGCCAATAAATGTTCTTCTTGCAACATCACTACTTATGTCTGCCACATCATCTTGTCCACCTTCCCAAAAGCCGTCGTAATCCATTAGTTGTATTTCCACAGTTACATATCTGCTATAAACAACAAACTCATGATGTTTATTTGGAGCCCATTTATTTTGTCCATCATTTATCCAATTACCATTATAAGTGCCATCATCTGTATTGTAATTAGATTGATATTGAATATTATCGCCCGATACAACCTTAATTGTGTAATACCATTCAGGCTCCCCATAAGGCCAATAATCCAGTTCATCGATGTTATCCAATTCATGTATTAGTACGTCAATTTTTTTTGGTGGTCTATTGCCAGGGTTATAGTTAGTAGCTTTGAGGGGCATATCTAGTGTTGCATCGATTCCAGCCCAGTTAATAATCTTTTCACGTATCTTAACTAGATACCCTGCTTCTGGAGAATACCACAATTTTGATTCTCCCCCACTGCCAGGTCCAGTAGATCCAGAAATTAAATATGAATCAAAACTTCCTCCAGGCACAGTTATTTCTTCTTTTTTAACAAAACTTATTGTTTCGTCTTCAAAGGGCCCCTGTGTGCCGAAATCCTTTTCATAAATCGAATCTACTTTAATATGCCCAATAATACGTCCATATGTATTTGCATTCCATGGATCCTCATCTGGTTCGATGGGAAAATCAAAAAAATCAAATGGTGGTGTAAAATCCATATATATTGTTATGTCTGTGTGGAAAATCGTGTACTCTCCTGAACCGAAAAATTGAAAATCTTCAATTGCCAATGTTGATTTTTTTATATGTGTTGTTCCAGATATATCTGCATTGTATCTTCCGGCTGGAATTATATCAAATATTGTCAACACTGCATCTATTTTCCCCGTTATATTTAAAGTATATTTGTCTGAAGTTTCATTGATATCCACGACCACGAGTTTTAAGTCTCGTATTATGCCTTCTATATTAAAAGTCCCAGGATCTGTAAAATCAAAAATCATATCATAAACCCAGAAGTTCTCAATTGACCACTCCGGCAACTCTGCTACGTCGATAAAACATTTATTTTTGTCATTGTTTTTAATTTCCGCTGATACATTTATACAAGTAGCACTACTCATAAAAATCGTTATGAAAAAACATATTAACATTTTATGATATCTTTTTATTTTCATAATTATTATCCTCCTACGGCCCCTCTTATCAAATGTTATTGCATGATATGAAATATTGTTAATATTAAACTTTCTTTTTTATCAATTTATAATATCATAATTATAATTGGAATGTATTCTCTATTTTAAATTAAATAAAGATTTTTTTAAAAAAGAAAAAAAAGAAATTTTTGGAAGATATTTATCTTCCAAATATTTGGTTTTTAGCTGTTTGTATTTTGGTTGAATATTTTTAATACCAGCATATTTGATTTGGTTGATACTATTTTGAAAGGCATTGTAACTTCTAGGTAGCTCCAGTCACTTTCATCCCCATATGTGTCTTTTGCCATCGCACCGATTGTATGCACTCCCTGTTCAGACCAAAAGTGACTAACTGTTACTTGTTGACCTGATGGGAATGGTCCAAACCATTCTCCTCCACCACAACTTTGGCACCATTTTATGTAGTATTCTAAGTCATCTCCCTCAGGATCTGTTGATACGAATGTGTACTCGTAAGTTGTTCCTGCATTTCCATTTGTTGGGCCTGTTATAATAGGTGCGCTTGGTGCGTTGTTTTCTTTGGTTCCTAGTGGTGAGTCTACTGGTATTGGTGATGTCCATTCTGGGCTGTATATTATAAGTTCTGGATCACCATATATACATTGGATGGTAGTAACACCATCTCCGCCATACAATGAGGATGGACCATACATGGAAGTCGGATCGCTAGTTGTGAAATCTCTGTAGTGTAGCCATACTTGTTTTGAGAACGCTGGGCCTACTGCCATTCCATTTATCATTGTGTCTTTGAAGAATTCAT
>JBFYMG010000022.1:0-16708 GCA_041305025.1 Thermoplasmatales archaeon
AAAAGGCATTTACATAAACATCGGGGCTCTTGGTTATAAAGAATCGTACGGACCGGTCATTCTACTTGGAAGAGCATATCCTCTACTCGCATTACAAAAATAAAATTGCCAAGTAAAACCAGAGAACAGAATGAAAAAATACTATCACTGACAATGGTTGCTTTAATCATAAGTATGCAAGTTATATTAGTGCAAGAAAGTTGAGCCCATAACTTATAGTAAAATGGCAACTCTTAAAAAATATATTTACCAACAGACATAAATGATTTTTTTGATGGTAATTTCTCTGGATGTTTTGGAACAAAAAATGAAGATGGTAGTTTTGATATTTTAGGGATATTGGAGGATATCATATTTCCAGAATTGGATTTTTAGGTAAGTATTTATATAGTAAATAATATAATATTGTAGTATATACATATAATTAAGAGTACCTTGCAAGCATAAGAAAAAAAACTATAAAGTTAAATAGAAATAAGAAGTGGTATCAAATGGGGGCAAATTTCTCAAAAATGATATCAATCCTAATCGAAGGATATTATAAATTTTCACTACGAAAAATTTTAAGCATTTTAATAGCAATACTTTTTATTTCAACGATTTTCTCGCCAGCATCATTTGCAAAAAGTGACAAAAACAATTTAATTAAAAGCGTTATTGACAAAATAGATAAAAATATACTTGACGCATCTACTAAAGACCCTGAAAAATATAATGATAATAAACCGGGAGGATTTCTCAAAAAAATCAGAGGCTTTATCGAAAATAGAAAGAATGAAAGAAAGGAAATTTTGCCTCTACACGTAGTAACAAAACATAACGGCATTGAAAAAGTTACTAAGATGAATCTATTTAGGCCAACTAGCATTGATGTTGATAACGATGGAGATAAAGATGTCCGTGTAAGAGTACTTCGCCTACCAAGTATTGATCTTCATCCACCGGCACTAGCCATCAAAACAATATTAATAGTTCATAGACTCCCAGGTATGAATCATATTAAAAATGATCTTTTTGAGATATATTTAGAATACTATCCCAGGATTATTACAAAATTTTTCTATTTGACGCAGAATATCGATCTTGTTAGAATAGGATACCAATCACCTGCTGGTGGAGAGGTTCCAAAAACTTTCATTTTAACTGATAAAACAGCACCACATTTGCTTTATCCTAAACTAAAAACTTCACATAAGATCTCAATAAATCCTGGTTCATCAACTGGAAAATATCCACTAAATCTAATTTTATCTTTTATTGATTTACAAAATTATTCATCATATTCACAAGGTTACACTGAGTTAAAAATTATGGCTAACTATAGTCCCGCAGTTAAAATTAAAGACATTACATTTGCAAGAAGTAAAGACAAACTTACAGGGCGAGAGCAAACTATAGAGATTACCAGGGATGCAGAGCCATCTAGTGTTAGCTTTTATTATAATGAATTCATAGATTACTTCTCAGAGAATTTAACAGACGAAAACAAATCTAGCATGTTCACTGTGGGAAATATACCAAAGAGCGTAGAAATCAGATTTCTGATTGCAAAAAATGGATACGTCGAAATAAACACACATAACGAAGATATGGGATCATTCAGGGCATCCATCAATAACGCCATTTCATTTGGCTTTGACCCTGTAACCGAAACTCACATACGCATTGGATGGGAGAATAGAACATTGTTATCCTACTACATTTTTGATTTGTCTATAGAGACTTACAATTCAGTTGAATTGAACAATTTCTATTTTGCCTTAACTGACTTTTATAAAAAAGTCTACAACAATTATGAAACTAAAAATTCTAGCCTTAAGATCACTGCATCACGTTTGTTATTGAATATCAAAAACAGCGGCAAAATAGCGAACTATACTACATTATATTTTCTATTCCCTATATTAATTGGATTATCCGGCGCGACATCCGTGGACTGGAGTACGGAGAACCTACAAATAAAGGCGTATGATCTTTCGGTTGACTTAAAATACATACAAAATTCCAGTGGGCTAGATTTGAATAAAGAATCTAGAAGCACCGACGATGTATCAAATTCCCGTGCGTATGTAAAATATTTAGATTTTTCATCTGACGCATCAAGTCTTTCATTTGATTTAGTTGCTGGTAGTTTACATTACTCTGGAGGAGGAAATATCGACATCCAAGGTTTTGAGTTTTTAGGTGAAAATATCAATGCCTCTTTTTCTTTTTTAAGTTTTTATCTTTCTTCTTCAGGAGATTTAATATTTGGAGATACAACGAAGATTTCGGTTTCTGGTTTTTTAAAAATTGCAGATTTATTCTACAAGAATTCAAACAAAAAAATTTTACAGGCTGATTTCATTCAACTATATGGCAATTTTTCATTAGCCCTTCCACCCAGGGAAGTGGAAAACAATTTTTCTTCCATGATCAGCATTACTGGCGATGGTTCTCTTGAAATCAAGAATTTATACATTTATACAAACTACGATTATTATGAATATGATACTGATTTTTCATTTTCTTACTTGAATCTCTCTTCAAGTTCTTCAAATATTGTGTATTCTACATCTAGATCTGCTTATTCGAGTATGGGAAATCTTGCTATCGCCATCCATGGTGGTTTCCTTGAAATTACGAGTTTATTTTATAAAGCATATGATGCAAATTCCATCGTTGAAAGTGTGCAAGCTGATGTTATAAAATTATCGCGTAATTTTTCATTGGATATACAGTCTCAGATGGAAACAGAAGATAACGCTTCATATACAATCAATAGCGGTGGCGATGGTTATCTTGAAATAAAAAATTTAAACATATCTACCAGCAAATATGATTTGTATGACAAAGAGTTATCGTTTTCATGTTTAAACATTTCTTCTTTGCCTTCGGGCATCACTCGTTCCTGGATAAATTCTAATTTTAATTTTAACGAAAACTTGTCGGTTTTTATTGAAAATGGTCTTCTAAATATTTCAGATTTGTATTATAAAGTCCATGATCTTAACTCTGCATACAGAACCGCACAGATCGATTCTATCGATGTTTCTAATAACTTATTGCTAATTTTTAAATTTGAAAACTCTGCTGAATCAACCTCAAGTTTATTATCAATCGATAGCGATGGTTCTCTTGAATTGAGAAATATCCTCATTGATGAAGATGTCGTTCACCATGAGGTTGATTTTATAAATAAATTAGGATATACATCTTTTTCGTTGTTTTTCCCACTCGATGAGAGTCTTCAGAGACAGAATATATACAATTTTAATCACCTCGAAGGCATCATAGAAATTAGTGGCGTGATATCATCAAATCCTTACTTAGATGCCTTGGACAAACTATATATTGACGGGAACGGCGACCTCAAGATAGAGACATGGCGGGATGCCGATACCTCCGATATGCATATTTATCTGGAAAGTCAAAATGGTCTCACACTTGATCTATTTTCAATTGAACTTGATAACGGAATTAATTACAATATAGAACGCCAAGGAACTATAGAGGGTTACATTGGACCTGGATTTATACATCTTGGAGCTGATTTAAATGGCGATGGTGATGGTTTTGTGTTTATCGATAGTTCTGAGATAGCTTTTGAAGACGTATTATTCACCTATAAAAGCAGCACATTCAACAAAGGATTCCGTTTTACACCAAACATCCAATCATTTAACGCAGATTCATTTTTACTTCAGTGGGATTCTTTCACTTTGAATAACGAAGACAATACAGTCATACCTTATAATTGGTATAAAACAGGTGACCTTTCAGCAGATTTTGATATTGGTATTCTAGACGGTGATAATTACTACCAACTATGGCCTCTTGATGATTTAGATGAAGGCGATCAGGAGCTAGAGGCTTACGAATACTTTTATAACGAAGGCGCACAACCACTTGAAACCGGTCCCCCTAAACCACAAAAACCAGTTGGGCCACACGGTGGAATAATAATAGGGCGCATTGTAGAAGGAAACATTTATACATTTTCTACCTTAAACAATGATATTGATCAGCTTCTATCATATAAATGGGATTGGGGAGATGGAACATATAGTGAATGGTCAGCATACTTACCCTCCGGTGTGGGCGTTACTGGCACGCATACCTGGGCGGGAATTGGAAGCTATAGCATTCATGTAAAAGCTAAGAATATGAATGGGGAAGAGAGTAGCCCATCAGATCCATTGTCAATAACAGTAAGGCATCAACTCTCTGGTGATGAGCAAAGTGAAAACCAGAATGAAGAATTAGTTGGACAAGATCAGGAATACTATCCAAATTCATAAAAATAAATCGGTTTCAAAAAAATATTAAGTATGTCTGAATCAATTAGGGGAGATGGGATAAAATGAATAAGATATGGGTTCTCGCAGCAATCATACTGCTTTTCGTTTTGGCAGTAAGTGTCTGGTTCTATATCGGTAAAGTTGGTAATTGGGCCAACACGCTTGGAGATACATCAAAAGATATTGTTGACGATGGGTTTGGAAATATGAAAATTTCTAGCCCATTATTTGAAAACGAAGAAGCACTACTTGCTGAATTCACGTGCAGCGGGGCCAATGTGTCTCCGCCATTGAAGTTTTCCAATTTAGCCAGTAGCGCGGAAAGCCTTGTTCTTATAGTGGATGATCCTGATGCCAATTACTGGATTCACTGGTTAGTATGGAATATATCACCGGATACAAAGGGTTTTTCGAGGGGGGAAAATATTATTTTTCCTCAGGGTAAAAACGACTTTGGAAATCAAAAATATGACGGACCATGCCCGCCATCCGCAACTCATAGATATTTCTTCAGACTGTATGCACTTGACACAATGCTTGATCTAGCGTCAGGAGCAACTAGAGCACAGCTAGAGGCGGCAATGTCTGGTCACATCATAGAACAAGCACAACTAATTGGTACATACAGTAAATAGAGTTCTACATCTCATCAAAAGGCGATTTATCACGTCTTTTTGTGAAGTATACAGCAACAGCCCAGCAGGATGCTTCTGGAGATTTACTGCTACAATTATCTTTAATGTAAGTGGCCAACTTATGAGTTTCAGTAATTGGGATGGATTTAATGTCATTGTGACCACAATCAATTTTAAAAGAATTCTCTTTAAATTTAAGATAAAAACTTGGATTACTTTTGTATCCTTTAAAATAAACCTCGTGAGTCTCTCGTCCAGATTTATCGTAAATATCGAAGTGGTGTTCCTCACCATTTAGAATAAGATGAAGACTAGATGGAGTTGACACACGAACTGCAGGAACAACTTTTATCCAGCAGTTGTCGCCTTTTCTAATCATCTTGAATTCTACGTCGTTTATAATGGTTGCAAATTTCACATATTTTTCAGTTATTTCAATACCTCCACATCCCCGCTCAAGACTCTATGAATCCCAGAATCACTTTTCAAAATAAGAGAGCCATCCTCATCGATATCATTAACGATTCCCTCTAGTCTTATTGATCCTTCCTGGACGCACACGTGTTTGCCGATGATCTGTGAAGATGACAACCAGTTTTTACGTATCTCATCATATTTGCCTCTCACAAGTTTTTCGTACTGCTCATCAAAACTTTTCAGAATGGATCTAAGAATTTGAACTCGAGAAACTTTACTACCACGCTCTTGCCTAAGAGTCGTAGCATATTTGTTAAAATCTGTTGGCAGTTTATTATTCGCATTAAGACCGATACCTACAATGGCAAAATTTACCCTATCAATCTCAGCATCGATTTCAGTCAATATTCCGCAGACCTTTTTTTCGTTTATTAGAACATCATTTGGCCATTTGATAAGTGGAACAATACCAGTAATTGTTTTAATTGCATCAGCAACACCCAATGATGCAGCCATGGTCAACATCATACTCTTGCGTGGTGGAATATCAGGATAAACTATAACAGAAAACCACAAACCGCCTGTTGGTGAAAACCAGGTCCTATCCTTCCTTCCACGTCCATGAGTTTGTACATCTGCAACAACAACACTGCCATTGCTGACCTTTTGATCAACTAATTCTCTGGCAAAAAGATTTGTTGATGGCAGTTTTTTGAAATAGTAAAGTTTTCTTCCGATGACTTTCGTATCAAGATTCCGAACTATTTCCATGGAATATGGAACGTCTGGTTTTGAAATCAATCGATAGCCTTTATTTCGGATAGATTCTACTTCATAACCAAGACGTCTCAAATATTCTATCTGTTTCCATATTGCTGCCCGTGAAACTCCGAGCGCTTCAGCAAGTGTTTCGCCAGAAACAAAATCATATTTTTCTAACAAAGATAGAATTTCATCTTTCATGTTGCATCTATTTTAATAAAAATCTGCTAATCACGAAAAGTTTTCTTTCGGAGTAATGCTTGTGGCTATTGTTGCAGATATTACAATTTTAGTTACGTCTCCAATAACAAACGGAATCATTCCCATCAAAAGAATTTGCCAGAGCGTAGGTGTCACACCCGCGATCATGTTGGACCATATACCTAATTGTATCATCCCTGGAATGTAAATCAGAACAAAATTGGCAAAGAGCATGATGGCAAGCATAGGAACAAACTTCCTTGTTCTGATGTACTTGTCGGTGAAATAGCCGACAAATAAAGCAGCAAGGATGAACCCAAAGATATATCCTCCAGTTGGACCAAGAAGGAACATGTAACCGCCATTTCCTCCAGAAAACCAAGGAACGCCAATCACTCCTATCGTTACATATAATGCTTGGCTTACACCACCCCACCACATCCCAAGAAGAACACCTGAAAGCAATACCGCAAACGTTTGACCGGTAATTGGTATGGGCGTCCATGGAATTGCTATCTTTATTTGTGCTGCAAAGCCAGTTAGACAGGCCATACCCAGTGCCAACGTGACCTTTTGTACAACATTCAGATTGTAGCGCCATTTGAAAAACAGATAGCGTGCCTTAAGATAGTTTTCAAATATTGTAATTTCCATTGTAAACCTCGAAAAAGGATATGGTTTACATTTTATTTAGCTTTTCCCAAAATTTAAATCTAATACCGGCATCTCGGTTCCCATTGATTATTATGGACTACGAAACCTTAGTTACAAATGTAAAGAATGATGTTGCATATATAACTTTAAACCGACCAGATAGATTAAACTCGTTTGATCTGAAACTAGGTGAAGAACTTCACGAAGTTCTTAAAAAATTAGGCACAGATCCAAAAGTTAGAGCAGTTGTAATCAAAGGCACTGGCAAAGGATTCTGTGGTGGTGGAGATGTCAAAGAGATGTATAATGCCAGTGATAAACCAAAATTTTTGAGAGAACTCACAAAGACCATACACAAATGTGTAATTGAGATGAGACAGATGGAAAAACCAGTTATAGCTGCGGTTAATGGTGCAGCGTTTGGTGCAGGTCTTTCGCTTGCATTAGCATGCGATATTATTATTGCATCAAGAGAAGCTAAGTTTGGTACCGCATTCATTGGCGTAGGCCTTGCACCGGGTTGCGGAACACAATTTTTCACCAAACTTGTTGGGTATCAAAGGGCATGTGAATATATCATGACCGCAAAGATATTTTCTGCAGAAGAGGCAAAAGAGTTAGGCATAATAAACAAGGTCGTAGATCAAGATAAACTGGACAACTCAGTTGAAGAATTACTGTCAAGATTTAGAGAATTGCCGCCCTTGGCCGTTGGTAAGGCAAAGATGTTGATCAATAAAAGCATGGACAACGATATGCTTGCTCATCTTGAACTTGAGAGCAAAACAGCATCACGATCAGCAAGTACAGAGGATTTCAAAGAAGGCGTTACTGCTTTTGTTGAGAAACGAAAAACGGTTTTTAAGGGTAAATGAACTTTTTTCGGCAAATGTTGTAAAAACTTTAGAAAAATTTATTTATATAGCCTAGCATCGCCATAGGTATAATTATAAGATATTAGTTCTTTAATAAATGGGGAGTATTATGAAATATGAGCTAATCGAGGTTCTAAAGGATAATGATATTGCAACAGTTGCATTGAATAGACCTGAAGTTCATAATGCCATGAATGAGAGACTCATCAAAGAGCTTACAACTTGTTTTAAGGAAATAGCAAACGATGAGAAAACAAAGATTATAATGCTTACAGGAAAAGGCGAATCATTTTGTGCTGGTGCTGATCTAAACTGGATGAAGAGTATGGTAATGTACTCTAAAGAAGAAAATATCAGAGATAGTAGACTCTTAGTTGATATGTATGATGCAATCTACAATTGCCCCAAGCCGGTCATAGGAAAAATCAATGGTCATGCTTTTGGCGGAGGGGTTGGTCTTATTGCAGTATGTGATATAAATATTGCAACCGTGGGTTCAAAGTTTGCCTTTAGCGAAGTAAAACTCGGGATAATTCCTTCTGTTATCTCCACCTATGTTGTTAGGCGTATAGGCCTATCAAACATGAAGCGTCTTTTCATAACTGGGGAAAGATTCAACAGCCAGTACGCAAAGGAAATTGGTCTTATTGATTTTGTAACAGAAAAAGACGATTTTAATTCAACAGTCGAAAGATACGTAGATCAGCTTAAATCTTCAAGCCCAAAGGCAATAAAAGAAATAAAAAACTTGGTTAATAACTACAAAAAAATGGATATCGAGAAATACAAGGAATTTACAGTAGAGAAAATATCCGAACTTAGAGTTTCTGAGGAGGGCCAGGAAGGCATGAATGCATTCTTGGAAAAAAGAAGACCCAAATGGGAGCGTTAAATAGTGTTTAAGAAAGTACTAATCGCAAACCGTGGGGAAATAGCTGTTCGAATAATAAAAGCATGTCAAGAAATGGGAATAAAAACTGTAGCGGTTTATTCGGATGTGGATGCGTGCGCACCGCATGTGCATCTGGCAGATGAAACGGTAAACCTTGGAGATCCAACGCCATCGGAGAGTTATCTCAACATCCAAAAGATAATAGAAGCTGCAAAATCAACTGGCGCTGAGGCAATACATCCTGGATATGGTTTTCTTGCAGAAAATCCTGATTTATCACAAGCCTGTATTGATACAGGTATAACATTCATCGGCCCAAAACCAAAGGTCATAAAACTCATGGGAGACAAAATAGAAGCAAAAAAAATCATGGAGAAAGCCGGCGTTCCTGTAATTCCTGGGTATCATGGCACGAAACAAGATGACTCATCACTAATAAAAGAGGCAAAGAAAATCGGTTTTCCGCTACTTGTTAAGGCAGCAGCCGGTGGCGGCGGAAAGGGCATGAGAATAGTGCACTCAGAGGATTCTTTGGAGGAAGCAATAGAAGGGGCTAAACGTGAGTCAAAATCCGCATTTGGAAACGATACAGTATTTCTAGAAAGATATCTTGACAAACCGCGACACATAGAGTTCCAAATCCTTGCTGACGATCAAGGCAATACAATACATCTGTTTGAAAGAGAGTGCTCCATACAAAGACGGCATCAAAAAATCATAGAAGAAACTCCATCGCCAGTTATGACTCCACAACTAAGGGCTAAAATGGGCAAAGCAGCTGTAGCTGCCGCACAAGCTGCAGGTTACTCAAATGCGGGCACTATTGAATTCATGCTCGATGGAAAACTTAACTTTTATTTTATGGAGATGAACACAAGGCTTCAGGTCGAGCATCCCATAACTGAGATGACTACTGGAATAGATCTGGCCAAATGGCAACTAAGAATTGCATCTGGTCAAGCGCTAACACTCAAACAGAAAGATTTGACTCAGCGCGGTCATGCAATAGAATGTCGTATATATGCAGAAGATCCATCAAACGGTTTCTTGCCTAGTGTTGGAGATTTAAAAAAGGTAGAAGTACCAATTGGGCCCAATATCAGAAATGATACAGGAATTGAAACCGGCATGGAAATTACTCCTTATTATGATCCTATGCTTGCCAAACTTGTTGTGAGTAGTGAAAATAGAGCAGAAAGTATTAACAAGATGATATGGGCACTATCCCGCTACGTAGTTCTAGGCGTCACAACCAACATAGCATTCTTGAAAAAAGTACTTGAACACAGAGAGTTTAGAAAAGGAAATATTACAACGCATTTTATTGATAATTATTTCAAAGACTGGATGGTTGCCAAAAGAAAATTACCTATTGATGCAGTCATCGCCCTTGCGGTTTACGATTCAATTCACACAAAAAGAGAGGAAGTCGTAAGATACAAAGAAGCCGATCCGCATTCGCCTTGGAAACATGTTGGACGGTGGAGAATGGGGGCTGGGATATAGTGTTTATCAACTACGAACATGAAAATCATGTGTACAACGTAACCGTCGAGAGGAGACAAAACCAGTATTTCATAATGTACGATAATACCGAATATACCGTTGAAGCTGAAGAGCTTACTCCAGGGCATTTAAAGATAAAGCTTGGTGACCGAGTGATAAAGTGCGTGATTACTGAGGGTGAACAAGATAAACTTGTTTTTGTGGCCGGTGATGTATTCAAAGTAAAAAACGTTGAATTAACTGGAACAAAAACAACCAAAAAGAAGGAAGAAGGGGACCTCAGCTCACCTATTTCGGGAAGGGTAGTAAGTGTAAAAGTGAAAAAAGGAGATAAAGTAAAAAAAGGAGACATTCTAATTGTTATTGAAGCCATGAAAATGGAGTACCTAATAAGGGCACCATATGATGGCAAAGTAAACAAAATTAATTTTAAAGAAAAAGATCTGATTGAAATTGGTGAAATAACTGTAGAACTTACAAAAAAATAAGGAAGGTAGAAATATGGATATTATTGAGAGTCAAATTGATACATCTAGCAAAGAATTTAAGGAAAACCATATCCGCTACGAAAAACTTGTGGAGGATCTAAAACATAAAATCACGGTTGCCTCAAAGGGCGGCGGTGAAGAAAAAATAAAGCTGCATAAGTCTCGAAATAAGATGCTTGTTCGAGAGCGAATCGACATGCTCCTTGACCCCGATACGCCTTTTATGGAGTTTAACACGCTTGCGGCATATAACATGTACGATAATAATTCGCCTTGCGCCGGTATTGTTACCGGCATTGGGATTGTGCATGGCAGAGAGGTAATAATCGTTGCCAACGATGCAACAGTCACTGGTGGCACATATTATCCGATGACGGTTAAAAAACATCTACGGGCCCAAGAAATTGCTATGGAAAACAATCTACCATGCGTATATCTAGTGGACTCCGGCGGTGCATTTCTGCCTATGCAGGATGAGGTATTTCCAGATAGAGAACATTTTGGAAGAATTTTTTACAATCAGGCAAAGGCATCCTCTATGTTAATTCCGCAAATCGCGGTTGTAATGGGTTCATGCACAGCAGGTGGAGCGTATGTACCAGCAATGTCTGATGAAACGGTAATTGTCAAAGGCACAGGGACAATCTTTCTTGGCGGACCACCATTGGTTAAAGCAGCCACTGGTGAAGAAGTAACTTCTGAAGACCTTGGTGGTGCGGATGTTCACTGCCGTCAAAGTGGGGTATCAGACCATTACGCACATGATGATCATGAGGCGATACGCATAACCAGAAACATCGTTGAAAATTTGAACAGACCAGAAAAAACCCATCTTGATATTACCAAACCCGAGGAACCTCTGTATGATATCAAAGAAATATACGGCGTAATACCAAAGGACCCTCGTAAGCCTTTTGACGTCCGAGAAATCATTGCAAGGATTGCAGACGGCTCAAAATTCCATGAATTCAAAACGCTATATGGTGAAACGCTTATCACAGGTTTTGCTCGCATCATGGGTTACCCAGTTGGTGTACTTGCAAACAACGGTGTGCTGTTTTCTGAGTCTGCACTCAAAGGAACGCATTTTATCGAATTGTGTTGTCAAAGAAAAATTCCTCTAGTATTTTTACAAAATATTACTGGATTTATGGTTGGTAAAAAGTACGAAGCGGGTGGCATTGCAAAGGATGGAGCTAAAATGGTTACTGCTGTAACATGCGCGCAAGTGCCAAAGTTCACCGTTATAATTGGTGGGTCTTTTGGTGCTGGAAATTATGGAATGTGCGGACGGGCGTATAGCCCCAGACAACTTTGGATGTGGCCAAACGCACGTATCAGTGTTATGGGCGGCGAACAAGCAGCAGGCGTTCTACTTACCGTTAAGCGTGATCAACTTTGGAGAAAAGGCAAAGAGCTTACTGAAAAAGAAGAAAAGGAGATTACAGAACCTATTTTGAGGAAATACGAGTCAGAAGGAAATCCCTACTACAGCACGGCAAGGATCTGGGATGACGGAGTAATCGATCCCATAGATACAAGGATGGTACTTGGACTTGGAATCTCGGCCTCATTGAACGCTCCAATAACGGACTGGAAACCTGGCGTATTCAGAATGTGAGGTGTACTAGATAATGAGCAAAACTATCGAAATATTACCGTTAATGGTAAAAGATCATTGTAAAATCGAGAAGCTGCTTGATGAATTTGAAGAAAATGCCGATAAAGATCATACTTCGGCGTTTAGCTCTTTTAACAAACTCGAATGGGAACTAGAAAAGCACATTTTCATTGAAGAAAAAGCAATATTTACCGCGTACAGTCCAAAAGATGTAGTTGAAGGATACACGATGTTACCAGAGCTTACAAAACAACACAACGTACTCTTAAATAAACTCAGCAACATGAGAAGAGATGTACATAGGCGAACTAAGCCTACCGACCTCTACGGATTCAAAGAGTTCTTAATAAAACATAGAACGTTTGAGGAGCAAGAGGTCTACCCGGAAATGGATAAAAACTTAGACGCGGAAAACAAAAAAATTATCTTTGATAAAATAAACGAAATAATTTAGAAAAAGAGGAATTGTAAAATGAAGAAAGAAGAAACATATAGATGCAAAGGATGCGGAAAAACCGTTAAGGCCTCTGACAAAAAAACTCCTGAGTGCTGCGGTGAACCCATGCAAAAGGTATCATCGAATATTTGTCTGCAACCAGAACACGCAGAAAATGCCAGGCCAATGGATGACGAAGAACCTTGCGATGATGGCAGAGCTGGATAAAAAGATAATAACTAGCTGCTAGTGTCTCTTCCCCTAACTTTGTTAGTACTGCTTTTCTTTAATTCCCCATTGAGTATTTTCCATTCATCTTCACATTTTTTACTACAAAACCATTTTTCATCTTTTGTTTCAATTATCTTTTGGCACAGGGGACATTTGACCGATCGATAATGAAAATTTCTCACATGAGGCATACTTAAGCATAAACAAGTTTTTATTTAAAAATTGTCCCAATTAACCAAGTTAGATTTTTATAAACTCAAAAAATCATCGGATTTTGTACCGTTAACATCATAAAAAATATAATGGAAAAGCCAGTCGTTGTATCTACTAAAGTAATTTGATTTGTTTATATCTGTTTGATTTTCATAATATTTTACCCATTCCAACCATACGGGTTTCTGTTCGTTCATGAGTAATTTCAAATCATTTTTATACCGTTTATATAAATCAAAAAAAGAGGCAAATACGTCGAAAGAATTATCAACGCCTTTTTCAAAACCTAAATAAAACTCGTTTCTCTCTTTTTTGCTGCAATCTTTTGATGCAAGAATATCTTTCTTCATTTCCTGTTTTTTGTTTCTTAATGGTTCACATTTCATTATTACACCTTAGCTAAAAGAAAAAATAGTTTACAATCTACAACTGTTTAAACCGTTTTTTTCTAAATATTTTTGGTGATATTCTTCGGCTCTGTAGAATTCCTTTGCGTTCGTTATTTCTGTGACGATTGGTTTATTGTATCTTTGTTTTTGGCTCTTTTTTGATTGTTCTGCTAGTTTTTTTTGTTGCTCATTATGATAGAATATGACTGATCTGTATTGCGTACCGTGGTCTGGTCCTTGTCTGTTTAGTTGTGTTGGATCATGCAACTCCCAAAATATTTCCAGCAACTCTTCGTATGAAACTTTTTTTGGATCGTATTCAATTTGTATGACTTCAGCATGACCCGTTTTATCTGTACAAACATCATCATAGGTTGGATTTTTGAGGTTACCGCCCATATAACCAACGGTGGTTTTTTCTACACCTTTTATTTTTCTAAACGCCTCTTCAACGCCCCAGAAACAACCAGCTCCGAATGTTGCTTTTTCCATGTATTTATCTCCTTTTACATTTTTATTATTTCAACGTTTTGAAAACGATTAACTAGCAGATATTTTTCAACTTTTAATCTGATAAATGCGGTATCTTTGGAGTTTATAAAATCTGATAGATATGGATGTTTTTTAAGATAAAGCTGCTTGTAATATTTCTTGCTACTTTTTATTTCATTTGCTGATCCCAATGCTGTAACAGCTACTGCATTTTTTATATCAATGGGTTTGTTTCCACGATTGTCGATCAACATCGTCATTCTAGATTTTTTAATAATGTTATTATATTTTTTCGTGTTTTTTGAAGTGGCAAATATTAGTTGTTTTAAATCTTCTGAGCCAATAAAAGCAACGAGACTTGTATAAGGTTCGTTATCCCCTTGAGTTGCAATAACTCCAAATCTCTGATTTTGTAACAAATTTTTTAATGTTTTAATGTTGGATTCTTTTTCCATTTCATTGCATCCATTTATCTAAATTTTTATAAATCTAGGATCCTCTTTTGCTATATCAATTGCCTTTAATGCACTTTTTTCTTTATCTTTAATCTCAAGCATGATATCAAAATCATAAGATTTAGTTTCTTCTAAGAATAATTTAAAATCTTTTGTGTCAATTTTCTCAGTATGTCTCCCTTTGTTTTCTCCCAATTTTTGGGAGCTATAATCAACCATGAGCAAACCATCTTTTTTATCCCACAGTCCACTGCATGTTTTAACTGCATCATTGATTGTTTCACCGTTATGTAAAATCGAATGATGAAAAACATCGAAT
Organism: Thermoplasmatales archaeon; assembly: GCA_041305025.1. Lineage (GTDB taxonomy): Archaea > Thermoplasmatota > E2 > DHVEG-1 > DHVEG-1 > JBFYMG01. Next base: position 14,867 of record JBFYMG010000022.1, read on the forward strand.
AATATCGGAATATTTGTTTTTTGGTTTACATACAAGCAATCTTTTAGAGAATATATTCTGTCATCATTTTCAATAACTAGTCTTTTTTTTATCACTGAATCTAATTCTTTGTACCTTTGAATAAATCTAGTTATGCTGCTTTTTTTATCTTTATACGCTCCTCCGATATGTAGTTGTATTTTCGCCGTAGAATCAAGTTTCATTAAATCGAGGATCTGCGCATGATATAACAGCTCTTTTGTACTTCTTTGAAAAATGTTTTCATCTGGAGAATTAAGCACGATAAATTGATCGGGATGCATAGAGATTCTAATATTATTTTTTTGTATTAGTTCGCCGATTCTTACAAAATCTTCTTTAAAATGTTCTTGCCAGTTAAATTTACATATCGGATGAGAAGCAAAAGGCACCAGATCAGATGTAATTCTAAAGAACGAAACATTGTTGTCAATGTTATATTTTAGGATTGTTTCCAGGCAATCCAAGTTATTTTTTACAATGATTTTTAGTCTATCCTCTGAATATGACTTAAGTCTAAAGGTTTTATTACCTTTACAGTCAATTGTCCAATTAATACAAGGATAACCTATTTTCATTTCCAGAAATACCTCACACCAAAAGAAGTTATAGTCGCTATATCAAGATGGCACATTGTATTTTTTATTAGCATATAAGAAACCAAAACATATGCCATCATGCTCTTTGCTTTTTTGATGATGTGTAGAATGGGCATTTAAAACTCTTTTCATATAAGTGCTCTTTGGTCGGTGTTTAATTCTAATTCTCCTGTGAAAGAATATATCGTGAACTACAAAATATCCGATTCCATAACATGCCACTCCTATGCCGATTGGCAATCGTATATCGAAACCGCCAAAGAAACCTGTTAAAATTAATATAAATGACAAAACACTGAAGAACAAACCAAATAAGTCGTTTTTTTGAAACCTACCTTTTTTGTATCTATGATGATCTTCGTGTAAATACCATCCAAAACCATGCATTACATATTTATGGAGAAACCATGCAACGCTCTCCATAAAAATAAAAGTTATTAAGATGATTAATGAATAAAGTAATATTGTTATGTACAAGCCCATGATACTCATTCCAATAGTCTCTTAGTATATAACTATTTTCAATATTCTTCAATCTGAGGAACTATATTTGTATTATCGCATATAAACCCAGGATTTCTCTTTGTTGATCCAGGATCGATTATGTTCATAATGGTTGTTGAAAGAATCTTAAAGATTCTAGGTTTAACTTTTAGACCATAAACAATCAAAGGATTTTTGTATATCTGTTCAGCTGTCCATTTATACATCTCTGAGGCTGTTTTTATAGAGACAAGATATCTTTTTGGAATATATCTATAACCTTCCTCCGCTTTATTCTGCCATTCACAATATCTACTAAGTTGTTCTTGAATAAAAGCTGAAAACTTTTCCGGCTGGTTTTTTACAGTTTCATAATCGAGATTTAAAAGACCGTGCTTCTCTAATTCAGTTGAAGGAAAATATATTCTACCTAGCCGGATGTCCTCTGAGATGTCTCTTATAAAATTTATGTACTGCATGGCACGCCCCAAATATTTTGCACAGTCATATGATTCTTTCGGGAGATTCATTATCTTTGCCATCATCAATCCTATGACCTCCGCAGATCCATAGATATAATCGATTGTTTCATCTAGTGTCTGGTATCTGGTTTTTGTTATATCCATCTCCATGGAGTTTAGAAAGGCATCAACCCATTTTTTATCGAAATTTTTCCTTGTTGATAGATCAACAAAAGAGTCTATGACTATATCATCTGTTATTTCACCATTTAAGGCTCTAT
>JBFYMG010000023.1:0-8446 GCA_041305025.1 Thermoplasmatales archaeon
AATAGATCTATTGCCAAAGATACCTTCCGATCTACCTTGGCCAGGGAAATCAAAGAACAAAGCAACATAACCTTGTTCAGCTAAAGCTTTTGGAATCCAACTGTAGGCCTCTGCATAACCATCAAGTCCTTCACAAAAAACTATACCTGGATAAGTCCCAGATCCTTCAGACGGGTAGTAAATCTCACCATACAAAGTGTAATTATTACTCTCAAAGGTTACGTCTATAATTTCTACGTTATTTTCAGAGGAAACAGCTTTTTCCGTACAAGAAAAACCAACCGTACAAAGTAAAACTATAACTGAAACTGATAACGTTTTTGACAGCATAACAATAAGTAATGTAGTTTCTAACCTATAAAAACATTTTTCCCCGCTATTCTAAAATTCTAGCACCGCATTCATCAACAGTACAAACATACACCTTTCCAAACAGTGAAAGGGTTTGACGAAGCTTATCAGTATTACCAGCAGCAAAAACAGAGTTGCCCAACATGCACATGCTGGCCATACCAAAATGGTTTGCAGCATCTATGGCCGCCAGCACACGTTTATCCACTAGATCTGTCCGTTTAGTGAAAATCTGTGAAAGTGAAAAAAGGTTTTCAATAGAAGGACTCTCCAGCAACTTCTTTGTACAATACCGTCCAACGGCAACGATATTTTCCATTTTTGTAGAATCTGTCAATACCTGTTTTGTATCAATTTTTTTACCGATAACGCACAAAACAAGATCACATTTCCCAGGGATATGCTCTATCATCCCCCAAGGCGGCAAACCTGCAGCCCGTCTTATCTCAACACCACCAAAAAAGCTAGCAAATACATCGCCCAAGCCAGTTCTAAGTTGAACCTCTGCGCAGTGTGAAGCTTTCAATGCATCGGTATTTGAAACACCAACAATCTTTGCAAGTGCAAGTGATGCACTAAGGGCACCTGCTGCGCTCATTCCAAAACCCTGACCGATAGGCAATTCAAGTTTTGTTTTTACAACAATTTTCAGTGGTTTTTCTCCAATCAGATAATTCAGCGCAAGCTTTGTAACTGGCGCATCTGATTTCTTACCATTAACAAAAATTTCAAAATCCTGCTTAGTAGCACCCTCAGCAACAACTTCAGACATCGCACCCAGTGAAACATTTATGCCGGCACCACGAGATCCTGTTTTGGTCAAATCCTGATTGATGTAAACTGGCTCAAAAAAACCAGATATGTGACCGGGAGCAAAGGCAACAGCTTTCATTACAATCACACCAATATTATCTCACTGCATCTAGGATATTATCAGCCAGTATATCTTTTGTTCCTTTTTTGTGAATGGATTTTCCGTTCAAATCAAATATCCATATCTCGTTACTATCACTACCAAAACCAGAAACTGTATTTGCGACAACAAAATCAAGATGGTTTTTCTTTAGAAGTTCAATGGCTGTTTCTTTGAGTTTATCTTTTTTAGATTCAACCTTAAAACCGATGATTTTGGCATTTGGAGCGATTTTTCTAAGTTGAGAAATAATCTTAGGTGCCGGCGACATCTCAAGAACGAGTTTCTTTGGCCCCGATGGTATTTTTCCAATTTGTTTTTTAGGAATAAAGTCAGCTAAAGCTGCACAGACAATGATGACACCAAATTTTTTTAGAGGCTTAGTTTTCAGCAATTTCAATATATCGCCAAGAGATTGAAATTTTAAAGTATTAATATAATCTGGAACAGATTCTTCGCTACATCCATACCACAATTCTACATCTGCACCTCGGTAAAATGCATTTTTTGCTAACGAAACTGCGGTTTTGCCCGAACTGCGATTAGATATTACTCTAACATCGTCGATTGATTCGGCAGTTGAGCCACCAATAATTAGAATTTTTTTGTTTACTAAATCTGGCTTACTTATTTCCCTTAGAACATTGGCAACAATTTCATCCACGCTTGACATCTTGGCTTTGTTTCCCGACAAATAAGGATCAACGAATTTGATGCCAATTTTTTTACATTTTTTGATGTTGTTCTGAACGACTTTATGATCATACATAGAAAGATGCATTGCCGGCACAATCAAAATTGGCACACATGATCCAACAGCCGTAGTTGCAAAGGTTGTAACAGATGTATCATCGATACCACGTGCTATCTTTGAAATAGTATTTGCAGTACATGGAGAAATGAGTAATAGGTCCACTGGTTCCTTCACCAGACCGCAAAATGAAACATGTTCTGTTTTTCCGGTCAGCTCAATTATGGGTTTATTACCCGTTGCAAATTCAAGAGAATCAGGATGAATAATTCTGGTGGCAGAACGCGTCATTACCGGAAAAACTTGAGCACCATGTCTTATGAGTTCACGAGACAGCCTAACGCATTCGACAGCAGCGATACTACCAGTAACTCCCAGCACTATCCGTTTATCAGAAAGTTTATTACTTTTAACTCCCCGTATTTCATCTGAGGGATGCATTAATACCACAAAAATATCTTTTATCTAACTACTAAAACAGATACTCCTGCATGCCTTACCACTTTATCGGTAACGCTGCCGAGTAAGAATCTTCCTTCTTTTCCATATCCTTTGTAGCCTATCACTATCATCTCCGCATTATATTTTTTTGCTGAGATGAGAATTTCATCTGCCGGATCGCCTGATTCTACAACTACTTCGACCTTTTGCACCTTGCCTTTAAGCTCTCTTGCCACCTTAGTTAGAGTTTCCATTGCCTTTTCTTTGAATGTACCTGATTTTACTATTTGACTCAGATCAATTGTTGGCAAAAGCATTTTCGTGAAAGAGGACTCGGCCAATTCAGCAGGTATAACAGTTAAAAGTGTTATTTGATCTTCCTTTTCACAACATTTTAAAGCTACGTCTATGGCCTTTTTAGAAGCATCAGATCCATCATAGGCAATAAGCATCTTTTTCATAGCAATCAGCAAGGCACTAATGCGAAACCTTTCTAAAAACGTTTCGAAACGTTTTACGTAAATTTATCTTCGCAATCATTTACATAGATATGATATGAAATTTGACAGAGACATTCCTTCGTCCCATCTCATTATAAAATTTCCTGTCTTGCTATGTTCCAGTTTAGGTAATCGTTTATGTAAGACACTTGTTCTTCCCTCCAATCCTTTAACGTCAAGTGTAAAGATTCTCCAAGAATCTCCTCTAAAATTTTTAATTCTAAATGCATAGATTGGCAGGGTTTTTGTTTTCTCACACATATTGCACATAAGTTCTGCCTGCTCTTGCAATTTTCCACCAACACTGCTAAAATGAAGGGTGCTCTCAACGCTAGTTTTAACCTCTACAAGAAAAGAAATGTCCCCTCGCACAGCTACTAGATCTACGCCAAAGGAACCAGCCGCTCGAACAACGATGAATGGTTTATTACGTATCATAAAATAGTTAGCTTTTTCTAAGGTGGAGCACGTTTTAGTTATTTTTGAAAGAGTTTTTTCGTCTCCCTCAAGTATTCCTTTAAATTCCCGTTCATATTGACTGGCGCTCATATAAAAAAGATAAAATACGACCAAAGGCTTTAATGTTTGGGATAAGTCATTTTCTAAAAGGCTCAAAAGTAGGTGACTGAGATGAAAAAAGGTAATGTTCTAGTAGGAGAAGCGATGAAAACTAATCCGGTTACAGTTAAATTAAAAACAACTGTTCAGGAAGCCGCTGGATTGATGAGAAAGAAAGGAATTGGGAATTGCATAGTTGTAGATGAAAAACCTGTGGGAATCGTTACTGAAAGCGACATACTTAAAAAAGTTGTTGCCGAGAATAAAAAAGCAAGCGAAGTGTTTGTTGAAGATATAATGAAGACACCACTAATAGTGATTGACCCATATGTTGACATAGAAGAAGCAATGAAGATCATGAGCAAATGCAACATAAGGCGACTGCCAGTAATTGAAAATGGGAAACTGGTAGGAATCATAACGCAAAAAGACATTTTGAGGTTGTCTCCCATGCTCTTGGAAATATCCCGCGAATGGAGTAACATAATTAGAACAGATAAACCAAATCAGAAAGGAAAAAGTTCATCAGAAAAATTCTCAGGTAAATGCGAAGATTGCAGCGCTCTCTCAACCGATTTAAAAAGTATGGATGGCCGTTTGTTGTGTGAAGATTGTGCAGATGCATTAAAAGACGAATAAAAAGCGGTAATTTTTTGTTTGAGAATACAAAGGAGAGGGGACAAAAAGATGAAAGTAAAAGATGTAATGACAAAGGATGTTATATCTGTAGATAAAGATGTAAATCTAAACCATGTTCTAAATTTGATGAAAAAACATGAGATCACAAAGATACCCGTTTTTGAAAATAAAAAATTAATTGGAATGATAACGGATAATACAATTGTCTATAAGCTTGGGTCAAAAAGAAAACGCGGTATTTCAACAGCAAGATTACATGCATCTTCCGTCACTGAAAAAAACATCGAAAACGTGTCTCCTGATGATGACATCAAGACGGTTTTAAGAAAAGTCGGTGAACCTGGACCTACGATGTTAAATGTCGTAGAAAATGATAAACTGTTAGGTGTTGTCACAAAAGCAAATTTGCTACCACTTGTGACAAGCAATAGAAGACTTAGAGAAATAATGCAAAAGAAAATGCATACGATTGCTCCAGATGATAGAGTCATTCACGCCAGAAGAGTGATGATTGATCAAAACGTTGCACGTTTGCCAGTTGTTAGCCAAGGAAAACTCATCGGCATAATTTCAGACACCGAAATAGCTTTTGCTCTAGCAAATATAAAGCGATCTTTTTCACTAGGAAAACAGAAACATCATCTTGATGAATTATTGGTAAAGGAAGTTATGAAAATACCCGTTGTTTGGGCTCCGCCAAATATGACTGCATCAGATGCTGCCAAAATCATGATTAAAAATAATATCGGGGCCCTACCAATAATTGAGAACGAAAGCATCATAGGTATTGTGACCAGAACAGATTTGCTCAAGACCGTGTCCATATAGTATATTTAAGTAAGGCTTAGTAGATTCTAATTTACTATGAGTTATCATATACCTTCCGATGAACAGATTGCATCTGCTCTGAAAAAGGTTTTTGAAAAAGTTCACACAGTACAATCACAAAATAAATTAAAAGAGCTGATCACCGAGGAATTAAACACAAAAAAAGAAAGTTTTGGCGTGAGTGAAACCAGACTAAGAAACATCGCCATAAAAAGTGATTTTCTAAAACTTGATATTCATTCCCGCGAGGGTGACCCAAAAAAAATAATGACCAAATGTCCCGTATGCGGCACTGTTCTCAAACGAGTAAAAAACCTCACAATATGGGGCGGGGAAGTCACAATAGAATTCAATTGCTCCAATTGTGGTTATTGGACTGGAAAGAAAAAAAGAATACCTACTCGATACGCTTTTCAATTGAAAAAAAAGAATATTTAGGTTATTTTCTCTTTGTAAAACACAAGTATAACTAAAAATAAACATTTTTATATAATAATTGTATATAGTATTACTTATGGAAAAAGTATCCTGCATAATAATAACCATGATACTGCTTTCATCTTCTTTGATTATAAGCAACTTGGCTCGAGGAGAAGACGATAATTTAAAAAGTGTAAATTCCGAACAATTTGAAAATGGATATCGTTACAACGTTCAGGGGTGGATTTATCTTTACATAGAAGGAGAGCCGTACGAAAGAGGATATCAACACGGGTATCTTCTAGCCGCCGAAACTGTTGATATGATAAATCGATGGAGCAATATAATACACAATTACCCGACATTTAAATCCATTATTGGTGGTGCATCGTCCCCCAGATATGAAAAAGTTTCACAAAAGTGGTGGGATTTTTGTAAATCAAAAGCTATGAAAATGTATTGGAATGAATTTCCTGAGGAGTACAAGCAGGAAATCAAAGGAATAGCAGATGGTGTAAAAGCGAAAGGATTCAAATTGTTTGGTAAATCAATCACTTTTGAGGACATACTTACATTAAATGAAATGTATGAAGTTATGACAAAATTTGAAAATCATAGAAAAGGAATTCACCCGTTGAGGACTTTTTTCAATTCTTTGAAACAAATCATCCCTGGACTATCAGAAAAAAATGAAGACGAATTTATCTCGACATTTCTGAATCAGCCAAAAGCGCATCATTGTAATGGTTTTATAGCAACAGGTGATGCTACGACAAATGGACAGATTGTTGCATCACAGGGCTTGCTTTGTGGGGGTTGGTGGTACACATATTATCTTCCTCAGCGTTGGAATGTTATTTTGGACATCAAGCCTAACAAAGGCAATAGATTTGTCATGACTACTTCACCTGGATATATCTGGAGTGATGAAAACTTTTATCAAAATAGTAACGGCATAACACTTATTGATACAACAGTTCCGCAAGGTTTGTGGAGCGAGAGAGGTCTTTCTTTTGCAATAAGAACGAGGGCTGCAGCTCAATATAGCAACAGCATAGATGATGTTATACATCACATGTTGTACAGAAACGATGGTGTTTGGACCACGGTACTAGTTTTTGGTGATACGAAAACTGGTGAAATCGGTCGTCTTGATCTTGGGTTGTACAAGTATAAAATCTGGCGAACATTTAATGGGTTTTATTGGTCTGCCAACAATCTCATGGATCCGGCTGTAAGAGCTGAAACAAATGGACTGGCTATCAAAGGGTTTGGATCTTTGATTCTAAATCGTCTGTTCAAATTACCTGTTGTCTATGCATATTATACAAGAAGATATTTTCCTTCAACTAGAGATGTGAAATTTAAGGAATTGGGCGAAAAATATTACGGTAAAATAGACACGAATACTTTAAAGGAGATAATGTTGACGCCTCCAATCTTTAGTGGATCGTCTGTGGATTGCAAGATAACGGATTCAACACTTATAAAAAACAATGGACTATGGGCATTTTTTGGTTATCAAAATGGAGGAGAATGGGATGTTACCAAACTCCAGAAAACTCTCAAAGGAGTTAAAAATGGGCCAGCTACGGGATGGGTGTTGACGTATGGCCTACCTTCTGATTTTGATTACCAACTGCGTCGTCAATCTTATCACGATTATGGAAATGAAGAAGAAATTCTCTGGGATTTTACAACAAATAAAGAAAATAATATAGAATATTCTTTTAGTGCTGTTTCAGATGATGTGTTGTATTCAACTACTTCAGCAGGTATGATTTACGCACTTGACACTTATAACGGTGACCCACTTTGGGAAAAGAATCTTAGTGGAAAAGCAGCAGTTGCTCCAGTGGTATACAATGATATAGTATTTGCAGGATCAAACAATGGATTGTATGCTTTAGGAAAAGAAGATGGTCAGATAAAGTGGAGCAAAACAATGCTGGAGCCAATTTCATCTTTATCTGTTATTGATGATGATATTGTTATTGTGGGAACTGATGCCGGAGCGTATGCGTTTTCATGTGTTGACGGAAGCAAAAAATGGGAAAATTTAACACAATCACCTACTCATTTGTCGAAATCTTTAGATAGCACTGTATTTATGGGATCTGACAAAGGATGTTATGCGATTGACCTTGAAAACGGAAAAACAAAATGGGTTTTTGAGATGGACGGTCCAGTCACTTCCGCACCTGCCGTGTATGATGGAACTGTTTACATCGGATCTTGGGACACCCATTTGTACGCAATTAATGCCCAGGATGGGAAGTTAAAATGGAAATATGAAACGGGCTGGGGGATTGATAATACACCTACTGTAAAAGATGGTACCGTTTTCTTTGGTGCCATGGATAATAATTTTTATGCGCTTGACGCAGAAAATGGTGAAAGCTTATGGAAATTTACATGCCAAGCAAGTATTCACTCCTCGCCAGTTGCATATGGCGAATATGTTTTCTTTGGCTCTGATGATGGAAGATTTTATGCGCTAAACAGAACAACAGGTAAATCGGCATGGTTTTTCACTCCAGGATATAGCTTGCAAGGCGATGTTTATAACTACATTACAACGCCAATTCTTTCCAATCCCGTGATATATGACAAAACTGTTTTTCTAGGGGTAAAAGGACATATTTTTGCGTTGGACGCCCAAACCTCTGAGCAGCCCAAGGTAGTCATATCAGAAAAGTTTGAAATGACTCTTTCAGCATGGATTTTAATAATCATAATTTTGTTGATAATAATAGTCATTACGTCGTTTTATTTTAGTAGAAAAATAAGGAAGTAATTACCAAAAATTTTACATTTATTCAACTTTACATGTTACTAGCAGCAATAAAGATTTTTTAGCTCAAATTATCAATATCTTTATATAAGCGTATTTACATTATTGCCTTAACAAAGATGGGTATTTGGGATGCGTGGATGGGATGAGAATAGATAGACGCCTAACGTTATTAGGAGTTATGCTCGTAGTTTTAAGTATGACAATGGCTACTCAATATGCTACTACAAGAGTTACTTTTTCTTATGGTG
>JBFYMG010000024.1:0-5044 GCA_041305025.1 Thermoplasmatales archaeon
ATCTTCTGAATTATTGTTTTACCCATTTTCAACCACCTTTAGTAAAGATTAAGGAATTTTTCTTGACTCTTTTCCTTTGTAAATTCCTTCTGCAAAGTTTATCTGACGCATTCGAGGTTGCGATGCAACTTCCTCAAAGTAGTGAGCAGAGAGACCGGCGATTCTACCATAAATAAAGAATGCTTTTGCCATTGCAGGATTAAGACCCATGTCTGCCACAATTGCTCCAATCACACCATCTACGTTTATCGGTAGACTCATTCCTCTAACTTGTTCAAATATCGTGCTGACTATCTTTGAAAGTTGTACATGCTCACCAGCAACACCAGTCTGAGATGCAAAATTCCAAAGAACGTCACGGCGTGGATCCTTAGTATGAAGTCTGTGCCCCAAGCCTTCGATTCGTTTTCCTTCTTCAATATAGTTTCTCATGAGTTCTCGCGCAGTTTGAGCGACATTAACTTTCTCTTTTTTTGATTTCATAATGCATTCATTGAAGAACTGCGCAGCTTTTGCACCAGCACCGCCATGAACATCGGTAATCGCACCAACACCATGAGCAACTGCCACTTCATATGGTGTTCTTGTGGATGCAGCTATGATGGTAGCCTGGGCAGATGGTGGGGTGACTCCATGGTCAACGCATGCCACAATCATTGCTTCAATCATGCGAGAATGTTTTTCATTGACAGTTGAATTTCCTGTAACTGCACGATAAATTATGTGGGAAAAAGGTTCGTTTCCGCTGATTTTGTCTAAGGCTTTTTCAGTGCCCAATATTCCACTTATGTATCGAGCGGTTCTGCCTAGAGCAAAGACTGTTTTCTTTACTGCTCCGTCAGTCCCTTCTTCAGGAAAATTAGCCAATTCATCATCAAGAACAAAATATTTTACTAACGTCTTTGAAATATCCTCATTCTTTAGGCGCGTAATTTTTGGCACTGGTTTTTTTGCTGCTTCAACAGCAATTCGTCTCATTTCCTCAAGTGTTTTTTTGTCAGGAAATTCTCCTTTTACTAAAAGATAAGTAGTTTCAAGGAAACTCCTCTTTTCAACAATATCTTGTAATGGATAACCTGAAATGAGCAAGTTGTTTGGCATCACTTTTGTAATAAGTGTTCCCCAACCAGCTTTTTTTGCTGGAGCATCCCAAATCGTTTTCATTTTTTTGTAATAATTTTCAACATCAAAATAGGTTTTATTGTTCAGTTTCTTTTTTACTTCAGTAATAAGATCGTATTGGCTATTTACAACAGGCACACCTGCAATTTCAAGTGCTTGTTTCTTTGATTGAAATGTTCCATAGGCCTGTCCTGGTGAAACAATTGCTCCAGCATGACCCATTGTTTTACCTTCTGGTGCATGCGCACCGGAAATCAATGCAACAATTGGCTTTGGATATTTCTTCGGGTTTTTCTTGATATCTTCAGCAAGCAGTTCTTCTTGACAACCACCAATTTCGCCAGCAACAACGACGAGATCGGTATTTTTGTATTCCATCGCAAGAGGCACAAGGTCGCGGAACGTTGAACCGATCGCACCATCTCCACCAACACCAAGAACTGCGTTTTGTGCAATGCCTACGCTCGCCAGTGCATCTGAAAGATGATAGAGTATTGCACCGCTGCGGGAAATGATCGTAACGCCTCTTGGCCCAAATTTATCTGATGAAATCTCCTCAGGATAAAAAACATCAGGAAGCATACCTGCCTTGATTCCTTCAGGCGGAAAAATGATTCCGGGAGTATTGCCTCCAATAAGCACTGTTTTATTTTTTCTTGCGGCAACAAGAATATCTCGTACATCTTTTAGTGGTATGCCTTCACTGATGAGAACTATGACTGGAATACCTGCTTCAATAACTTCTATTGTAGCATCTTTTGCTGTCGAATAGTGTCGCCATACACTTGCTACCGCAATATTTGGGTGCTCTTTCAGGCATTCTTTAATATTATCATAAACAGGTATTGTCTCAAGTAGTCTTGTTCCACCGCGGCCAGGTGCAATTCCTGCAGTAATTGTTGTTCCGTACTGCTGCATTAGTTCAGCATGTCGTGTCCCTTGTCCACCAAGGCCTACAACAACTGTTTCAACCGTTCCGGTTTCTCTAATTTTTTTAGCAATATCTGGACGTTTTTTCTCTATGATGTAGTAAAGCATTCCTTGATCCGCAGCAACCGTTTTCATGCTTTCCACCCCTTGGATTCGAAAGCCTTTTTGATTCCCTCGCGAATAACGTCAGCCATTATTTTTTGGTTTCCAACGTAGATGGTCACATTCTTCATTGCATCGGGATCTTCAACCTTTGCCTTTTCCAAAAATGTTCGAGCGCTCGGAAGATCCGTTCCAACCATTCTACCAAATATGGGTACCATTCTTTTTCCGCTTTCGTATCTTTCTTTTACCGCTTGTACCATACCACGGATAAAAATATCACAACTGGAAATACCTCCAAATCGTGATGTTACGATCAGATCAACAGTAGGGTAATCCATAAGGAGATGAAACATTTCTGCAACCCGGTTTTGTGTTGGACCGCCACCGCTATCCATGAAATTAACAGGAACTACTAAATCGTTAAAGTATCGTTTTCCAATTGTTGCAACCTCATCAATAGAAAATATTCCATAGCCAGCTCCACCAGGAATAAGACCAACGTATAGTTTTTTTGGATCTTTTGTTGATTTATCAGATAAAAGATCGATATATGGAAAACCTGCCCCCTGAGCTCTAAGTTCATTTTTCGTTCTTTCAGCTACATCGTGTCTTTTTTCTTTGATTCCAATTAGTTCTAACAGTTCGATCTGTCTGAAAAGAGCATTGTCATCCAATACAAATTTGGCATCAGCCGCTACTGCTCCATTACCTGTAATAATTAACGGATTGATCTCGCAGAGTCTTGCATCAAATTTTTGGTAGATCGCATAAACTTTAGAAATAATTTCTGCAAGTGAGTTTTTCATATCTTTTTTACTCTTTAAGTTGGCCGCAAGAAAAGACGCAAGATCATTTGCTATTGTTTTTGGAAGCACTTTACTGTTGTCAGTAATTTCTTTCTTTAAGATTGCTTCGGGTTTTTCCACGGCAACTTGTTCGATATCTACTCCACCAGATGCACTAACAATTATTACGTTGTTAAACGTGGCTGGATCCATTGTTACACCAATATAACATGCACCCGTTTCTTCTGCAACCTCTTCGATTAGAACACACGCAACAGGAAAACCTTTGATTTTTAATTTGAGCAAATCATTGGCAATTGATTTTGCCTCATCCATATTTTTTGCTTTTTTGATACCGCCTGCTTTGCCCCTGCCACCGACAAGAACCATGGACTTTAACATTACAGGAAATTCTAGTTTCAGTTTGTCAAGTTCATTTGGAGAATGAATAATGCCGTATTGTTTTGGTATAGGAATTCCCATCTTATCGAAGACTTTCTTTGCTTCGTATTCGTAAAGCTTCATTCTAATGACCTCTTTTATTTTTTAATTGTCTTTTTTATTTCAAAATCGATGAAATCGCAATGATGAATGATAATGGCCTCAGGAGTTCTGTTCATTGAATCTCCTTCATGAGAATGTGCAGCAATGATGTGAACGACTTCTTTTGGTAAGTCACATTCCTCAGCAAGTTTTGCACCGGATGCAGGATGACGAATCTTTGAACCAAATTCACTCTTCACAATTTTTCCATCTTTGAGTTCGTACTCTAAAAGTTTCCCAACATCGTGTAGCAGCGCACCGGCGATTAGATAATCTTTATTTAGATTTTCTTTTCTTGTATTTGCAACATTCCATACCAAATTAGTTATTCTTTTTGTATGATCGACAAGCAAACCTGAATTTTCAAAAATGAGTGTGAATGGAATATCTTCCAGTCGTTTCCACTTGCCACGATCAGAGGCTAATTTCCACACGGATACAACTTTATCTTGCAGATTCTTATCTTTTATCCATTGTAATTCTTTGAAACAGTTTTTGATATCTATTTTTTCAACCATACTGCTCCCCTAAGAACTTTTTTCTGTAATCTGTATCTGCATTATTAACATTCTCTTCTGTGTTGAAACTAAGAATAAAAAGAAAAAAAGAGAGGGAGTTGGTTTGTTGTTTTAGTTTTTAGCTTATTGTTTGATGACGTAGCAGTATTAGGTTGTAGAGGAGCAGACTCTTCATACCGTTGATATTCAACGGCATAGTTACTGATATCGTTGTCCAGTCGCTCTCACCACCCATGGAGTCCTTTGCCTTTGCCTGTACAGCATATGTTCCTGCCTGCTCCCAAGCATGTGTTTTGTGAGCGGTTTCGCCAGAATCATACGGGCCAAACCAATCACTTGTTGTTCCATCGCCCCAATCAAAGAAGTAGTATATCTCGTGATTTTCTGCATCTGTAGAAACAAGATTGTATAGGTATTGGACTCCTGGTTTACCGGACGCAGGGCCTTGCACATCTGGCGCGGTTGGTGGTGTATTGTCTGTGATAATAACAGTTAATGTATCCGACCATGGGCTACCTGCACCCCAGATATCTTTGGCTTTTACTCTGACTTCATAAGTTCCCAAAACAGTCCAAGTGTGAGTTGCTATTCCGGTTTGTCCTGATGTGTAAGGTCCAACCAAGTCGCTACTGCCATCATCCCAATCAAATAGGTAGTATATCTGATCACCATTTGGGTCTGTTGCAGAGCTAGAGTATGAATACTCTTCAAACCAAATTCCATTTGTTTTACCTGATGGTTTTGCTGGTTTTGCCGGTGGATCACTTGGGTGTGGTGTTTTAAGCAGTTGTGCTGGATCACCAAAGAGTAGGCACCCTTGTATTATTGCTCGCCATGTTCCATATGAATAATCCCAGCCGATTGTTGGAGCCATTCTGTCCTTTGACCATGCATGTGCTTTTCCTAGCTGCCAGTTGCCGAAATCGCCTGATTTGTTTTCCATGTCAAGGAAGTATGACCAGAATTCTTTGGCTTGGAATGCGCTACTTGAATTTGTATCATCAAATTGTCCCCATCCGTAACCAGTGTTGTATACGCAAG
>JBFYMG010000025.1:0-77962 GCA_041305025.1 Thermoplasmatales archaeon
CAAAAAGAAACAAAACTTTCATCATATAAAGAAACGACATCAATTCCTGCTAAACTAAAACACGAATTACCAAAATCTTACGACATTGTGGGAGATATCATTCTATTAAAATTACCAAAAAATCTTCTAAAATATCAAAAAAAGATAGGGCAATCATTACTAGAATCCAATAAGAACGTAAAAACAGTCTGTTTAACTGAACCAGTTAGTGGAGAATTTAGAACGCGAAATATTAATGTGATAGCCGGAGAGGATCGTACAACAACAACACACACAGAATATGGCTTAACATTCAATGTTGACGTAAAAAATACATATTTTTCTCCAAGACTTGCAACAGAAAGAAAACGGGTTGCAAGTTTAGTAAAGAAAGATGAAATCGTTGTCGATATGTTTGCCGGAGTGGCACCTTTTTCAATCATGATTGCAAAATACTCAAATCCAAAAATAGTATATGCTATAGACAAAAATCTGGAAGCTGTAAAATACGCGAAAGAAAACGTAAGAAGAAACAATGTGCTTGATAAAGTAGAAATCTTACATGCTGACGCCGAAAAAATTCCAAATATTTTTGGTGAAAATAATGTAACTGCAGATAGGATAATTATGAACCTTCCTTTTTCTGCGCATCTATTCTTTAGATACTCATTAGAAATTAGTAAAGATTATTGTGTAATACATTATTATGATATATTGAAAGAAGGAGAAATAGATAAAAGAGTTGACGAGTTAAAAAAAATAGCGGAAAAAAGCAAAATTAACTTAACAAATTTAAATGTAAGAAAAATTAAAACATATGCACCAAGAGAATTTTATATAGGAATTGACATTATCGCTAAAAGAATGCCGATGTAGCTCAGCCCGGTTGAGCGGCTGACTTGTAATCAGCAGGCCGAGGGTTCGAATCCCTCCATCGGCTCTAGTAAATATATCCTTTAGTAAAGTTTTGAAGCGAGATATAAAAATAGTTTATTCTTTTTTTATAATCTCCTTTACAAAGGGATTTTTACTTGCTGTTTTTTGAAGAAACTTCAATATCTTTTCCTTCTCTTCATTCGTGTACATTTCTTTACCTTCCTTTCGTTTACTATGATACCTCATAGCATGTCATTATTTGGCATTAATGCTTTATAAATTTAACGTGTCAAAATGTCAAAATGAGAAAAAAGCCCATATCCTATAGAATTTAGGTTCTTATCTGTAGAGCAAGATACTTACGCATTATTGATTTGGCTGTTTGGACAACGTAGCAAGATGTTTTATCCTTTTTACCATGTTTGGGTGAGTGCTAAGTACATCCATCAATTTGTCAGCTGCACCGAGTTTTATCTTTTTGCTCGAAAGTGCCATCAATTCGCTCTGATCAATAGTGCCACTCATATCAAGATCTATGTCCTTAAGACTTCGTATTTCATACATTGCTCTTGAAGGGTCATTGAGAAAAAATGCTTTCATGCCTTCTGTTTTTTTAAGTGCAGTTTTAGAAAGTTTGGCACTACTAAAAGCAAGTTTGTATAGTGCGGTTGCCAAGTGATGTGGTTCGTTATTTAATTTTGTGCTTCCAAGATCAGCATAATATTCTCTAATTCTGGAACAATACATAACCAGAAGACGGGTAATGAAGTAGACAACAGGAGCAAGTATTCCGATAATCATTGTGCCACCGCCATCACGATCTCTTCTACCGAACATTCCTCCCCAGAAAAATGAAATATATATCATACAAAAAATCATAGGAATAACACTTAATGTAGTAATAAATGCAACATCTCTGTGTTTTATATGAGAAATCTCATGACCCAAAACTGCTTTCAATTCATCATCATTTAAAATTTCAAGAATGCCTTTGGTTACGCAGACTCTTGCATCGCTTTTCGTTCTACCAAATGCAAACGCATTAGGAATCTGAAGCTGAGATATTCCAACTTTTGGTTTTTTTGGAAGTTCGACTTTCTTGGCAAGATCTGATATAATCTGATGAAGTTTTGGATATTCGTTTTCATTAACGTACTTAATTCGCATAGACCATTCCACAATTTTTGGCCCTATTGCATATTGAATTAATACGAGCGCTAGTGCAAATCCTACGACAAGTAAATAAAATGTAAAACCCGAATATCCTAACATATAGGCTATTCCGGCAATAATTCCAAATAAAATTCCAAACATCAATCCTACTAGTAGAGTCAATCTTAGTTGCAGCCACATAATACTCAAACCCCGGAATATGTACAAAAAATGGCATTTAAAGTTTTCTTATAAGATGCAATAGAGTTCGAATGAAGATATCTATCTTTTTTGTTTCCAAATGAAAATAAAGAGCATTGCAATAATTAAGAATATTAGTTCGAAGCCCGGTGTACTCTTATTTTTTGCCGCAGCTATTTCAACATTAATTGAATCTGAGTCAGTAGCATCATTAATATCCTTTACAGTAAGTTCTACAACATAAGTACCAGATTTTGAATAGGTGTGATTTGTATATTCACCTGTTCCGCTTGTACCATCGCCAAAATCCCAATAGTAGTTTACAATTTCATCTTCCAAATCTGGATCGGAACTTCCGCTGCCATCAAATTGCATGATATCATTTGCATAACCTGTGCTGGATGCACTGACTACGGCCGTGGGATTACGATTTTGTTGAGATTGAATTTTGGCAGTAGTAGAAGACGTACCACTTGAACCTTGATCATCTATAACCACAAGAGAAACATTGTATGTTCCGGCATTTTCATAGGCATGAACTGGCGATATGGTATTGGTTACGCTTGTTTCATCGCCAAAACTCCACCGGTAAAAAATTATAGTGCCATCTGAATCAGTGCAACCAGAACCGTCAAATTGAATACTATCACCCATCTGACCAGTATAAGGTCCGTCAGCACCAGCAGTTGGTTTTTTGTTGTCTATAGGCGTATGGCGCGTTGAAAATATACATTCCTGTGATCGAGTTTCAGAATATTGGTCTTTTACAACTACGTACCAAACGCCTATGTAGTCATAACCATGTCCTATGTATGTATAAACAGCATTTTTACCTTGTAAATTAGAGTAAAAAGGAAGCGATGTTCTTTTGCCACTCTCAACATTATAAACGACATCTATCAAATTTGAGGTATCGTTCAATACATAGTAAAAGTAAACATCCATTCTTTTGCTTTCTGGATCTGTAACTTTAACGCTGAGTGTTGGTGAAAGATCAACACCTTCTGCAAGATGAGCAGGGGAGGGGCTGGAAATCGTTGGAGGTTTTTGAAAGACTCCTTTTGGATGTCTATCAATTACTCCACCGCGAGTATAGTAAAAATCTGAATCTTCTAGAGTGACAAGAGTACTGCTAGATGTTGGATCTGGACCTTTAAAATCATCCCAATAGTTACCAATAATCCCATTATCCCAAAGATTATTTCCTTCTTCTTTTGCATGATATATACCATAATTGGTTCTAAAGGAATTGTTAAAAATTGTATTTCCGCTGCTGGCAGAACTAGCATATATTCCGTAAGTTGTATGTTTAGTAATACTGTTGTCATTAATTACACATTTGGAGGCTTGTAGATTGATGTTAATATTGTTATTGAAAATAGTGTTTTTAATAATAGTGTTTGTGGAAGAAAGAGATATGCCAAAGTTGTCATTGTTATAGATGGTATTGTTTTCTATAATATTACTACTACCGGCAATCACTATTATGCCACTGCCGTCATTTTCAAATATTTGATTTGATTTGATAATGTTATCTGCAGATTCTTGACAATATATTCCCCCAATACTATTTCTAAAAATATTTTTTTCTATGTAATTGTTATTTGATGACTTGAGTTTGATGGCAGCATCCCCTGTAGAATTTCCGACATTGTTACCATATAAACTATTTGCATTTGAATCTTCTATATTGATGCCTCTTGAGTCATTAACAATATTGTTTTTAATGACCGCACTAGATGTGCCATCAAGATAAATTCCGTATCCATATACACTACAATTGATTAGATTACCACTAATTACGACATTCTCAGTATTGGCAGCTATATGTATTACAGCCCTACGATGAGAGGTTGGTGTAAAATCATTTATTTTAAATTTTTCCAAAGAAACATTACTTGCAACGATGTTTATCATATACTCGTTCTTTT
Source organism: Thermoplasmatales archaeon (assembly GCA_041305025.1). Lineage (GTDB taxonomy): Archaea > Thermoplasmatota > E2 > DHVEG-1 > DHVEG-1 > JBFYMG01. The sequence continues at coordinate 4,140 of JBFYMG010000025.1, forward strand.
CACTACTATTAATATAGGTATTAAGTAACTTTTCAGTTGTGATAGTTATTGACTTATCAATGGTGATGTCCCTTGTATATGATCCTGGAAGGACTTTTATTGTATCCCCATTTTCTGCTGCATCTATTGCAGATTGTATATGTTTGAATGGTTTCACTATGGTTCCATCTGATTCTTCAGGGTACCTATAGGCAATATCTACCCATATTGTTTTTCCTGAAGCTTTACTTGGTTTGCCATTGTATAATACAAACAAGCTGCCTAAAATTAGAAAACAAATAACAACTACAGCAATCTCTTTTGATTTGTGCATATTTCCCATCCTCTTGTTAATAGACAAATGCTATAACAGAATTTATAGTTTTCTCATGAAAATTTATGAAATAACATAATTTTTTAAGAGTATGTTCATATGCTGTTCTATGAAAGTTTGCATAGGTGGCACATTTAATCAACTACATAAAGGACATAAAGTACTCATTGACAAGGCATTTGAATTAGCAGGAAAGCAAGGATCGGTTTTTATAGGAATTTCAACAGGAGAAATAATTAAAGAAAAGAGAGATACCAAATCATTTGAAGAGCGAGAAAAAGCTATTAAAAAATACCTGTATGAAAAAGATTTTATTAAACGAGCCGCAGTAAAACCTATAATAGATAAATATGGTCCATCGATAGAAGAAGAATTTGATGTTATTGTTGTGTCTCCTGAAACTCGTAAAACTGCAGAGGAGATAAATGAGAAACGTAAACAAAAAGGAAAAAAACCCTTGGAAATAATTCAGATTCACTTTGTTTTAGCCCAAGACGGGTGCCCCATTAGCTCATCACGAATAAAAAAGCATGAAATAGATGAAGACGGACGACTTTCATCATAAGATTAATTTTATATATGCCACATTGTTACACTCGCAATAGGTGACAAAATGACCTACGTTATCTTTGAAATCAAAAAAGAGGACACAGTCAAAATTAGCAATATAATAAAAGATGACCTTGTAAGTAGACAGAGTATTACAACAAGAGATGCAAATTCTCTTGACATAAAAGGCGATGCTACATATCTGAAGATAGAAGGTAGTGCAGAAGGGCTCAAAAAAGCCGAAGAAATGGCAAAAGAATTGGGTTTGAAAAAACTTGCCGATAAAAAAGCCAAAGAGATTAATGAAAAGATAGAAGCTCAGGATGATTCTGCGGCCACCGGCATGGGCATGATTTTTGATTAAACCTTTTGGCTGACTTGAAGGCATTTTAGGAATTTCTCTCGTTTAATGCACAGAGATGCAAAAAGTACCTTTTTTTTAGTCTTTATTTTTCCTCAAACTACAATTTAATTAAATGTCCAAGCCCCCATCAAAGTATCAGTTTGTAGATGCTTCCGGTTTTTTCATTCAATTTTTTAAGAGATTCAAATTGATTTATTATAAGATATAATGAAACTTTTTTCATAGTATCATAATCCTAATAAAGTGGTTTCAATATATACAACTTTAGAAAACTATAGTTGTGTATTATATAAAGAATTGATCTTATGGGAAAAATAACTAAAGAAAATCTATTCAATCAGAAGGGTGCTGACTATTACAAGAACATACTGTTTTTTCTAGAGATGTATAAAGATAGGAAACTAGAACTGAAACACTTAAGATATATGTTAGTAAAATGTGACAAAAAACTATTGCCAAAGAAGTTAAAACAAAACATTAATGATTATCTAGATGCAGAGTTTGAAGACATTATAAGCAATGACTTGTTTTTAAGGGCATATGATGTTAAATGGATTTGTTTTAAGGAACAGAAGGATAAGAATGGCAATGTTGAAGGGGTTGCCTTTGATAAGGAGATCGATAGTACCAATCTATTAACTTTTTATCTTAACCAGTTAATGAAATTAGAACTTATCTACAAAGTTTATTATAATGCCGATATAGAACATCCAGGTTATGCAATTACAGAAGATGGCAAGGATCTATTATACAATGCACTATCACACTTCATACTAGATAAGATGTATACTGGTAATGAAGCAAAAAAAGGGTTGATGCGTCTTCTTTCTGGAAAACTAGCTAGTAAATCATATAAATGAGGCGTTTTAATAATTCAAATATTTGACCCAAAAGGTAATAAAACATTAAATTATTAGATATATGTCATAGGACAAAGAGTGTTTATGACCTCAGACAACCAGGAGGTTGGCTTAGAAGCAGTCATCCTTTAAAGAAAGCGTAACAGCTCACTGGTCGAGGTTATATGCCTTGAATTTGAAAAATAAGAATCATCAAGTTATAATGAGTATGGTTTTTACACTGATTTCATTTTAACAATTTTGATTAAATATTCTAAATATCCCAACAGCTGCCTAATTCAGATTTTAGATCAGTTACAACATCATCTACGTTTTTGTTTTCTTCTGCACAATCTTTGAATTCGACGGGCTGAGAAATTAGTTGCCCTAATTGAGATACTAGGCATTTACCCATCCACTCCAGGTTGTAACCGCCTTCCAAGCTACATACTATTTTAGGTTGTATTTTTTGAAATTTAGATATCATTTCTCCGAAAAAATTAGAGGTAATTTTCAGACCGCCGAGAGGGTCAAGATGATGAGAATCAAAACCCGCTGAAATTAATATTATATCAGGTTTAAATTGGTGAGCAATGGGAAGAAAAACCTCATCAAAGAGTATTGAAACTGCTTTGTCTCCGTTGCCATAGGCAAGAGGGGCGTTTATTGTATATCCAAGTCCTTGGCCCGTTCCTATTTCCTGTGCATCTCCAGTTCCGGGATAATGGGAAGATAGATGAAACGATTGATACAATACGTCTTTTCTACCGTAAAATATACTTTGAGTGCCATTTCCGTGGTGAACATCATGATCGAAGATGAGGACTTTTTTTCCGAGTTTTGAAGTCTCATTTGCAGCTATGGCGACGTTATTAAAAAGACAGAAGCCCATGGATCTATCAGCGGTTGCATGGTGCCCGGGAGGTCTTACCAATGCAAAGGCATTATCTGCTTTTCCCTTGAGTACATCTTTGCTCATCTGAACTAGTCCTCCTGCTGCAAGTCTTGCTACATTGTAGGAACATTCGCAAACATAAGTATCCATATCAAGCCACCCACCACCATCGGAACTTATTTCTTTCACTAGTTGAATCATTTCCTCAGAATGTACTGATTTCAGCACTTCTTCTTGTAAAATCTTTGGTTCAATGAATTCAAGATTTTTGTAAAAAGGTGCTTTTTTAATTTCTTTAATTATGGCTTGTAGTCGTTTTGAATTCTCAGGGTGACTTGGATTGTCGTGTCTGTTGTATTTCTCCGAGTAGACTATCTGAGTGGTCATATTCGAAACCAGCAAATGAAGTATAATAACCAGATATAAAACTATTCTAATAATTTAAGTATAATATAGTGTATTGTGGGTAATTAATTGAATTGGGGGTAAATGATTAATGGATGATATGTTACTTGGCATTTCACCTGAGTTTTTATATTTCCATAAAATGCCTCCAAAAAAAGTATCAGATCTTCATAGACCGTATTTTTTGGCTTTTTGTCCTAAAGACAAAAATATAGAAAATACTAGAAAGGAACTTTTAAGAAAATGGGAAGCAAAAACATCGGAAGAAGACGCTCTGTCCAAAATAGAAGAAATCGGTGAAGTTGAAAACCATAGAAGTTTCTGGGACGTCAAAAGCACAAGGAATGTGTTTAGGGTTTATACTAAAAAATCTTATTTTGTTCCAGACGTAAGCGATCATTTATTCTTCAACCATGGTTTCTATACAGCAGAGCACGACATACCATATCATCAAAGAGCCCTGGTAGATTTAGCAGTGGAAAACAAAGCTTGGATTTTTGATACAAGTGGAGAAAAAAAGAAACTCAAAGTTTTAATTTACGACATAGAAATTACGCAATACGAAGAAGGGAAAAAAGATTTACCGATCGACATAATTGGTTATTCTAACTTTGATATTTTATTTGAATCGGATAAAAATTTAGAAAACGAAGAATTTTATTTTGACATCCTAGACTGCCCGTCTGGCTGGGAAGATATGGAAGTTAACCAACTTATTTCGCGTAATGTTGACGAAGAGGTAGAAAACCTCCACGCGATGTGTAAACTATTAGGGGAACATGACATTATATCTGGGCATAATATCGCAGGTTTTGACAACTTCCATATGTATGGAAGGATAAACTGGATTTTAAGAACTTGTCACGATAAACTTTCTAACGATGAAAGAAAAACCTTCCAAGAGTTTATAGAAAAATATACTCGCCTAGACAAATCTTTCCATTTCGGTGTCGGTTCAGAAGTTGTACAATTTTATCCATCCAGTTTTGATACTTATCTTGCGGCAAGAAAATTTTATTCTTTTTTAGATGAATTCAGTCTCAAGACACTAGCTCCTTTTCTAAATGTAATAGTGAAGGATCGTATTCTTTTGACTCCATCCCAGATAAAAATAGATGCTAGAACGTTAAAATACAACAAACAAGATGTGCTGGAGCAAATTGGCGTAACGCTTAATCTAATCCAGCAGGCATTGCCACTTGCATTTACTACATGTATGCCTTTTGATATGCTGCTTCCGTCCGGAGCTGTAAATATTTGGGACCATATGGCGCTTATAAGAGGGGCCACCCAAAAGAAAATCATGCCACCCATCTGTCGAGTTAAGTCTGTTTCGCAGACATTACTGAGAGATTTTAGGGGATGCAACACAAGGGAAGAAATAGTAAAATCGGCTAAGAAAAAAAGAGAACAACTTTCTAAAGATTTTTTACGGGTTTTGAAATACGGAGAAGAAATGCCCGAGTGGGTTGAATACCCTTATGTAATCCATAATGAACGCGCAGAGGATGCAGATGAATCGTTGAATTACCACATGCCTGGCGGCATGACAATAAAACCTGACAAAGAAGCACATTCTCATTTTATTCCTTGGTATCATGTAGTTGTCGCCGATGTTGGTGCGATGTATCCGACGATTCTCAAAGCAATGAATGTCGGTGCAGATACGGTACGGCTGGCTACAAAAGTCGAAAAGCCTGACGATTGGATATGGTTGAAAAAACTTCCTGAGGAATTTTTTAAAAATAGAGACGTGAATTGGAGGAAAGTTACTGAAGATGATTCATTTGCAGATAAAGGGTTCATGCTGGGTATAAAAATCGATAGTAATCCAGGAGTGGTAAATCTTGCTATGACTGGTATTATGAACATGATTGCAAAAACAAAAAAAGAACTTAAGAAAGCAAAAGAAAAGGGAGATAAATTAGAGCTGCAAAGACTGAAGATGATGTATCAAAGTATGAAGGGCGCTCGTAATGCTGGAACTCATGGGATTTTAGCTGCACCAACTGTAACTGGACGGCAGTTCAATCTTTGGGGTGCTGCAGCAATTACTACAAAAGGCCAGATGATACTTTCAGATACATTAAATTATCTTGAAAACAGAAATATTCGCGTTGTTTACGGCGATACCGATGGAATTTATTTGGGATGCTCGAGGTCTGCAGGAAACTTACCTGAATTTTCAAAGGCATTAGGACTTTCCATAAATCAGGATGATAAAACGTGGTTGACCAAACCCGAAGTTGCCATCGCTGCAATTGAGCAGTGCAACAAAAAATGGCAGAATGATCTTAAGTATCCTGATTTTGAATTAGAACCCGAAATTCATGATGGGATGATCTTTGTCAAACATAAGAATTACCTCATTTTTGATGTAAAAGATGGCAAAATTGAGCTGACAACAAAGGGTAACAACTTTAAAGGTTCAGACAAAGCAAATATTGCGCGTAAAGTGCTCGAAAATATAATGATGGGTGTTTTGAAAGATAATCCTTGTTGGGATGATGAAGAAAAAGCAAGAAAGGCGATAAAAAATAGTATTATGAGTAAAACGAAAGACAGTCTTTTAAAACTAGATTTATCACAGGTAGATATCAATGATTTGACATTGATTCAATCCGTTCAACCTTCTAAACGATATAAGACAATTCGAGATGGGTCAACGTCCGTATTTGGTAAACGCTCTGCAGCATTGGAAAAACTTATTGACCAGCAAATAAAAACCCGTATAAAAATGAAGTTTGTTGTTACGAAAAGACCGCTTCCGGGCATTATGAATCCTTCAAAGAGTGGTGTTAAACCTATCGATTATATGTATCCGGTGGATCTTTTAAAAGATGTAAAAGAAATCGATCTTGAATGGTACAAAAAGATGATTGAAAATTATATAGAGGGAGCATTTGGTCTTTCAGATATTTCAGCAACAGAACAAAAAGGTCTTGATGCTTGGATGTAGTTGCCCCCGTTATTTAAAAATTCAACAGGAGAAAAATTCAAGAGAAAACTATTTATTCAAAAATGATATTATTATAGCGGGGGACTAGAGAGTATATTGGGGAGGTATCTTTAAGTACCTGCTTTCCACTTAGAGGCACATTCCTCCTATCAATGCATCCCGTCCCCCACCTATCCATCACTTACTTTTTATTTATAAAATATAGCTATTGTTTTTCTTTTTGTCTTTAAATAAACTTAAAAATTGAAAAATAAAAAAAAGGTTGTTTTTTCAACAAATAGGAGCAACTTGGTTTTTTTTGTCGCCCAAAATTTGTTGAAACAACAAATGATGTTAATGCTTTATCCGAATAATGCGCCTAGGCCTGCTGCTGCCTCTTCTTCAGAGACTTCTTCTTTCTTTTCTTTCTTTTTTCCTTCGGTTTTTTTGTCAGCAGACGCTTCTCCAGATGCTGCGGGTGCTGGTGCAGCGGCCACTGGAATTGCAGCTGTCTTGATGGCTTCATCGATGTTTACTCCATCTAAAGATGCCACCAATGCTTTAATTCTTGATTCATCTGCTTTCACGCCAGCGGCAGTGAGAACTTTTTTTACATGTTCTTCTGTAATCTTCTGGCCTGCGGAATGAAGAAGCATTGCGCTGTATATATATTCCATTTCTTTTTCCTCCTGTTATGTTATCATTTTCTTTAAATCTTCATCTAATGCATCCTTTGCACTCGATGCCAAGGCTAGCATGCCTCCATGCGCCTTTGAAACTAAATTTTTAATTGTTTCTTTTGTAATTATATTTCTTTCCATTGCAAGTATAAAAGCGTGGTTATGCGCCTTATGTAGCAAGGGCTTAATCGTTAGTTTGTTGGTCCAAGCAGATTCTATTGCGAGGTTAAATGCATAGCTTGATGCCTGATGCATTTTTGCTTTGAATTCATCAATATTAATGTCCAGAACGTCTGATTTAAAGATACTTCCATTCTCATAAACTCCGTGAAGAGTCATGCCTATTTCTATCGGGTATATCTCAAGTCTAGTGAGCATTTGTGCAATATCTGCAGGAATCTTTTTTCCAGCAGGAACAAGGACCTTATCGTTTTTAATGACAACTTTTCCCTCTTGAATTGCAGCAGGAATACCTGCTTTTTGTAATTCTCCAACAATGGGTCCTGGTTTAAACGGCGTATCTCCGGCTTTTACCTCGATATCGTGTGCTGCTGTTTCTCCACCTTTTGCAGGTGCCATTGTTCGGGTGGCTTTAACATGCCCAAAAAGTTTAAACGGATTCATATCTGTTGCAATAATTGCAGCTTGACCGTTCACCATGCTTTTCAATTCATTGATGCCTTTTACTTTTTTTTCAGCTTCGTCAAGTGCCCTCAAAATTAGAGTATTTTTTGCCGAACGAATTACTGTTTCAGTCTCATTGAGATTTTTCCTCATTCTTTGCATCTGCGGAGATGGAATGCCACCGATTTCGACAATTCCAATTACCTTTTTATTTGTTAAAAGATGGGTAATCTCCTTTACTTCTCCGTGCTTCCAGTCTGAAACGTGAGCTGTCATTACTATCCCCCTAAATTACCCGTTCTGATGGCCCCATTGTGGTCTTAACATGTATAGAGCCTATGTTCATTCGTCCTTTTTCCAATTTTTGTTCAATTCGTTTGATAATTGCATCTATGTTATCCGCAATGTTTTCTTTGGACATTTCTTCATTACCAACAATTGTATGAAAAGTCTTAGTCTTGGCTCGAATCTTTACAGTATTGCGTAGATTTTTCACTAAACCAGAGATATCAGCATTTGGAGGCACTGGCCTGGGCATTTTCCCCCTTGGACCTAAAACAGTACCTAGTGTTTTACCAATTGTTGGCATGAGAGGGGCTTCGGCTATAAAGAAGTCGTGCGCTTCGGCTATCTTTTTAAACTTCTTTTTATCTTTGGAAAGATCCCCGATCTCCTCTGGCTTAATTAACAAGTCAACATGAGTCTTTGATTTAACGGCAAGCTCACCACTTGCAAAAAGAGCGATTTTTGCCACACTGCCTCTACCATGGGGCAGGATTATTTCTTCCTCAAGACGATTCTTAGGATTATTCAAATCTATGTTTTTCAGGTTTACAACTAGATCTACGTTTTGTTTGAATTTTCTTTCAAGCTTCTTAGATTCTTCTAAGATTTTGCTAACTACTTCTACAGTTTTTTTGTCCGTCATAGACATCATCGAGTGTTTTTATATGCCTTTTTCTCCATAAGAGTGCGGAGAATGTAGTCTTCGGGAATGACAACCCCATTTATAAAAGTTTGGTATAACCTATTAATCGTTTATCCGTTCTATAATTAAATCAAGTATCTCTTCTGGTCCTCTGATCTTCTTCAACTCTTTTTTAGCAATGAGGGGAGTACCCTCTATATTTTTCTTATTAACTTCCTTATCTGTAAAAAGAACGGCGTATCTCTCTGTTATTTTAGAGATGCTACTGACAATTTGTGCTTTTTTAATTATTTTTTTGTCGTATTTGTGAACACAAGTCAATATTATTCTTTCTTTGTCTTTGCTAAGTGCCTCAAAAGGACTTCGTTCCATGGGAATTATCTTGTACCCGACACTTTCCAATATGGAGAATATCTCCATTTGAAAATCTCTGAGATGTTCTGTTTCTCCATGAAATGATGTTGTCTCTTTTTTATCCGAGAGTGAAGGTTTTAGAATATCTATGGGCGTGGTTACAGGGCTACCAAGTAGCTCCTCAATTCGTGAAGCAATATCCACTCGTGCATTCATGCCGTCTTCATACATACTTGCTGTTCTACGCGATACTCGCACATATCGTGCAAACGAACCTAGAGAGATATTTTGTTCCTGTCTAAGTTTTTTGAGTTTTTCTCGATCCAGATTAACATACAGACCGCCAGGTGCTGCATATGCCTTTAGAGGCATTCCTTCAAGAAGATAATCTCTGAGACTGTTTGGCGTTATAGTTTGAATTCCAAATCTATCGTAAACAACATCGTCTTCAAGAAATCCTATTCCGCTTCTTTCTCCAATTAATAATGGAGAGCCCCTCAATAGTATAGATAATACTCTTAGTTCCTTGGCAACGTCCTCTGATAAAGCATCTATATTTGTCAAAACTTTAATTATTAGTAACGAATTGTCCCTTCTTGCAACTAAATCAAAACCTATCGGACGTATAATGCATAGATCAGAGACATAAAACCCTGCTTTGGTCAAGGTTTCTCTGATGTTTCCTAACAGCTCTGTTCGATCCATTTGCAGGTGAAGCTAAAGTAAAATTTAATATATAATAATATCGGGAGTGAAATTATCTGGATAGGAATAGATGATACTGATTCAAAAAGAGGGGGATGCACAACATATGTAGCTCGGGCCATAGTCAAAAAATTAACAAGGGATGGATATGACATTATAAGATACCCGCGACTTGTAAGATTAAATCCAAACATACCTTGGAAGACAAGAGGCAATGGAGCAATTTGTATACAATTTGGAAAAGGTATGGGCAAGAAAATTAAGATAGGAGAAATGGAAAATGAAAATATCTTCTGCTATACCAAAAAGTCATCTGAGAAATACAAAGAAGCCGATATAAAAAAAATAAGGAATCTCTTAGAATCTATTGTAGATAAGTACGCGAGATTTGAAGATACAAATACAAACCCCGGATTTGTCATTCTGCGGGATCAACCATCTTTTGACATCTATGAGCAAACGGTAAAAGAAGTCGTTAAAATAAGGGATATCGAAAGATTATTGAAATCAATTGATGCAGTTTATAAGGGTTATAAAAACTGTAGAGGAATCATTGGAGCTACCGCCGCAATAGCTTGGTCGCCTTTAGAAGATAAGACGTACGAGTTGATTGCTTATAGAGAGAGAAAGAAATGGGGAACAAAAAGAACAGTAGATGCAGATTCAGCCAAAAAGATGGATAAAGCCTGTCCATCAACTTTTGACAACTATGATTACAGAAATAAACATAATCGACTCACCCCAAGTTCACCTTGCCCCATATTATATGGCATAAGAGGCGATGATGCAAAAGAGTTAATACGCGCCAGAGCTCTCATAAAATCTGAGAAAGTTGACTGCTGGATGATTTTTGAGACGAATCAGGGTACCGATGATCATCTTTTAAATAGGAACATAAGTGATGTGCAGCCATATCAATCAGTTATAATAGAGGGCACTATAGAAACAAATCATCATACAATAAAAGGTGGCCATGTCATATTCACAATTAAAGACGCTACGGGAAAAATTGATTGTGCTGCCTATGAACCTACAAAGGAGTTTAGAAGAGTCATTAGAGAGCTACGCGTAGGAGATATTGTTGAAGTCTATGGTGGTGTAAGAAAGAAACCTTTAACTGTCAATATTGAAAAAATAAAGATAAGGCATCTAGCAAAACAGATTGAAAAAATAGAGAACCCCATTTGCCCAAAATGTGGTAAACACATGAAATCAAAAGGAAAAAATCAAGGTTACAAATGTATAATTTGTGGTAAGACAAGTAAAAAACCATTGATGAAAGAAAAAAAACGGGCAATTAAAAATGGTTTTTATGAGGTTCCGGTGTGCGCTAGAAGACATTTGAGTAAACCATTGAAGCGAATGGCACCATAAGTCTTTTTAAGGGGTTTTTGCTACTTGGTTTCTAACATCCATTGCGGGTGTAGTGTAGTCTGGTATCACTTAAGCTTGCCAAGCTTAAAACTCGGGTTCAAATCCCGGCGCCCGCATTTTTAGTAACCTAAGGGAGCATGAAATGTTAAAGCTTGATTTACACGTTCATTCACAATATTCAGAAGATGGTGCTGGCCATCCTAAAGACATAATGAAACAGCTTCAAATAAAAGGATTGCAAGGGATGGCAATAACTGATCATAATAACATACAAGGATCGCTCGAAGCTCTCAAACTTAAACCCAAAGATTTCATTATAATTCCCGGTATAGAAATTTCAACTGCTGATGGGCACCTCATAGCATTAGGAGTAAAAGAAAACATCCCTAGAGATCTGTCTGTAGAAGAAACTGTAGATAAAATTATTGATGCTGGCGGAATAGCCATTGTGCCTCATCTTTTTAGAAAAATGTCAGGTATAAAAAAAGAAAAACTTGAAATAATCTATGAAAAAATCCCCGCAATGGAAGTATTCAACGGCTGCAGTCTACCAGAAACAAACATTAAAACGGCAAAGGTCGCAAAAGAATTCAAGTTAGGCGGAACAGGTGGCAGTGATGCACATGACCCATCATATGCAGGATATGGCTATACTGTTGTAGAGTCAACAGATATGGAAATAGATTCCATTCTATCGGAGATTATTGGCAAAAAGACATGGGGTGAGGGAACCACCATACCACTACAAGTAAGACGTGATCGGATGATAAAAGCAATTAAACAGTTCTTCGAGCGCGGTTTTAAGCGAATTTAATTTCTAATTTAAAGACAAATATTTAAAACTCAGCGCACGATATAATTTTTAATGAGTGATAACGAACTTGTTGAAGAACTAAAAGAGAAACTCAGCAATATGGAAGAGAGGCTTAATGCGATAGAAAAAGAACAAAGAATGATACGTGAGGATATTTTATCGGGAACAGCAAAAGAACGTATGCAACAGAGATTACTAGAGAATGACCAAAAAAGGAGCGAAGAATTAAAGAAAAAATTAGATAAAGATATTAAGATTGGAATTTAGAATCGTAAGTACCTTCATCAATTGCTTTCTGAATCTCTTGTGGCCTTTTCCCTTCCACAGTTATGCCCATCGACACACAGGTTCCTATGATTTCCTTTGTTTTCTTCTTAAGATTTTTGCCTAGAAGATTGCTGTGTTTCATCTTGGCAACTTTTATCGCTTGATCCACAGTGAGATTTCCTATTTTTTTGGTGGACGGAGCACCTGAACCTTTCTCCAGCTTGAGTTCATTAAGAATCAACGATGATGCTGGAGGTGTACCTACCTCGACTTCAAATTTTTTCGTCTTTGGATCAACAATAACTTTCACTGGAACTTTCATTCCATCAAATTGCTTGGTTTTTTCGTTGATTGTATTGACGATCTGTATTATGTTTACACCCAGTGGACCAAGTGCTGGACCAAGTGGTGGGCCTGCGGATGCTTTTCCTCCGTCAACAAGTGCTTTAATTGTATCTGCCATATTTGATTACGCTCCCTCTTCTTTCTTTTTTTCTTCTTCTTTTCTTTTGATTACTCGAACTTGTTCACCACGAACAGTAATTGGTATAGGAACAACTGATTCAAAGAGTTCCACGGTGATTTCTTCCTTGGTGTCATCTATATGTGTAACCTTTGCAGTTTCTCCTCTGAATGGACCTGCAACCATTTCGACCACATCGCCCTCTGCAATCTTTGCAACCGCAGATGCAGGTATCAGAAAATGCGCTATTTGCTCTATTGGTGTGTCACCTTCAAGCATGTTTCTAGCGTAAGAAACTGTCTTAATCATATCCTTTATACGTTCTATGTCGTAGCTTTCCAAAAATATGTATCCTCTGAGTTCCGGTGTAACTAGGATTGATGTAATCTTTATTTTCGATTTGTCAGCTCTGCTGTTGATAAGATCAGCCGTGTTTTGCTCTTTACCAACTTGAGTTTTTATCGCAAATATCTTTGTTTTTTCTTCACTACCTGCTTCAAAATCTGTATTTTGCATAATATCACACTATTTTACCAATCCAAGAGTTCTTGCCATCCAAGGTGCAACTTCTGTTACTAAAAGGAAAATAAGAAAACCTAATCCACCTATAAGCAAGATTCCGGCTCCAGTTATCATCGAGGTTTTCGTATATTCTTCATTGGTAGGTTTGCGAGCCATTTTTAAGACTCTGCCGTATTTACCTGATCCCAATCCTTTTTGTTTTGCATCTAGTTTATTTTGTAATTCTGTTGCTCGTTCTATGAATTTTTTATCGCTTTTAATTTTATCACTTTTAAATAACTTCACTATTTTACACCTCTAATGAGTGTTAATCGTCAAATAAATAGGTATATATAAAGAATTTGGCTGACTTTATTTCCGTACAGTAACTAGTTCGCCTTTAGATGCTAAAGCTAGTTTGTCTAGTTACTATGCTACAAAGTCAATGCCGTACTCTTTATTTTCATATGATCTCTGCGACGGACCTAGAATTTGTTTTGATTTAACGCCCGTTATGACCAACATTGCACGAATGTTTTTCCTGAGATCTGGATCAATCGTAGTTCCCCATATGATGCGAGCATTTGGATCAACTCTTGAATAAACTTCTTCGACAACTCGTTCGGCTTCACCTATCGTCATATCTTCGCCTCCAGTCACATTGACCAGAGCGCCAGTGGCTCCAGAGATATCGACCTCGAGTAGTGGCGAGTTGAGTGCTTCTACAACGGCATTTACTGCCTTGTTTTCGCCCTCTGCTTCTCCAAGACCAATCATGGCCACTCCACCACGTTTCATAATAGTTTTTAGATCCGCAAAATCTAGATTGACTAAACCTGGTTTTGTAATCATCTCGGTTATTCCTTTAATTGATCTCATAAGCACTTCATCTGCAACTTTGAATGCAGCATTCAATGAAAGGTTTGGTACAATATCAAGCAATTTATCGTTTGGTATAACAATAACTGTATCGCAGGCATCTCTAAGTCGTTTCAAACCAGTCTCTGCATTATCCAAACGTACAAGACCTTCAACTCTGAAAGGAAGGGTGACAACTCCGATCGTTAGAGCACCAGTCTCTTTTGCAATCTGAGCAACAAAGGGAGCAGAACCTGTACCAGTGCCGCCTCCAAGTCCGCAAGTCACAAAAACCATATCTGCCGGTGCAATCGCATTACGTATGTCGTCTTCGCTTTCCATTGCAGCCTCCTCACCAACTTGGGGAAGAGAACCTGCACCAAGACCGCGAGTGAGATGGCGACCAATTAGCACTTTATGCGGTGCAGTGGATATCAGAAGATGTTGGGCATCGGTGTTAAGAGCGATCAATTCTGCCCCATCTATCTTTGCTTCCATACATCTTGAAATAGTATTGGTTCCGGCACCGCCACAGCCGATAACCTTTATTTTAGTAACTAAGCCCTGCAATACCTCTTCGAGTTCTTTGTCTTTAATGCCTCTACCAATTGTATCTCTAGTAAGCGAATCTCTCAAAGCATCGTTTTTTTCTTCGCAGTTATTGGCGTTCTTTTCTCTCTTTTTTCTATTCTCATTGGCGACAACTTCTTCAACTATTTTTCTCATCTAAATCACCATGCCCTCACAACAATAAACCCCACTATTGTGATTATTATTATATTTTTTACAATATTGTAAAGGAATTGCGATTATTAAATATTTCCAAAAAAATACTAAACAATCTCTAAAGAAAAATCTTTATTCTTCGTACTATGTGTTATATAACCTAGAGAAATACGATCTGCAAAAGATGCGTATTTGACAATATTGTCTGGAGTAACTCCGCCCGATATTTCAATAATAATATTACTATTCACCTCTCTAATTTTCTTTGCAATGCCTTTACCTAATTTAGGACTAATATTATCCAGCATTATCACATTGACGTTCATCTTTGCTGCGGTAAGTGCATCAGCCAGGTTTTCTACTTCAACCTCTATGATTTTATCATGAACCCTCTGTTTTATTCTTTTAATTGCTTCTTCAATCGAACCAATGCATTTGATATGATTATCTTTGATTATAACGGCATCGTACAAACCAAATCGATGTGATTCTCCTCCGCCAAGTACAACAGCCTTTTTTTCATATTTGCGGAAACCTGGCGTTGTTTTTCTTGTAGCAGCTACGGTTACTTTTGGATTTATAGCCCTGCATTTATCCACAAGTTTCTTTGTTTCTGTGGCAATACCACTCATCCTACAGATAAAGTTGAGAGCCAATCGCTCAGCCTTGAGAATAGAGCGCACAGGTCCATTGATCTTGGCTACAATCGTTTTCTCTTTTACAAAATCACCATCACTGACCTGCAACCTAACTTCAGCTCCTGACCTTTCAAATACGAGTTTTGCCTCTTCAAGTCCAGCGACGATACAATCTTCTTTTGCAATAATATGTGCTTTAGCCGCTTCATCAGTAAACAAGGAATCTGAAGTTACATCTCCTTTTTTATCTAGATCCTCGAGCAGATATTTGTCAATATTATCCATAACAATATTTTTTATAGTAATGCCTGTTTTAAGGTTTTGGGAGAATTATGAAGCTTGGAATTATTGGTTGTGGCGCCATTGGAACTGATGTAGCAAAGGCTGCAGATGAAATGAAAGAAATCGAAAAAATCTATCTTTTTGATATTAACAAAGCAGCTTCAGACAAACTGTGTAAGATTCTTAAAAAAGCAGAAATAAAATCAGTAAAAGAATTCTTAGATGACGTTGATATTGCGTTCGAAGCCGCATCACAACAAGCTGTCAGCGAATATGGATTAAAAATCTTGGAATCGCGAAAAGACCTGGTGATTATGAGTATCGGGAGTTTATTTGACGATGCTTTTCGAAAAAAAATGGAGGATACAGCACGAAAAAACAAATGCAAAATCTATTTGCCATCTGGTGCCGTCTGTGGAATTGACGGCGTACTTGCTGCCAGTATAGAAAAACTCGACAGTGTCACTCTTGTTACAACAAAGCCACCCGCATCTCTTGGCAAAAAAGTTGATAAACGAACTATCATTTTTGAAGGAAGTGCACGTGAAGCGGTTAAACAATTCCCAAAAAATATCAACGTTGCTGCGTGTCTTTCGCTTGCCGGAGTTGGATTTGATGAAACAAAAGTGGAGATTGTTGCGGATCCTGTAGAAACTAGGATCAGTCATAAAATATTGGCCCATGGAAAATTCGGTCGACTCAGAGCGGAAGTAGAAAACATGCCCAATCCAAAAAATCCACAGTCGAGTTACATGGCATCTCT
The DNA here is from genome assembly GCA_041305025.1 of Thermoplasmatales archaeon. Lineage (GTDB taxonomy): Archaea > Thermoplasmatota > E2 > DHVEG-1 > DHVEG-1 > JBFYMG01. Next base: position 20,420 of record JBFYMG010000025.1, read on the forward strand.
GTCGGCCATTGCCGTATTGAAAAAAATTATTTCACCCATACAAATAGCCTAAATAAACGTTAAACAGCAACTTTGTAAAGGTGTAAAGACAAAACATATGTTTAAATATTGAAACTTTCGGAAAAATGATTTTTTGTGGTAACTAAAAGCTAAATATCCCTCGTTATTTACTTCCTCAGAATGAAATTTGAAATTAAAGATAGAGATGCTGCTGGGCGATTGTGCAAATTTACGACAAAACATGGAGTAGTTACTACTCCAAATCTCATGCCGGTGATTAATCCAAACAAGATGCTCATCACCCCAAAAGAAATGAAGAGGCTCTTTGGCACCGAGATAGTTATCACAAATTCTTATATAATTAACAAAAGCGAAGAACTTAGAGAAAAAGCACTGAAGAACGGAGTTCACAGGTTGATAGATTTCGATGGCCCCATCATGACGGACTCTGGAACTTTTCAGTCCTACATATACGGAGATGTAAATGTAGACCCTATAGAAATTGTAAAATTTCAAAGAGACATTGGAAGTGACATAGGAACGATCTTGGATATTTTTGGAACTCCAGATCAAACTAAGAGAAAAGCAGAACAAGGAATGAAAGAGACCATCAAACGAGCGAAAAAGAGCATACCTTTAAAAAATGATATGCTACTTGCCTGTACTGTTCAGGGCTCCATTTACCCGGATCTAAGAGAGACATGCGCCAAAGAACTAAGCAGGCTAGATGCAGATTTCTTTCCAATTGGTGGCGTAGTACCTCTAATGGAAAATCAAAGATATACGGACCTTGTGCGATGCATACTCTCTGCCAAAAGATGCCTAGATCCGTCAAAACCCGTTCATTTATTTGGAGCAGGTCACCCACTGGTGTTTCCTTTAGCTGTCGCACTTGGTTGTGATTTCTTTGATTCCTCAGCCTATGCAAAATATGCAGATGACGGAAGGATGATTTTACCTGAAGGGACGGAAAAGCTAGAAGATTTAGAGGAACTTCCATGTTGTTGTCCCGTTTGCACTAAATTTACAGCATCTGAACTTAAAAAGATGGAAAAAAAAGAAGTTGCTCTACAGTTAGCAAAGCATAATCTATACGTTAGTTTTGCTGAGATTAAAAAGATTAGAAGTGCCATTGTTGAAGGAAATCTTTGGGAACTTGTAGAAAGAAGAGCTGGTTCAAATCCATATTTACTCGATGCTTTAAGAGAGTTGAGAAAAAAAGAAAATAAAGAGTGGTTAGAGCGATTTGAACCTGCCAGTAAAAACAAAGCATTATTTTATACCGGGAGCCAAACCATTCATAGACCGCTTGTACATAGACGCCACAAAAGACTGTTGAATCGATATGAACCTTCATTTGATACTATTGTTGTTTTTCCGGAAGGAAAGAAACCTTATTCAAGATATTATTTTGAAAAAATAAAGAAGATACTTGGAAAGAGAAATGTAAGTTTATTGGTAAATTCATATCTTGGTCCTGTACCAATTGAGCTTGATGAAATGTATCCTTTTGCTCAATCTGTATTTCCTGAAATTATTGATAAAGAGACCGCGGATGAATTGGGCAGGATATTTGGTGAATTTACAAAAAATAGAAAAATAATATTTTGGAAAGGCAACAAAACTTTACAAGAATTGTCTGAATCAAAAGATAAACGCAGGGAAGACCCAGATTTAAGGAGAATTTCTGCTGTTGCAGATATGCAGTTTGGAAAAGGTGCCTCCAAGGCACTATTGGATGGAGATGTAGAGATTGTTAAATCAAAAAATACTGATAAAATACGTAACATTCACGTGGATGGCAATCATGTATTATCTATGCGTGCTGAAGATGGCATGTTTACTTTAAAAATAGATGGGGCACAACTTCTCCGACGTTTTTTTAAATATCCTAAATTGCGAGTAATTGTAAAGAAAGATGCAGTGCCGTTTATAAAAGAAGGAAAGAGTGCTTTTGCAAAATTTGTAGTAGACTGTGATCCAAATTTACGTCCATTTGACGAGTGTATTATTGTTGATGAAAAGGACAAGCTATTGGCTGTTGGTAGAACTCTATTAAACAGGGATGAAATGCTATCATTTGAGTTTGGCATGGCCGTTAAAACAAGGGAAGCTGTTGTTTAAGTTCGTAGGTGTTTTTGGAAACTATTATAAGTTCTAAGATGTTGTATTTTTCGGGATAAAAATGACTGAACATAATCCTGATTTTAAACAGCCTCCTTGGGTTTATGGTCCAAAGGAAACTATGGAATGGATAGAAGCGACACACCCAAGTGAAAAAAGAGATAAAAAATCCCAGAAAAGAGGAGGCAATGTCATTTTGAAAAACATGCATGTTCGATTGGATCTTAACGTAGAACAAACAAAGGCCGATCCGCCAAATGTTTTTTCAAGATTGTCATCAAAGATTACAGGAAATACATATGTTGAGGAGCATTTTGATCTTCTTTCAATTGCCGATGCCCTCTTGAGGGCGCTTGCCAAGGCCAAATTTAAACATACTGCCAAGATACTTATTGACAAAAAAATACAACACGATCACCCGGAGATTATTTCGGATTTAAAAAATGCCATTGATATTTTCAAAGGGCTCTCATTTGATATTAACCAATGCAAAATCCTTGAGATTACTGCTCTTTCAGATGGTGCACATAGATGTACTGCCGAAATAAAAATCAAAAAAGTTCATAAGAAAAAGGATCATGCAATTGACATTCTGATGAAAGGGAGAATAAAGGAAGAATCATATCATGTGTTTCTTAATTACTTAATTGAGAAATTAAAGGTTAAAAATATCTTAAAATGAAGTTCGTCAATAGACGTAACTAAAATACACAATTATAAAAACAATAAATTGTTTTCTGGAGAATTAAATAAAGGAGGCGCATTAATACGTCGAATGAAAAATCATCCAAAGTTTCTGGTTTCTATAAACTGCCAGTTGAAAAAAGAATAGAATTTGTTGGACAATTCTCAGATTTAAGCAAAGATGAGGTAGGTTTGTTTTCATCTTGTCTTAGCATAGAAGTTGCAGATAGGATGATCGAGAATGCTCTAGGAACATTTGAGTTGCCTCTAGGCGTTGCAGTTAATTTTCTCATCAATGAAAAGGATTATCTTATTCCGATGGCAACGGAAGAATCAAGTGTTATAGCTGCTGCAAGTAACGCAGCAAAAATCGCCAGGGGCAAAGGTGGATTTAAGACGGAATGCTCAAAGCCTTTAATGATTGGTCAAATTCAAATTTTAGGCATAGATGATATTGCCAGTGCGGCACAAAAAATCATGGACCACAAAAAAGAAATCTTACGACTTGCAAATGCCCAAGATAAAATTCTTGTAGATTTGGGTGGTGGAGCAAAAGACCTCGAGGTACGAATACTCAATAGCCCCCTTGGAAAAATGATTGTTGTTCATTTGATTGTTGATGTTCGTGATGCCATGGGGGCAAATGCTGTTAACACAATGTGTGAGGCATTGGCACCATCTCTTGAGGAAGTAACAGGCGGAAGAGTAAGACTAAAGATTCTTTCAAATCTTGCTGATAAAAGAATATTCAAGGCCAAAGCCACCTTTGATAAAGAAACAATGGGTGGAGAGCATGTTGTTGATGCATTTCTTGAATCCTATATACTAGCAACTATTGATCCTTACCGAGCAGCTACACACAACAAGGGCATTATGAATGGCATAGATGCACTGATCATTGCAACTGGAAACGACTTCCGCGCAATTGAAGCAGGAGCCCATGCCTATGCGTCACGAAGCGGGAGCTATTCTTCACTTACCACATACCATAAAGATGAAAATGGAAATCTTGTAGGAGAAATAGAACTGCCTCTCGCAGTAGGCATTGTAGGCGGTGCGGCTAACATGCATCCTAAGGCAAAGCTTTGCAGAAAGATACTTGGTATAAAAACTGCTCAAGAGCTTGCCGAAGTTGTCGCAAGTCTAGGACTTGCACAGAACTTTGCTGCAGTATTTGCTCTCTCAACAGTAGGAATTCAAAAAGGACATATGTCGCTGCATGCAAAGAATATTGCGGTAATGGCTGGCGCAGAAGGAAAAGAAATCGACAGCCTGGCAGAGCAATTAATCAAAGAAAACAAGATAAAACTTGACCGAGCAAAAGAAATACTCGAAAAGATGAGAAAGACTAGATAATTCCTTCAGTAATGTCTTCTGGTTCTCTTTCGCAATAGTAGCATTTTATCCTTGGTGGATCTTTGCCAATAACATGAAATCTACTTTCCACGGGTTCCCGAGCATTGGAAATACACGTGGGATTTGAACATTTGGCAATCCCTACAACTTCATTCGGCAGTACTACCTTGTGTTTTTTGATAACTTCATAATCTCGTATAATGTTTATAGTGGCTTTTGGAGCGATTAACGCGATTTTATCGAGTTCTTTTGGATCCAATTCTCGGTTTTCGACTTTGACAATGTCTTTCTTGCCCATTTTACCAGATACATTCATCGCAACACTCACGACCGAAGAGGTCGATTCTGGAATTTTTAAGATACGAAGAACCTTTAATGCACGTCCTGGTGTGATGTGGTCGATGACCGTTCCATCTTTGATTGGAGTAACTTTTAGTTCTTTCATAATTTACCTCCCAAGATTAGGGAGAGTAGTGCCATTCTGACAGGAACTCCATTGAATGCTTGCTTGAAATACAGTGCGTGCCTTGTTTTATCCACCTCGGGATCTATTTCCACAATTCGTGGTAATGGGTGCATAACAATAAGATTCTCTTTTGCCTGTTTTAAAAGAGTTGAGTCAACCTTATAGATGCCGACAACGCGATTATATTCCTCTGCGTCAGGAAATCGCTCTTTCTGAATTCTTGTTACGTAAAGAACGTCCGCCTCTTTGATTGCTTTCTCCAAGTTCGTAGTACTTGTCGGTTCTATACCGAGTTCTTTACATTCATTAATCACTTCTTTTGGCATCTTCAAAGAGTCTGGTGAAACAAAGGTCAAATCTGCTTTAAACATGGACAGCGCATAGGCTAGTGAATGGACAGTTCGACCATACTTCAAATCACCAAGCAGAACTACGTTATTTCCTTTGATCTTCTTCTTTTCCGTCAAGATGGTAAATAAATCAAGTAAACATTGTGTTGGATGTTGTCCTGCTCCATCCCCTGCATTTAAAACTGGTGCTTTAGCAAATTCTGCCGCAAGTCTTGCCGCCCCCTCTTGGGGATGTCTTACTACAATTGCATCGCTGTATGAGTCGGCCATTCGTATGGTATCTGCCAGATTCTCTCCTTTTTTCTGTGATGTTGCACTGGGTTCTGCGAAACCTATTACTCGGCCACCCAATCTATTCATTGCACTTTCAAAACTAAGCCTAGTGCGAGTGCTTGGTTCAAAAAACAGTGAACAGAGTATGTTTTCTTTTAAAACATTGGTATGTTTTTCCCCATTGGCATACGGTACCATTTTTTTGGAATAGTCTAGAAGATACTCAATTTCAGTCTTAGAAAAATCCTTTATCGAGATTATATCTCTTCCCTTGAAATTCATATGAATCAAAAGGATAGAGATGCATAAATGACTTAATAACCTTTTTAATTTGCAAAAATTTAAAAAAATAGGCTAAAATTAGGAAAATATATTAATATAATAAAAGTCCTATACTATTATGATAAGAGCTGTCCAACAAGTTATATATATGGTAATCGACCAGATAAGATACAAGCAAAAATTGGGAGTATGGTTATATCATGCAAGAAAATATAAAATCCAAGAAGGAGAGATTAGAAAAATTACGCATTATTCTGGATAATCCTTCCAATGGAAAATTGCATCCTGAAGATGAAAAACATATGGAGGCATTACGTAGAAGATTAATTGGATCTCCTAAAGAAAGTAAGGTTTATGTTTATAAAAGTTACAAAGAAGATAACAGGGAAGAAATTGACCCTTTGAAACCACGGGTTAAAATTTATCAAAAGGAAGAAAAAAAGGAATTTATCGCACCAGAAATAAAACATGCAGAACCTGAAGAAAAACAAGAAGAAGTAGCATACAAAGACGAAGAACTGTATGAAGTTGAAAAAGTTGAGATTAAAGGACCTGAATTTTTGGAAGTTAAACCAAAAGAAGTCACAGAAAAGAAAGAAAGAAGCTCTACGGTGGAAACAGAAGAAAGTCCAAAGCTTCCAGATTTTGAGACAAGTGATGTCGAAGACGAAAAATTACCTGAATGGGAACAAGTAGACACAAAAAAATCAAAAATTTACGAGGAAGAAACTAAAACGGAAATGCCAAAGGAGTTGCCTCCACACGAGCAAGAAAAGGAATGCGAATTGAATGAATTTAGACCAAAAGTTGCTGAAGAAGACTTGAAAAAAAATGATTTTGCAGAAAAGGTATTTTTACCGTTAGAAAAGAAAGAAGATGAAGAAGTAGAATTTAAAGAAACAGAAGAAAAATCTGAATTTAAAGAAGAGACTTTTGAACAAAAAGATGAGATGAGCCTAGGAGAAGAACGCCAAGAAGAAATTTCAACTTTAGACCGATCTGGCAAAATAGATATTTTCAAAGATATAAAAAGTATGGATGAGGAAACTGCAGTTTTGTTATATGACAACGGCTTTACTTCCATCGATGCTGTAAAAAAGGCATCTTTGCGAGATTTAACAAGAATAAAGGGCATCAGAAAGAAATTGGCCAAAAATATTAAAAAAGAAATAGAACAAGAGCCTAAAGAGTCGGCAATTGAGATCAAGGGCGAGCCAGGCGAATATTTCATTCTTGATGAAAAATCTGAAGAAGATGATGCTAAAAAGATTGATGAAAATATATCGAATTATGAATTTACAGAGGAAGACAAAGACTTTTTTGGCGATGAGGCTGAAAGCAAAGACACCAAGAAAGACAAAAAAATAGATGCTTTCAAGGGGATAAGCAATATAGATGAAAAGACAGCCTCGTTGCTCTATGAAAACGGAATTAAATCCATTGATGTCTTAAGAGGAAAATCAGTCAGAGAATTGACAAGAATAAAAGGAATTAAAAGAAAACTTGCTAAAAGGATACAAAAAGAGATAGAATGCATGGATCGAAAAGCTGAAGAAATGAAAGAGCACGACGAAAAATCGGCCCATGACACAAAGGATGCGCAATTTATTGAAGAAAAAGCACATGATGAAGACTGGGAATCTTATGGCGCGGATGAGATCCAAAAGCGAGGATATACTTACGAAGATTATACGCTTTATACGAAGAAGATTGAAACCAAATCAGGTAAAAAACGGTTTGTTCGTTTTTTTAGTAAAGCAGAGCCAGATGAAGGAGAGCCCTCTGAATTGCCTACGGGCTTTGAAGTGAAAGTCAATAAAAAAACTGGTCTGCCCTATTTAAAGAAGAAAAAATAGAGATAAAAAATATTATCAAGATTTATAAATCATCTTTTGCATTAGCTTTACTTGTGTAAGAACAATGAAATGGAATGGCCCGTTAAACAAGATAGACGAGTTTAGATACGAGATTCCTAAAAGTTATAAGGGGGAAAAAAATAATCTTGATATGCGGACATCTGCCGTTATTTACGCAGATGAAGCCATGATTTCTTCTATTAGAACTGATAATGCCCCTGAGCAAGCTGCCAATGTGGCTATGCTTCCAGGCATCGTTGGAAAATCGCTTGCCATGCCAGATATCCATTGGGGGTACGGATTTCCAATCGGTGGAGTTGCTGCAGTAGATGCAGAAGAAGGTGTTATCTCGCCAGGTGGGGTCGGGTATGATATCAACTGTGGCGTGCGACTTATAAAAACTAGCTTACGTGCCTCCGATTTAGACGCTGAAAAAATCCATAATCTTATCGATGAGATGTTTCGGAATGTTCCTTCAGGTCTGGGTTCCAATGCCAAAGTTCGCCTCAGCAGAAAGGAACTGGAAGATGTGCTCAAATTAGGAGCTCGCTGGGCTGTCGAAAACAGTTATGGCTGGGATAGAGATCTTGAGTATTTAGAGGAGAATGGATGTTTAAAACATGCTGACGTAAGCAAGGTCTCAGAGATGGCAAAACAGAGAGGAGCGCCACAGCTTGGTTCACTTGGAGCCGGCAATCATTTCTTGGAGATACAAAAAGTCGCTGAAATTTTCGATGAAAAAGCAGCAAAAGTTTTTGGCATAGACACTATAGGACAAATAATGATAATGATTCATACTGGCTCTCGTGGATTTGGCCATCAGGTCTGTACAGATCATCTAAGGGTGCTTGAGCAAGCCGTGAATAAATACAACATTTGGCTTCCCGACCGACAACTGGCATGCGCTCCTGTAAATTCCAAAGAAGGGCAGGATTATTTGAAAGCGATGGCATGTGCCGCGAATTTCGCCTGGTGCAACAGACAAATGATTGTTCATTGGGTGCGAGAATCCTTTGAAAAAATATTGAGGAACAGTGCAGAAAGTATGGACATGAACATCATCTATGACGTTTGCCATAACATTGCTAAGCTGGAAGAGCACGAGATTGAAGGCAAGAAAAGAAAGGTATACGTACACAGAAAAGGGGCAACCCGCTCGTTTGGACCGGGTAAAAGCGAAGTTCCATTAAAATATAGAGATATCGGTCAGCCTGTGTTAATTCCAGGTGATATGGGAACAGAAAGCTACCTACTTCGCGGTACCACGGCAAAGGAGACATTTGGTTCCACATGCCATGGCGCAGGGAGAGTAATGTCCAGGAACGAAGCAGTGGGACGATGGCGCGGTGAAACTATTCTTAATGAATTGAAAAAGAAAGGAATCTACGCGCATCCTGCGAGTTTGAAGGTCATGGCTGAGGAGGCTCCAGATGCATATAAAGATGTGACGCAAGTGGTCAATGTAACACATGGTGCGGGCCTTTCTCTCAAAGTTGCAAAACTGTTGCCGTTGGGCGTAGTGAAAGGATAATTTTGTATTCTCTTTTTTCACCAATTAATTTTAAATGCTAGAAGCTGTATTATAGGTATCGGATGGTGATGCATTGGAAGAAGTTGAAATTTGTGATTTTGAAGAAATAGATCTTAAAGGTGCTACTGTTATCGCTGGTTTTCCTTCAATAGGGTTAGTTAGTACTATTGCCGCCAATTATTTAATTGATGCTTTGAATTTAAGACAAATTGGTTGTGTAAATTCTTCACAGTTTCCTGCATTATCAGTTGTTCACACTGGAGAACCATTATCTCCTGTTCGAATCTATGCAGGAACCGAAAAAAATGGGGAGAAAATCGTTGTTTTCGTTTCTGAATTTAAGCCGAAACCTACGCTCATCAACGCTATATCCGAAGCCATCATGAGGTGGGTTGTCAAAAAGGGATGCAAGTTACTTATATCTCCTGAAGGAATGGTTGTCGAAGGAAAAGAGTCCGAAGGAGGACAAGCGGCCGATGCATATGCGATTGGATCCACTGAGAATGCCAGGCGCATGCTGACGTCAAAGAAGATTTCACAATTCACAAATGGCATTATAGCAGGCGTTTCAGGAGTGTTGCTTAATCTGGGCAAGCAGTCTAATTTTGATGTAATATCAATACTTGCGGAAGCGCATCCAAACTATCCTGATGCGAGAGCTGCCGCAGCATCAATAAATGTTATGGCCCTGATAACAGAAATAGAGATAAACGTGTCTCCACTGTACGAAGAATCAGAACGCATTGAAAAACAACTCCAGAAATTCCACAAACAGGCAAAACCGATGGTTGCTGCAAACCAAGCACCACAGCCGAACATGTACGGATAAACCAGAGCAGTACAGTATTTAAGCTTAAAAAAGGTATAATTCTGTCATAACTAAGTTTAAAACACATTTGTACATTATTTTTTATCAGTTATGAAAAAAATACCCAAGAGTCACCCACGATACAATTCTCTAATTACTAGAGAGAAAATTTCTCAGGCTACAAAAAAAGGCATTGTCCATGAGACCGGTCTCATTGCTCACGGCAGAGGAGAGGCTTTTGATTATTTAATCGGTGAAAAGACAATATTGCTTGCAGAGAATGCTGCAAAGGTTGCAGCTGCAGCACTACTTATTGCCAAGAGTCCAGTAATATCGGTTAATGGAAACGTTGCTGCTTTAGCAGCAAATCAATGCGTCAGTCTAGCAAGTGCAATTCCTGCGAAACTCGAGGTAAATCTTTTTCATAGGACCGATAAACGCATAAATAAGATCGTATCCGAATTAAAAAAAAGCGGAGCTAAAGAAGTATATGGTAAGAAAGCAGACGCTAGAATTCCGGGTTTGGATCATGATAGGAGCTTATGCGACAGGAGAGGTATTTTTTCTGCCGATGTCGTTCTTGTTCCTCTGGAAGACGGCGATAGATGCCAGGCGCTAAGAGATATGAATAAGTTAGTAATAGCCATTGATTTGAACCCCATTTCTAGAACAGCTAAAACAGCAAATATAACTATTGTTGATAATGTTGCAAGAGCTGTTCCAAACATTGAAAAATGGGTTAGAAAATTGAAAAATGAGGATAAAAAAAAGTTAAAAAAAATAGTTCAATCATGGGATAACGAAAAAAATCTACATGAAGTGCTGTCTTTTATTTCAAAAAGACTAAATTCGTTGTTTTGATTAGGTGAAAGTATGCAATCCTATAGAAGTCACTATTCAAAAGATGTAACTAAGGAAGATTTTGGTAAATCTATCACTGTTGCAGGTTGGGTTGAAGACATACGAAATATTGGTTCTATTGCCTTTGTTATTATTCGCGATAAAAAAGGAACTCTTCAACTTACACTTCTTAAAAAGAAAGCTCCCGAAATATTTGAAAAACTAATATCCTTTCCAAGAGAATCAATTATATCTGTTAAAGGTCTTTGTAAAGAAAATGAAAAGGTAAGAAATGGATACGAAATTCTACCTGAATCTTTTGAGATTTTATCTGTTGCAGAAACGCCGTTACCATTAGGCATAGTAGACAAAGTTGAATCAGATTTTGATACAAGACTGGACAACAGAGTTATTGATTTGAGAAAACAAGAAACTCAGGCAATATTCAAAATAAGAAATACTGTTATTGCTGCCGTTCATGAATATCTGCGATCCCAAAATTTCATAGAAGTGCATACCCCCAAGATCATTGCGAGTTCTTCTGAAGGCGGAACCGACGTGTTCAAGGTAAAGTATTTTGAAAAAGAGGCTTTTTTGGCCCAGTCTCCACAACTTTATAAACAGATGTTGATGGCGACAGGTTTGGATCGAGTGTATGAAATTGCATGGTATTTCAGAGCTGAAGAGCACAATACTCGTAGGCATCTTAATGAATCCACGGCCGTAGATTTAGAAATGGCTTTTATTAAAGACGAAGAAGAGGTAATGAATGTTTTAGAGGGTCTTGTTCATAGTATGTGGAAGAAGGCAAGTGAATGCAAGCAAGAACTCGAAATTTTAAATAAGAAAATTACTGTACCAAAGTTACCTTTTAAACGAGTAAAATATGATGATGTAATTAAGAAGTTGAATAAGAAAGGCAACAAGATGGCCTGGGGCCAGGATCTTGGTGCTGAAGAAGAAAAGCTTCTTGGCGAAATAATGATGGAAGAGGGCTACGATTTTTACTTTATAACTAAATATCCTCTAGAGGCTAAGCCGTTTTATACAATGCCTGAAGGCGATAAATATTCGCGAGGGTTTGACCTGGAATGTAAAGGCGTCGAAGTTGCTTCTGGTAGCCAGCGCATACATGATGAAAAACTATTGAAAGAAAGACTAAAGGCGTGCGGTCTTAATCCCATAGATTTTGAGTCATATCTAAAGGCCTTTAGATATGGCATGCCGCCCCATGGTGGTTTTGGTTTTGGAATTGAACGATTTTTGATGGAATTGCTAGACATTAAAAATATCAGAGAATGTATTTTATTCCCAAGGGATAGAACAAGACTAACGCCTTAGTGTCCAGATAAGCGTATTTTTAAGGTTTTTATACAAAATTTAGCTAAAATCACTCCAAACGTAGCAATATTTATATAGTATTAATATTAATATATAAATATATAAATATATCACAAGGTGGAAAAATGAAATATATGCATAGGAAAATATTGATAGCGAGCTTTTTTGTCGCTTTGATGCTAATTGTACCATTTACAGCGGTTACAAGATCAAGCGATACTTTAACTCAGGAAAAAAATTCGAGCCAAATTGATGAGCAGATTCGTTCTACAAAAGCTCTTTTAACTACGGCCCAAATGAAAGAACTACAAGACTTAACAAATAGTATAAAGGATAAAGAATTAAGGTCAGTAGCACAAAATATAATAAATCGGTTGGTTTCAAATAATGGTGAAGTAGATTTAAACACACTAGCTGAGTTCATTGGCTATGATCAATCAGGTCAATTGGTTGTTAAATCTACAAGTGGCTATTTTGTTATTGATAATTATGAAAGCCTTGGCATATTTGGTCAAATATTCAGTCGTATAATCGATCAGATAGTATTATGGCTATGGGGCCAAATACTTGAGTGGATGGGCACTAGACTTGGATGGCTAGCGACTCCTATATTTTATTACCAAAATGTCTCAATAATAATTGCCAAAATAGAAGGCATATATGGTGCGATAAATAACGACATTAATACAATCAAAGAGTTAAAAAGAGCGATAGGGAGATTTCTTAATGCTCCAGGCATTATAATAAGAGCCATTTATTTTTATCAGCTTATTATTGCTACTGTCGAAGCATACCGAGCCGCTATAAGCCTAATGGAGAATATCTCAAATCTCCCAGAAAATATAAGGACATATGTAACTGAATTGTATGTTAATACCACAGCGTTTTATCTATGGCTAATACCAGAAAACGGAGACTATCCTTACGAGAGACCAATAGCAATAAATGTCAATTTAATAGGAATTGATCCAAGTACTGTACAAATATATTGCGATGACATATGGTATACATCTGACGAAAGTACTTTTCAAGTAGCATATAATACTGCAAATAAAGGAAACGCCTGGTGGATACACGAGTGCACTATATCGGCTTATACAGATGACGGCAGGCGGCAATCAGTGGGAGGACCATCAACATATGCTCTTTCCATGGGTGTCTTTGATGTAACATTTGATTTTACAAATGGTCAAGAATACAGCCAACCAAGCGCGGCTCCTCAATCGCAACAAAGCCAGAGCAGCCCACAATCAGCAGGCAGCTCCAGTACTACACAAAACGAATAAATTTCAATAGTTAATTAAATTTTCTTTTCTTTTTTATCTAAGTTAATTTCAGATCATTTTATGATTTTCTATTCCTTTTCAATACAACTTGTTGGTAAAAATTTGAATGGATATATATTGAAATTTTTAATAAAGTAGTCCTGGCTTTCCCATTCTTCTGCAAATATTTCCATGTCGTAATTTATGTCATTATAGAAAAAAGTCACATGTTTTAAATGTACTGTTATTTCCACTTCATCTCCCTCTTTGTATTTGTCTGTAATATTGCCTTGAAATGCAACGCCTCTCGTCCCAGATGACCATATAAAACTTATGCCGGTTGCATTAAAGTTTTGGTCGTAGGTGACGTTTGATATTGTATCTTTTATAATCAGTGTATCTCCATCTTGATACGAAGTATAAAGCATTGAAAAAGTTGTATTGTTATTAACCCATTTTACATCTTCGTTTAATTCTTTGGCAGTTATTGTAAAAGTTTTTCCACTATTGCATCCACTAATCAACATTACTAAAGCTAAAAACACTGCACATATCAATAATATTGTTTTTTTCATATTTTACGTCAATCAAAAAAAGAATTTATATGTTTCCACTATTTATTAAATAACTAATAGCATTAAACAGCAAAATGAATAAGATAGTGCAGGGGACGAGATTTGAACTCGCGGACCACTAAGGACAAGACCCTCAATCTTGCGCCGTTGACCGTGCTTGGCTACCCCTGCAAAACGAGGAGGGCGTCAAAAGAAAGAATGTTGATTTTGAAAATTTACAGCGTTATGGCTTCATTTGGGCATTCATCGACGCATGTCCCGCAATCAATGCATTCCTCAGCATTTATAACGGCTTTGTCCTTTAGTTCGATAGCTTCTACAGGACAGACTTCAACACACGACCCGCAAGCATCACATTTTTCCAAGTCTACTTTTACAGCCATAATATTCCTCCATAAATCTTTATTTTTTGGGGATTAAATCCCAGATACCATATTTATCCTTTCTGGTTACAATTCTATAAAAGATTGAGATCTATACCACAGATATCGCTTAATTCTTTATGCAGCTTGAGCAGACGTTCTGCATATTCCTTATGGCCTTCATTCAAAGCTCGCTCTATTGCATCTTCTATGTTTTGTCGTTCATATTTATCAATTAGATTGTCAGCATGACAAACAATCTTTTCTTCTAGTGTTTCAGGTATATAGTCCTTTAGCGGTAGTCCTAGTTTCTTTGCTTCTGTCTTTGATACTCCGGCCCCGATGTGTCTTTCGATGATATTTATTATACTTTGAGGCAAACCTAATTTTTGAGCGATTTTGACGCCTTCTAGAGCATGAAGAATATCATGTGTTTTTGATCGACCTATGTCGTGAAGTAGTGCACCTGCTTCAACTAGTTCAACGTCGGCATGAGCCTTTTTAGCCATCTTAACAGCGACATCTCTAACTGCTTTACAATGCTTAATAACACTCTCGGAACAGCCAACTTTTTTAAGCAATTCAAGACATTCGTCTGGAGAGGGAATCAAATTCATGTCAATACCTGGCCTTCTTTTGAGACAACCTTTTTCCCCTTATTGCTGGGAAGAATTTCTATTTTTCCATTAAATTTTTTATTTATCCATCTTCCAGAGTTATACCTATCTAAAAAAATTGACAGTGCGGCAACTTCAGAATGAGGTTGATTACCAACAGAAACATTAAAATCAGCCAATTCATAGACTTGAGGAGGGACTTTTTCTGCTCCAACAACTACAAGTAAATTCTTATTTTTATTAATTTTATTAATTGATTTATTCAATTCCTCACCATACATTGTAAGATGAACGATTGCACCCTTCCATTGTTTTATTATTTTTTTATAATCTACACCAGTTTCTATTTTAAAATCTCCTCCAAAACGTTTGCAAATGGATTGAAGATTTTTTTCAATTTTTTCATCTTTTGTATCGATGATGATTTCATCAGCACCAAAAGCACGTGCTACCAAAGCAACATGAGTCGTTATACGCTTATCACGAGCAATTCTATGTCCTATTCTTAAAACAGTTATCATCTAAATCTCAGTCCAACTCATTTTTCGAGAATTAAGTTAATTCTTGGGTTAAAATATTATTTTCTTTTTCTCTTAAAAAGTATTCTATCCACTGCTTGATCTAGCTCTTTTGCAGGTTTTTGTGTGTCTTCTTTATCTATATTGTCCACGTTTTTTTCTATTGATTTAACATCTCGCCAGATTCTTTGGTCATTCATTTCAATACTTTTTTTCTGAACTACAGAATGTTTTTTAGGAGCGGTTCCTTCCGAATATAACTTTTCGTTGTATTCTGCCAATACTGGTTTCTTTGATTTTTGTTTAGATTCTACGATCATTGGTTCTTTGCATTCTGTTTCTTCTTTTGATTTAGACCTGCCAAACAATTTCCAATTAGCCATATGTTACGTCCCCCAAGAGATATTTATATAGGTTAACGCTGTTTTTATTGATAAATCTTTTCTCTGTGAAATTAAAATAAAAATTCTTTATAAATTTGACCTTTCGAAAAGCATTTATTCACTACATCTTATTCGATTGTCTATAAGACTATTAACAAAATTGGGCTTATGGTCTAGCGGTTATGACGTCGCTCTCACACAGCGGAGGTCGCCGGTTCAAATCCGGCTAAGCCCATATTTAAATCAAAAGAAGCGCAAGGTCTAAGTTTAGGCTGACAAAAGATTTTTGCGGATATTTTCTTTAAAAAAATAATCTTTAACAAAAAATAAAAAAAAGATTTTGGGACTAATTAAGTCCCGTTATTCGACTAGACGAAGCCAGACCATTGGTTGTTTAGTTCCCCAAGAATGCCTTCAAAGACATTATTGGTTTCATCTAATGTAACAGTAGTATATCGCGGAATCGATCCAGCAAGGCAAATCGGTGAGGAGAATGTCTTTATTTGGCTAGGAAAAACTGGTCCGATAACCAATGGAGCCCAATCGCCATTAAAAATACCCGTAACATATACGTGTAACCTCCATGGCATCCAAGCACATCCAAGTCCCTGGTTAATTACGTCTACTAAGACTATCTGTGTGACGGGCCTTCTATAAATAGCGGTCATATATAGATCTGCAGGTATTATTCCCAAGGGTTCTGGGGATTGTGGTTCTGCGTCTGGTACTGCTGGCTGTGATTTAACTTCCACTTGGTCCTGTGATGCAGCCAATACTGTCGACATCGAACCTATTAAAAATAGTCCAATGATCGCTACTGCTCCAAATAATTTATACATTTTATTCATTTTTTTGTCTCCTTTTTTTGGTTCTTGTATATTATATTTATATTTATCAGTATATAAATATTTCTATAACCTGTTATTTAAACAGGCATATGGAGTAAAAACAATATTATATATTAACTTTTCTATTAATATTCTTATAATATTATTAATCTTTTCGAATTTTGATTAAAAATAAAGAAGATTTGTATTTGGATGCGAAAATAAAAAAATTAGGGGGCAATTATTCTACGTTTACCTTGTAGCCTTCCCCAGGTTTTTTCTTTTCCTTTCGCTTTATTACAACATCGAGAATGCCGTTTTTATATGTAGCTTTGGTCGTCTTAGGAATTACATCGCAGGGCAGATTCAGACGTTTATGATATTTTCTTTCAGGATGATTTTTAACTGTTATCTCAAGTACATCATCTGTCGCATGCAAGTCAATGTCCTCTTTTTCAACACCAGGAATTTCTACAGTTACTGAAACGTCATTATCGCCTTCTATGATGTCGGTCAATGGTTCTATTTCATCAGAAATAGCAGGTTTCCCCTTAGGAGATTTTATTGATCGGTTACCGAAATCTTCAATGCGCGGTTTTCCATCAGGGCCGACGTGGAGACTAAACCCTCTGACAAATCTCTTATTAGGATCAAAGCCACCACGAATCATGTTTTCAATAATATCTTTAAAATTGTCACCCTCAAACATCTTTTGCATCTCATCAAATATTTTCTCAAAATCATCGTCGTCTAAAGAATCGAACGGATTTTTTCTTCTTCGGTTTGGCTCTTCGTCATCAAACGGTTCCATAATTTTCTACCCCCAATAACTATTCTTGATATAATACGTACAATAATTAATATTTAAAGCTTTCCCTTTTCGGCAGCCAATTCCTCCTGTAAATCCTCCATCAACGCCCTTGCCTTTTTACTAAGGGACGTTGGTATTTTCACCTGGATTTGAACATATAGGTCTCCATAACCAGAGCCTCGTAGATGGGGCATTCCTTTATTCCTTATCTTAAAGGCGTCACCATTTTGTGCTCCTTGGGGAATCTTTAGTTTTTCAACTCCACCACCAAGAATTTCAACATCTACCTTTGCACCTAGGGCAACCTCAGGAAAAGACAGTTCTTTCAGGCAGTAAAGATCCACCCCATTTCTATTGAATTTCGGGTGCTTCTTGATATGAACCACGATATAGAGAGCACCACCTGCTTCGCCTTCCCCAGCCAATCTCAGCTGTGAGCCTTCATCTATTCCCCTTGGGATTTTAAGTTCGATACTTCTAGTCCTTTGTATTGTGCCTCGTCCATTACAATTGAAACAGTATTCTTCAATAATCTTTCCCTGGCCTCGACATTTGGAACATGTAGAAACCTGAGTAAAAATGCCAAATGGAGTCCTTTTAGAGATCTTCATCTGTCCGGTGCCATTGCAATGGGCGCATTTTATTGGATTTGTGCCTGGTTTTGCGCCGTTACCATTGCAAACGTCGCATGTCTCGGCCCTTGGAATGTGTATCTCTGTTTCCAGTCCATTGTAGGCATCTTCCAAACCTATTTCGATATCGTATCTTAGATCTGCACCCCTCCTGCGACCAGTGCTTCTACCAAAGTCCGCTCTACGTCCGAAAAATCTCTCAAATATGTCTTCAAAATCAAATCCCGTGCCACCAAAGATGTCTCCGAAGTCAGCTCCCCTAAATATGTCTTCGTAGTTGTATTTCTGATCTATACCTGCATGTCCATAACGATTATACATCGCTCGCTTTTCATCGTCATAGAGAACTGCATACGCCTCGGAAATTTCTTTGAATTTTTCTTCAGCGTCTTTGCTTGGATTTTTATCGGGATGAAATTTTAATGCTAGTTTACGGTAAACTTTTTTAATCTCGTCCTTCGAAGCATTTCGGTCAATACCAAGAATTTCGTAATAGTCTCTTTTGGTCATAATGTAAGTCAGTGTAAATTAAAAGGGAGTATATTTCTTTTACCAAGCGGTTTTAAAGACACTATAACATGGATCGGATCGCATTTATCAGATAAAATAAAATATCTCCTAGGACAAAAGAAGCAACAAAGCCGGCCAACAGTGGAATCATAAACGGAATCTTTGGTGTGACCCATATCTCTTTCATACCAAGCTTTTCAAATTCTTCTAACTCTTTTTGGGTATCAAAATCCTTGGGCATGTACATAAATTTTCTTTTTCCATCTTTTATTTTTTCTAAAGGCCAGACAAACTTTTCTTTTGCTTTTGCAATAGTCATCTTGTAACCTAACAGACAATATGGAAATTCTGGGTTTTTCTTAACGATATTGAAAACTAACAGGCTTAGGGGGATGAAAAGGAATAGTATGACTGAATTTGAAAATATTGTCCAAGGAGTAGGCATAATTGTATATTTCCACAGAGGAATATTGTTTATTATGGGTGGCAATGGCACAAGTATTGCCAAGGCCATAAGCGCTTTTGCGTCAGCTCCACCAAAAATAAGCCTCATTTGAAATAGGAGATATACAAGAACAATCATGATAGGTATGAAAACAAGGTACATTGTTTTGTCTCCAAAGCCCACAGTAAAATATTGTATAGCCAAAAGAATGCCGCCGGCAACTCCCATTATAACCCACAGCATGTTTGATGCTCGTCTGGTTTTGATATCTGTATAAGAAGCGTAGGATAGTATTGCTATTCCAACAATAAGTCGCGTTATGTCAAGTAATGTTCCAGTTTCTGACATAATTAGGTGATATTGAAATCGGTAATATTAAGATGATGATAAAGTTGGGATGACAGTAAATTGTTAATCGTATTTAACGATTTGATAGTAAAACTGTTAAGTATAGTTAACAACATTGCAGGAAAATATCCAAGAAAATTTACAACCGAAAAACTTTCTAAAGTTAGTAGGGATAATACATTAAACTATCGTTTACTTAATTAAATGCATGATACGCATGTTGGTCCCTATTTTATTCGTATAACTCCATGGTTTGTTGCATTTAGTGGTTTGGTTTTTTTGATGTCTAAAAATATAAATAGTGTTTATGTCATAATAGAGCTAAAAATGGTCGATTGTGACATATATGAATCAATCAATGATCTGGAAAAAACTAGTTATCCAGGGAAAAAGGTTTGCTACTTCAGACGATATCAAAGCGCTGTCTAAAGATCTAAACAAAAACTACAATGACGTTATACATTACCTACAAAAATACGGTTATATACATCGAATATTCAAAGGTATTTTTTATATAAAAACTCCTAATGAAATCAAATTAAACCGTCTTGATTTTTCACCTTATGAAATAGTATCGCAGGCATTAACCATAAAAAACGTAAAAAACTGGTATTTCGGTCTTGAGACGGCATTGAAATTTAATGGTATGACTCATGAATACTTTACCATAGATTATGTTATCTCAGATCGCCATAGAATTACAAAAGTAATACGTATACTTGATAGAGACTTCAAATTCATAAAATGGTCAAATAAGATAACTAATTTCGGAATAACCAAATCTCAAAAATTGTTAAGATATTCTGATAAAGAAAAAACCGTACTAGATATAGCATATAAGGAAAAACTTAAGGGATCAATACACGGAGCAATTTCAATAATCTCAGAATATTCAGAGGCGATTAACAAAACAAAGATGAAAGAATACCTTGAACATTACCCAAAATCCTTTAAGACATTATTGCAGGAATATATATGAAAGAATTTTTTGAAAAATTGTGCGAACTAAATAATATTGCAAGGCGAGATGTAGTCGAAAAAGATTATTATCTCCATCTGCTGCTCAACGAAATAGCGAAAAACAAATACCTGCGATCAAACTTAATATTTAAGGGAGGCACATGTCTCATAAAAGGATATGCAAGTTATTTTCGTTTTTCCGAAGATTTAGATTTTTCCTGGAGAAATCAAGAAAACTGGAGAGGCATGAAAACATCTAAAATAAGAAATCAATGCTCCGTTTTTATCGATAGACTTCTACCCATATTTTCAAAGATATCTAATAACTTAGATCTAAATTTTGAAGGTGACAAAGAAAATCTTAAGGAGGTTCATATCAGCAGTGGTGGGAGAATGGTAGATTTCTATATTCACTATAATTCAGAAATCCTTGGGGTGGTAAGCTCAATTAAAATTCAATTAAACTTTTTAGAAAAATATTTCTATGATTTCAAAACCGTGACATTGAAACCGTATGCGCCTTATAATGACGAAGAACTGCAATTTATTTTTAAAGATCAGATTGAGAGATACTCGATTCCAATAACTTTGGCTGCCTACGACCCAAAAGAGATATATATTGAAAAATACAGGGCACTGCTAACAAGAAAAACCTTCAAATTAAGAGATCTTATTGATTTATATTTTTTAGAAAAACAATTTCGATATACTGTAGATAGATTTGAAGATAAAATAATCCAAAAAACACGATTTGCTCTAGAAAACTATGATAGATATCGTAAAAATCTAGAAAAAACTCCGAAACCAGATTTTTCAAGTGAAGATGAATTAAAACTACTTTTGATTCAACCACCTAACAACTTCAAAGAAAATCTTAAGAGGATATATTTCAATGTAAATGAACTAAAAATGAAGATATTAGATGATCTTGGGTGAGTTGTTGCTTAACAAGTTAAAATGTTTGCGGAGGAGAAGATGAAATCAAAAATAATATTAGTAAGTTTGATTGGCGTTCTTTTGTTAGGTATTTTGATAAGTTTTTCATCAATTGGAAGTTGTGAAGATGAAATTATTCTTTTTGTTGGCGGTACGGGTCCTGGGAACTATAGCAGTATTCAAGATGCTGTGGATGCAGCTGGTGTCGGAGATACAATTATTGTGCATAATGGAATTTATTACGAGAATTTAGTTTTGAATAAATCAATTACTATTGTTGGTGAAGATAGATTTAATACTATTATTGATGGCAATGGGGTTGGTGATGCCGTTTTTATATTGGCTGATAATGTTTGCATACGTAATTTTACAATAAAAAACAAAGGAGCCAGTGGCACTGGTATAAACATTAGAGCTAATCAAAGTACCATAAGTGAGAATCTAATAATTGATAATAACTGGAGTGGTATTGAGGCGGGATCGGCTTTTAGAAATTGTACCGTTAGTGAAAATACTATCATGAATAATGGATATGGAATATTTTTTGGTAAAAAAACGACGGGCATTAATTTTAGCGTAAATACTATTAGTAACAACAGCTTGGATGGAATATATCTGGATCAGTCTAGCACTGGTATTGTTACTGATAACATTATTGACAAAAGTGGTGATGACGGATTAAGTCTTACTTTTAGTAACGGAATTGTCGTTTATAAAAATTTTATTATCAACAGCGTAGACAATGGCATCTATTTGTATTCATCTACGGCAGTGATAAATGAAAACATAATTGCGGGAAGTAGTGAAGGAGGTATCTTTTTACGAAATTCAAATGAGAGCTGGATAGTTTGGAATAATATACTTGAGAATGGGAAAGGAATAGAGGCGACATTTCTAAGTTGTAATAATGTGATAAGTAATAATAATATTACAAGCAACGGTATTGGAATATATTCGTCAGCCGATGCAGGTAGTAATGATTTTTTAGACAACAGTTTTTCAGATAACAAAGCCGATATTCAAAAGGATTCGTCTAAAACACCGGGTTTTGAAATATTACTTGTATTTATTTCAATAGTTTTTGTTATGTTTTTAAAGATTTTTAAAAAGCAATGATAGTTTTTTACTTAGTTAAATCCAATTAGATACTTATTATTTGTTATGATGAAAAATTGAAAAGGACATCGTTATAAAAGGAATTATAAAAATGTTTATAAATTAAGAATAGTTGAATAGGAAATATGAGAAAATATGAAAGATGTGATAGATGTATTATGGATACTTCAGATCCAGATATAACTTTTAATGAAAATGGTTTTTGTAATCATTGCGAAGAATATTTTACAAAAGAAAAAAGATTTGTTTTGAAAGGCGAAGAAGGAAGAAAGAAATTAGAAAAGATTGTTGAGATGATTAAAGAAGAGGAGAAGGAAAAAAAATATGATTGTGTGCTTGGAGTAAGTGGAGGAACAGATAGTAGCTATGTAGCGTACTTGGCAAAAAAATTTGGCTTAAGAGTTCTTTTATTAAATCTTAATAATGGCTATGATACTGAAATAGCTCAGAAAAATATTAAAAATATAGTAAATAAAACAGGATTTGATATTTACAACTATAAAGTAGACTGGCAAGAATTTAGAGATCTTCAACTTTCATATTTGAATGCCTCAGTTGTGGATGTCGAGGTAGCTTCCGATCATGCCATTATGGCAGCAACATATAATATTGCAAGTGAATATAAACTAAGATATATCTTAAGTGGAACAAATATCGTTACTGAAGGAATAATGCCAAAATCTTGGAATTACCAAAAAAATGATTTAAGAAATTTAAAAGATATACATAAAAAGTTCGGTAAATTTAAATTAAAAACTTATCCAACAATGGGTCTGCTCAAATGGTTGTATTACAGAGTCATTAAAAGAATACGATTAATAGAATTTTTAAATTATCTAGATTATAATAAAGATGAAGTTAAAAAATTACTCAAGGATGAATTTGATTGGAAAGATTATACAGGAAAACATTATGAATCCAGATTTACTAAATTCTACCAAACTTATATTCTACCAAAAAAATTTAACATAGATAAAAGAAAAGCCCATTTTTCTACTTTGATATGTTCTGGTCAGATGACAAAAGACGAAGCGCTCAAAGAGCTACTAAAGCCATTGTATAATGAATTAGAACTTAAAAAAGAGAAAAAATTTATCCTAGATAGATTACAAATTTCGGATGAAGAATTTGAAGATTTGATGAAAAAACCTGTTAAAAAGCATGAAGAATATGCTACTGATAGATTGTTTCGTTCATTTTTATTAAATTTAAGCAACATCCAAAAAAAGTTATTGAAGCAGAAAGAGAATTAGGCAAAATATTGTAAAGCGGTGAGTGAGAAATATTTGATACGAAAAAAATCTATAAAAATTTGTTTTTTGGCAAATGGGGACGCTAGCGATGTTTTTACACAGATGTGGATTGATTATTTCGCAAAAAAATATAGTGTTATTTTAATAACGGACAATAAGCCCCACGGAATAGCTTGCAATGTAGAGGTATATTATATCAAATGGGTTGGTAAAAATCAGTTTATTGGATTTGTTTTAAAAGTTAGAAAATTAATTAAAAAAATCAATCCTGATGTTATTTATGCTTTATCTCTTAATAAATATGGATTAATAGGTGCTTTATCTGGATTCCATCCATTTTTTGCAAGTCCATATGGAAGCGATATTGCTACATATCCGGACAGATCTGTAATTTCAAAATATATAATTAAATACGTTTTAAAGAAAGCAGATATTATA
Source organism: Thermoplasmatales archaeon (assembly GCA_041305025.1). Lineage (GTDB taxonomy): Archaea > Thermoplasmatota > E2 > DHVEG-1 > DHVEG-1 > JBFYMG01. The sequence continues at coordinate 44,327 of JBFYMG010000025.1, forward strand.
CAAGTTCAAGATCCGCTAAGTGCAGATAGAATAATAAGCTTAGGCACTTCTTCTAAAAAAATTCATACAATCCCGTGGGGTGCAAATATTAATTTGTTTAGACCAACAGATATGGAGAAAGAATATGACGTGATAAATATTCACGGAAATTCTTTCACTCAACATGATGTAGCGACTTTTATAAAATCATTACCAACAGTGATTAATAGATATCCTAATGTAAGATATATTCTACTTGGAAATAAGCAACCTGCATATAAATTGGCTAAAAAAATTGGAGTTTTAGATAATATAATATTTGGTGGTTTTATAAATCATAAAGATATTCCGTTTTATATTTGCCAATCAAAAATTTTTGTTGACTGTTTTTATCCATCTCACAATCATGGAGGTCATACATATGGTGTTGCAGTGCATGAAGCCATGGCCTGTGGTATTCCCACAATCTTAGCAAACAGACCAACAGTTAATCAACTCATTGGAAAAGACAAGTGGCACCATGGTAAAACATTTGTTGGTGGTAATTATTTAGATTTGGCTGAAAAAATTATTGAATTATTAGATTCTAAAGAGGAACGTAATAGAATTTCGGTTCTTAATAGAAAAATTATTGAAAAAAAATTTGATTGGAATAAAAATATTATTAGTATTGAAAAGATGATAATTAAAAATTATAGAGGAAAAAATCAATGAAAAATAAAAGGGAGATATCTAGAGAAATCCATATACAGTACGGAAGATTAAAAATTTTAAGAAATATTTTTTCCTTAAATTTTCCCATTTCAAATAAAAATAATAGCATTAGTTGCAAACCATTTTTTATTATTGGATCGGGAAGATCGGGAAGTACTCTATTAAGAGCCATTTTAGTTAATAATTCTAAGATAGCAATACCACCAGAATCCTATGTATTACCAAATACTGTTCGAATTTTTTGGACGTATAATTTTTTGCCTTGGAAAGAACTAGTCAAACTAATAATTGGTGAATTTGAATCACATAATGATTTTTGTAGCTGGGATATCAATATGCAAGATGCATATAGCAGAATATTGAATCTCAATAAAAAGAACCAAACTTTAGCAAATATTATCGATGAAATTTATTGTTATTATGCAGAATTAAAATTTCCAGATTTTGAGATTTGGGGAGACAAGACCCCATACAATACTCTAAAATTAGATTGGATTGATCTCATATTCAGTAATGCAAAATATATTCACATCATAAGAGATGGGAGGGATGTAGTAAGTTCTTATCTAAAAATGGGTCGTTATAAAACAGTTGAAGAAGCGGCGCATCGTTGGAAAAAAAGTATAGAATTATGTGAAGAATTTAAAAAAAATAAATCAGAAAATGAATATATTGAAATTAGATATGAAAAATTAGTTACTGAGCCTGATCACGAGATAAAATGTATTTGTAATTTTTTAAACATAGATTTTGACATATCAATGTTAGATATTAAAAAAATTGTATGTAAATTAGGAGATGTAGATGTTAAGCAACATGAAAACATTAAAAATCCAATAAATGCTAATTCTATAGGAAAATGGGAAAAAAACTTGACGGATAAAGAAAAAATTAAAGTAAAAGAATTATTAAACGATACCTTGAGTGAATTAAATTATAGAATATAATTAAAATTGGAATAAGCTAAACAATTATCCTTATGATAACGAATATGGTAATTAAATGAATCTAATCGAATATTGGGATAAGAGAATATCTGAAAATAAACTATCTGGTACAGGAGATATTTCTCTTCATCCAAAGGTTAATGAACTTATAAAAAATTTAAAAATGAAAACTATTAGTTCCCTTATAGAATTCAAGGGAAAAAAAGTTTTAGATGCTGGATGCGGGGTAGGCATATATAGCAAATTCGCACAAGAGATGAATGCATCGCAGGTCATTGCAATAGATTTCGCAACTTCCGCAATAAAAATGACAAGATCAATACAGATCGAAGGAATAAATGCAGATGTATCATACCTTCCTTTTAAAGACGGTTGTTTTGATGTAGTTATGTGTTTATCTGTGCTGTATCATATAGTTGATGATGAACGATGGGAAATAGCAATAAATGAATTAATTAGAGTTTTAAAAACAGATGGGAAAATTCTTTTACAGATAGAGCATGATATCGATACACCAAATCTCGATCATTATCATAAAAGACCTTTTGAATCATATTTGCAAAAATTTAGAGAGTTAAAACTAAATGTTGTAAAAGTCGAAGATGTATATTCTCCACCCGATAACAGTCTATTAAGATTATTACTAAGATTCATGCCAATTTTAAGATTGATTTTGATTAAAAAACGCAAACAAAATTTACTCATTGTTCTTAAACGAAAGTAATGTACTTTTAAAGAAATTAAATTCTTTCATACCAACTGTTTTCGTAAAAAAGAGAATTGAAAAATATAAACCTGTTCCAATCATGATTACTGCCATCAAACTCAATATTCTTTCTGGAGAGATCAGATAAATAAAAATAAACATTACAATTGATGCGAAAAGAGATTTTAGGATGGATTTGTAATCAATATTAAAAGTAAAAAAACGAGATGAATAATATATTGTTAAAATCATTGCTATTGCGTAAGCAATTAAAGTGGTAACAGCTGCACTTATCATACCAAATCTAGGAACAAATAAAATATTTAAAAAAAGATTAAAAATCGATGCAACAAGCCATATGACGGCAATCAGTTTAGTATTTTTTTTAAGAAAAAGTATCTGCGCATAAAATCTAGTTATGCCCTGCATAATGACTGCTGCGGCAACAATTGGAGGTATTAAATAAGCATTTTCTGCTATTTCTTTAGTAGTTAATATCTCCAGTAGTGGTCTAGAAATTGCAATTAAACCAAAAACACTTGGAATAGTAATTATTAAAAAATATTTTAGACTATGACTTAAAACTCTTTTCACATCATCTATTTTTCCATCTTCGTAAGATTTAACCGTTATAGGTATTAAAGATACGCCTATCAAACTGACAAATATAAAAATAGTATTACCAATAGTGTATCCTGATGAGTAGTAACCCGTTGAAGCTACACCAATAAAAAGCGCTATTAAATATCTATCACTATATGAAACAATCCATGTTGTCAAAGAAGAAGGAAGTAGCGGTATGCTGAAAGATAAATATTCCTTTGATGAAGAAAAATTTGGCATCGCTATACCGATATCACGGACTACCAGGTAAAACAATATAATAAAAATAAAAAAATTGGCCAAAAAAATTGATAGAACAGCACCGAAGAGGCCAAATTTTAAATATAACAAGAATACGCATACAAAACCTATTTTTAGGTAAGCCAATAGTATAGAAAAGAAGGAAAATTTATTGGCCTGCTGTATTGCAAGAAAATAGAACTTAAATAAAGTATTTAAACAGATGAATGGAAGAACCCAAGAAGCAACGATTAGTATCTGGATATGGTTTGGGTATAAAAGGTTACCAATTATCATAATAATTGATACCATGAAAGTTGAAGATATAGTAATTAAAATTGCTGAAGAATAAATTCCTTCTTGTAGAGTTATCTTATTTTTTCCATTTGAAAGGAATCTAAGTACGGCCTGTGGTATTTGCAAAAGTGAAAATTCGGGTAGCAGTTCCAGCAAAACTATAATTAGAGACCATACACCATAGTCATATATATCAAGGGATTTTGTTAATAAAGGGAGGAGTATTAGCCCCGATGGAGTGATTAATATTTGCGTTATAAACATTAATCCAAAATTTTTCCCTACACTCTGATAAAGTTTGTAATTGTTCATTATTTCTGTCCTTTAAAATTTTAATTCATAATTGAATTTTTTTCAGTTTAACTGCTTTTTTATTATTAAATTTTTACACACTTCTTCAATTTTTTTTGAAACATCTATCCATCGGTTGTAGTTGTTTACATAACGTCTTCCATTTTTTCCCATTTCTAACCTCAATTTAGGGGTTTTTAATAGTTTTATAATTGCATTTGATAATTGTAATGAATTATTTGATTCGGTCATTATACCAGCATTTACGTTTTCTATGAATTCCAAACCCGGTATTTTTGAAGCAACTATTGGTTTTTCGCATGCCGCATATTCATAAATTTTTAGAGGGGAGAGACCGATTTTTACATTTCTTGTTTCCGTAAATGGTGCTACACATACGTCCCCCGCATTGATGTAAGTTAGCGTCTTTTCGTGAGGAATTAATCCGGTAAAAATAAAACTGTCAAAAACTTTGTTTTCTATTGTAAGATTTACAAGATGCTGTTTTATTACACCATCACCAATTATTAAAAATTTTGTATTGGGAATTTCCTTCAAGATGGTTGGAGCTGCTTGAATGAGATATTCTATCCCTTGCCATGGCACAAGATTACCTACAAAACAAACGTGATAATCAGTTTCATTCAATTTTAATTCTCTCAAGCATTCCTTCTTATTTTTGGGTTTAAATAAATCCGGATCAACTCCATTTGGTATTATAGAAATTTTAGATGAATCAATATGGAATTCATTCACTATGTAGTCTTTGATTTCTTTTGTAACTGCAATTATTGTATTACATAGTCGATAGGATTTTTTTTCAAGTATTAGTAAAAATTTGTACATCAAACTATTTTGTGTTATCAATTTTTTAGAAAGAGCTTCATCACTAATAATTCCATGAGATAACATAATGATTGGTATCTTTTTCTTTGAAAAATATTTAAACAACGGTACATAAAAAGTATCAGTTATTATAACATCAAAATTTTTCGTTTCTTTATTAATTTTTTTTAAAATCTTAATCAATCTAAATAATACTATTGGCGATTTAAAATTCTCTCCATAAATTCTTTCGTTAACAACGACATTCTTTTTGATATATGATTTTAATTCCTCATCCAATATAGGATTTGGAGAAATGATGGTAATATTCCAATTTTTTGGAAAGTGTTTAACTCTATTTTTAATTGAAATAACTCGGACGTTTTTTTTAGTTAAATCGTCAAATGTTATCCAGCATAAATTCATTTTCTATTCTCTCTTAAAATCTTCCGATATATCTTGAGTGTATTTTTTGCAATGTTTTCCCACGTATAATTCTCTTCCGCGCTTTTTCTATTTTCATTTCCCATCGTTATTCTTTCTTCAGGATGTAGTATGAGATAACTTATCTTTTCGGCTAGTTGTTCTACATCTCGTGGTTTAACAAGAAAACCATTTATGCCATCTTTCACTGCATCTGAAATTCCACCAACGTCTGAAGCGATAATAGGTTTACCAGCTGCCATTGCTTCAGGGATGACCGTAGGAAATCCCTCCGATAAAGAAGTGATTACAAAAATATCTGCTTGTTCCAAATATTTTGGGATTTCTTCATTTGCAATGGCCCCGACAAATGTAATATTTTTATCTATAGCCAATATACGAGCAAAATTTTCTAGGCTGTTTTTTAGAGGCCCATCGCCGACTAACATCAGTTGAGATTCTGGATAGATATCTATAATTCTCTTCGTTGCTTTGAGTAAATATTCTAAACCTTTTACTTCAACCATTCTTCCAATCCAGATGAGAGTCGAACCATAACTCTTCATCTTAGAGGGCGATTTCGGTTTAATCATTGACAAATATACTCCATTGGGTATAACAGTGATAAAATCCTCTTTTAAACCTAAATTAATCAATCGTTTTTTATTTTCGTTAGAAACAGTTATTATGCTATCTGAATGCGATATAATTTCAATCAACATTTTTTTAAAAAATCCTTGTTTAGGGATTGTATAGATATCGCTTCCGTGAGCTGTTATAATTAATTTTTTTCCAGTTAATTTTTTAATAAATAATCCAGCGTATCCAGATGGCAAAAATTCGGCATGAATAATATCGCATTTTTTGGCAATGCGTAATCCTTTAAAGAAAAAACATACCATAAAGAATATTAGCTGAAATTTGGCTAAAAGAATGCGAGAAAGGTTGCGAGGTATTCCTCCACCATAAGCAACTTTTTGTCCTTTTTTTGTAAACCAATATTGAAATCTGTAGATTTCAACACCATCGATAAATTCTTGATCTTTTGTATTCACATCATGAGGAGCAATAACGCTAATACGTACATCGTTTTTTACAAGTTCTTTTGCCAGATTATGAACAAAAATTCCAGCGTAATCGCCAGCATATCTTGGATAAGATGTAGTAAGAATGCATATTTTCATATTATTCATCTGGATAATTCTTTATTTGATTCCATATCAAACATCATGGCAAAAATTATTGATTGTAAACCCATAATTAAAAATAACGCAGTTAAAACTACAGTTCCTGTAGAATATCCGCCAGTCAAAATTCTGAAATATAGAACATCGATTCCGAGTATAAGTCCAAAAGGAAATAATATAAGCCCAACAAGATAAAATAGAAACAATGGATGGAAATTTACTCCACCATATTCCCTCCATATTCTTTTGAAAAAACCGCTAACTAATAACCCTGTCAATCTAGCAGAATATCTCCCCATCTTTATTTTCGATTTTTCATTGCCATATCTTGGAGACATCTCTACATCTGCGATTCGAAATTTACCGACATTTAGCTTTATCAACAAATCATTAGGATAACCATATCCATCATATATATCATCCACATCGATAGTTTCTAATGCTTTTCTTGAAATAGCAGTATATCCATTTTGTGGATCAATAACATTCCAATATCCTGATGCTATCTTTGTAAGAAATGTTAACATTCCGTTTCCGAATGCTCTAAATTTTGGCATCTTCATTCTTTCTTTGTGTGTTAGTCTATTTCCTTTTGCATAATCGATTTTCCCTTCGACAATTGGATCAATTAATCTGTGCAGTTCGTTGGGATCCATTTGTGCATCACCGGCCATAACTGCAGTAACGTCAATATTCAACTCGAGAGATTTTTTGTATCCCGTTTTGATTGCCGCGCCAACGCCTTTATTTTTTTCATGCCTAACCAAAATTAATTTATTGGAAAATTTTTCCTGTAATGAATCTACCATCTTTACTGTATTGTCTTTGCTGTTGTCGTCAATAACTATGAGTTTATCGACAAAATCAGGAATCGTTGTGATTGTTTGCAAGATCAGTTGTTCTTCATTATATGCTGGAACAACAACCGCTATTGTTTTTTCTTTGTACATCTATAGTCCTCCTCGCCAGCGTTACAATTTACATTATATCATTATTATGGATATTTTTAACTATTAAAGATATACAAAATGAATTACATAAACCTTTATTTCACTTTATAAATATGCCAATCAACCTCAACCTGTTTCTTTATAGGATTGGCAGAGATATGCATATAGATATCGGCTACAGATGGATAATATTGTGTCAGATCATGAGTGGAAAGAATGTAATCCGCATTAACATTTCCGGAAAGTATTAGGTTGCTTAGGTTATTTGAATTCTTAAATTCTACATGTGCATCTGGCAACCAAAAATACATATCCGAATGCATGATTTTCCAATAGCTTAAATCCATCCCGCCTCCAGAAAAGGCACCGAAACCATCTTCAAAAATTATAGATGAATCAGGGTCATTTTGCATAAACCAACGAGCGGGTTTATTCATTCCATCATTCATAACAAATGCATTCTCACTTATTTGCTCATCGATAATTGGAATGCAAAGCAATAATGATAGGAGTAGAGCAACTATTAAAAAAATATTAGCAGATTTGGATGACTTTTTAATAAATGAAAAATTTTTTTTCAAAAACCATTTTAAAGTTATGCAAATGGTAAATAATATCAAAATGACTCCGAACAAGATACGAAATAAAGTAAAACAATCAACATTAAATATGTAATTCCCACGTAAACCAGTTATCCATAAGAGATCTATATTGTTAACGATGTGATAATTTTCTATTGGGAAAAAAAGAATGAAAAAAAAGCCAAGTAAAATTAAAATATAACTAATATGGAAATTAACATTGCGATTTTTATTTTTTATTCTTTGAAATAAGTTAATGCCGATAACGCCTAACATAAAAATGATTGGCAGGCCCGGAGAAGCATATCTTGTATAAATGCTATAGTGGGTTGAAAAAATATGAGTGCTTGTAATTATTATAAGAAAGAAAATAGAAGACAGCCCATACAATGTAAAAACAGCTAGAGATTCTTTTTTTTCATTTTGGAATTTTTTCCAATTTATGACTAAAAAGACAGAAAACGCTGCGAAAACAATGTAACTCATAACAACAAAATAGTTAATTTCATTTAATACTATATGAATAAATCTAGTAAAATTTGATAAATTCGAAAAAACTAAAGAGAGATTGGCAAGATAATAAGAATCAGAATAGCCCATTGTCAATGATTTGCTCTTATACATCATGTATCCAATAACAGGTATGAATGGCAGAAAAATTAACCCGTATTTGATTGCAAAAATTTTCCTATTTTTTATAATTTTGTAGAGAAAAACAAAAAATAAAGCAGCCAGCATGGCTACACCTATAGATCTAACCATAATAAGAAATCCTACAGAAAAACCGGATAAAAGAGAATAAAATACGAACTTTTTATCAAAATTATCACACGTAAATGTTTTTAATATCAAAAGGCAGGAAATTAGAAATATGGGATAAAAAGCATTTTCACTCATTGTTACATAGGTGTAAGCAGTTATTATTGGTAAAATTGCGATTATTATGGAAGTGACAAAAGATAATTTTTTGCTGACAAAATTTTTCATTATAAAAAAAACGGGAAAAATCACCAGCGAAGAAAGTACGCAGTTGATAAATAACATAGCACGGTATACTACATCCATGTTGTTTCCCAGAAGATATGTAGGAGCTAAAAAATATGAGTATCCTGCGGGAGGATATGCAGTTGAAAAGGGTACATTCCCTATAATCGTAAAGTTACCTTGAAATATGTATTTGGCCAAGACACCATATATAAGCTCGTCACCATATATCCGTGGAGCGACAAAGAAATAACTTATTAAAAACTTGACGGCAATAAGAACAAAGAAACTTAAAATTATAAGACCGAACCATCCACCCAATTTCATGAAAAAGTGAAGACATTTGGAACGGTTTAGTATTTGTCTTATCGTTTTGATATTATAAACGATAATTATACTTATTCCTAATAGTATTATGAATATCAAAGCACCGATTCCTTGAGGCATCTTATTAGATGTAATACCTGCCTGATCTGACGTAACAATTATTTTTCTTAAATCTATGCTACTTGATCCATTATTATCAAAGATTTCAAGAAATGCATTGTATGAGCCTTCTTTGTTGTAAATATATGTTGTTATTCCAGTGGAATTTGAATTCCAATCGTAGATTCCATCGCCGTTAAAATCCCATCGAAATATAGTGATCTTTCCATCAGGATCATACCCCGTTCCATTAAAAGATACAATTTTTCCTTCATGAACATTCGCGTCACCGCCAGCATATGCCATTGGTGACAAATTAATTTCATCGCTAATGTCTTTGTTTGTTTTAATCATAAAAACGTTGTAGCCGTTGGGCCACTGAGTATAACCCACTAGCGTGAATCCACCGCCATCTGTTCGTATCAAAGAAAGTGCTCGTTCGTCACCATCACCTGAATAATTTTTATTCCATTGCATATAACCATTGGAATCTGTTTTCACAAGAAAAAAATCATATGAAAGCAATACTTCAGAGTGCCCTGCGATTGCAAAACCATTGTCCGGGGTTTGAATTAAAGAATATGCACCATCATCCTGCTTTCCACCATAGGTCCTATTCCACTCCATAGTACCATTTTGATCTGTTTTTACTAACCAGAAGTCACTACTGCCTGAACCATATGAAAGTGTATAACCGGCGAGCGCAAAACCGTAATCTTGGGTTTGAATTAAAGAATATGCAAAATCATCTTCTGGCCCACCATATGTTTTACTCCAACATAGGTCGCCGTTAGAATAAATTTTTATTAGAATAAAATTGTTTTTTTCTTCACCAAATGAATTAGAAATGCCTGCAATGGCGTATCCGCCATCCGGGGTTTTAGTCACTGATGTAGCTTGATCATCTTTAATTCCACCATATGTTTTATACCATTCAACACCGCCAGTGGAGTTAGTTTTAATCAAAAGAAAATCATAGTCATTTCCTCCAACAAGTGGTGAGTTTGAAGATCCAACGATCAAATATCCATCATCATCTGTTTGAAGTAAATCATATGCAGAATCATCTCTGCTACCTCCATAAAGTTTATTCCATTCCATAGTACCATTCTTATCTGTTTTTACCAACCAGAAATCGTATTCGCCTGAACCAAAAGAATCGGTTATTCCTACAAACGCGTATCCTCCATCAATAGTTTGAATCACTTGTGTCGCAACGTCATAACCTTTCCCACCATATGTTTTATTCCATTTTTCAATCGGATAACTATGCCCAATTGTAGTTGAAAAAAAGGACAGAGTAATAACTAACAGAACAATAAAGATAGCCTTTGCATATTTTTTAATTATATCCTCACCGTCTTGCAAACCTAGTATTTTTATATAATATTTATTGTCGAAGATATTCTTACATAATAAGGTATAGTAATACCTTTTAAAAACATTGATATAGATGTGAAAAGAAATTTTTTGCATATTTAAATCAAAGAAATAAAAAGATATAAGGCATCAATACGCAATATCCTCAATTTGGTGTATAATAAATGATAAAAATTAGAGTTGTTGTTTTAACTGTCACCATTCTACTTTGTTTTTTTATTTTTTCCTTCACGGTTGAGAATATCAGAGCAACAGATGAAAACACTATTTTTATTGATGATAACTATGATAACTCTACATATGGTTTCGGAGTAAATCATTTCAATCAAATTCAATCTGCCATAAATGCTGCATCTGTTGGTAATACACTATACGTTTATTCTGGAGTATACTATGAAAATTTGTTAATAAATAAATCAATCTCAATTGTCGGAGAGGATAAAACAATTGTTGACGGTGGTGGTAACGGAGATGTAATTACAATAAAAGCTGATAAAGTATTCATAAACAATTTCTCCATTCAGAATAGCGGACATAGCGGACAAGATTCGGGTTTAAAAATTTTATCCGGTCAAAACATTATACAAAAAAATAACTTCGACGATAATCAAATAGGCATCTTAATACGAAATAGCAAATCAAATTTTGTTTCGGGGAATAATATTACAAACAATACATATGGCATAGGGGTTGAATTTTGTAAAAATAAAAACGACATATACAAAAATTATGTTTTCAATAACAAAATTACAGGGATATATCTATCTTATAGTGACAACAATTTAGTAAATCAAAATTATATAGAGAACAATAGCTATGGGATAGCATTGTCTTTTTGTAACAATACCCGCATTTTAGAAAATAACAACAAAAAAAATAACAACTACGGATTAAGTTTATATTCGTGCAGTAATAATCGTCTCGTTGGAAATAGAATCACTGAGAGTAATCATGGAATTGTATTTGAAGAAAGCAATTTTAACAATACAATAGACAATAACAATATCAAAAATTATTCGTTTGGAATTAGAATAGGGAATAAAAACAAAAATACCACAATAACAAATAACATAATATCAAACGGAGATAATGGAATATACATCTCAGCAAAATCAAAAGAAAACCACATTTTTAATAATATATTCTCGAACAATGAGATTAAAATTCAAGAAGAGACAACATCTATCGAGAAAGAGATAGATTTTTTATACGTCTTGGTGCCGAGTTTTATAATAATGTTAATAATAATGCTGTACGGTCTCTATAAGATACTGCAAAAAAAGATGTCGTAAATATTCTAATCTAGACAAAAAAAATATAAAGAAAAAAGGGGAATTATTTTATTTAAAATTCTATTATGTAAATTCCCATGTGCCCAATAATGTGTTTGTTGGTACGTATCTCAAGGTGACTGTATCTGGAGAACTTGTAAATTCGATGTAATCACCTGCCGTAACAGTACCCGTTGGAAAAGCAGAAATTGTTTCTCCTTCAACGAGTTCGATATCACTCCAATCTAAACTTGTCGGATCAGCTGAAGATACAAGTAGCCTGTTGGAAATATCATTTTTTGAAAACTGTACGTTTGGTGTTACAGTAGGACTTGTTCCAATCATTCCACTAACGTATACATACACTGTTGCTGCTATCGCTACTGTTATTGCAACCATTAAAATAACACCAATAACAGCCGAAACTGCTTCCTCACCTTTTATAAATTTCCTATTTGCTTTCATCTTTCCCATTCTCTCCTAGCTATATTTCAAGCTATTTCATTTTGACAGTAGATGGTTCACATGGTATATATACTTTTTGACTTTTGCTTTAATCTACATCTGGGAGTGACAAGAATTTTAAGATAATAAACTTACAAATAATTAAAACTTATAATTTAGAACATAGCAACGAAATGTTTATTATAAGTAAGTAAGTTTACAGTATTGTAAAAATAATAAAATAATGGGATGCCGCAAGAATAATTGTTGTAGTGCATCTACTAAATCTTTGGAGATTTGGAAGAATGCCTAATGTAAAAAAGCATAAAGATAAGAAGCCAGTTAAACCAGAATCAGACATCATTCTAAAAAAAGAGATGAAGAATCTTGGTGAAAAAAAGATAAAATCCAATCCTAAAGCACTTTCTAACAAGAAAAAACAAGACAAAACAAAGAAAAACTCCGTTGATCTTCATTGGGAAATTGTAAAAAAAATTGACTCTCTAATCGCAGAACATGAGAAAGAAACGGCATCTGAAGAAGAAGTTTTAGAAGGAATAGTAGAAGTAAGGAAACCTCTTAAGAAAAAGTTAGAGGCATCAGATTTTAAGTCTGACATTCGAGCGGAAAATATTTCCAACTACTTAGATTTTGAAAACGAGCAATTTAAAGTAGAGCTTTCGGGTAGGGACAATCCTAGTTTTAAATTTGTTAAAGCCCTCGAAGAACCAAAAGATATAGTATACATAAGAGATTTGAATCAACTTGAAAAAAATGATGATTTTCATAGCAAAATGTTGGGTGGTTCGGATAAAACAAATCAAAAAACTGCCATGGGTCTTGCCCGCATAAAAATTAGAAGTAGAGAAGAAAGAGCAAAGCTTAAAGACGCTGGAAATAAACCTAAGCATGCTTCTTCACCACAAAATATAAAAAACGTACGAGAAAAGGAAACAAAAAAAGTTAATGGATTTACTGCAGTTAAAAAAGAACTGGAAGAAACAAAAAGGGAAATCGAAGAAAAGAAAAAGGAGCTGGAGCTGGCTGAAAAAAGAGCAAAGGAAGAAGCAGAGGAATTAAAGGAAAAAAAGAAAGAAAGATTTGAAAAAGATAAAGAAGGAAAAAAATTAAAAAGGCTCGAACTTAAACAAGCAAAGACAGAAGCAAAGGAAAGAGAAAAAAAATTAAGAGAAAAGGCCAAGATTGAAGCAAAGAATAAAAAATTGGAAGCGAAAACTGCGTTGAAAGAAGAAAAACTCAAAAGAAAACTTGAGGCAAAAAAGAAGGTCGGCAAACCAGAAAAAGAAACAGCAAGTGTTTTGAAAGCAAAAAAACCAGACGACGAAAAAAGGAAAGAGAAAAGCTCTACAAAAGGTTTGCATCATTTTATTCTTGGTAAGAAAGAAGTAGCCGAGGAAAATCCAATTTTAGATGAGGACATAATACAGGTTCTCAGGATAGCCGACAATCTGCTAGAAAAGTTACCAAGTGAAGTTATTGATGAATTCGTTCAGTCTGAAGATTTTACATTGTATGAGAAGGTTATTAGTAAATATAAGATAAAGTGAGAATATGGGACTACTGGAAAAAGCACAGCAAAGAAAACAAGACGTATTTGAAAAACCAAGGGATTCGGAAATAAGCATATTGAAAGAATTACCAAAAGAGATAAAATCAAAGAAAGGCGCCATCCAAAAGATAAAAATTGAAAAGGAATTAAAGAAAGATTTACTTGACGAACGAAAGGGATTTGGATGGAAGGGGCTAGGCAGTAGAAAAATTGCCTTTGACGAAAGCATTAATGAATACAAATACAATGTTTCAGAGCCCAGCTTAGATGAAGATGAAATACAAACAAAGAACGAGCTCGTTCGTTTGTTTAAAATGCTTGCCAACATCAACGTTTTCGATGTAGAGAAAGAAGAGAAAAAAAAATATCTTGAAGAAACATTGAACCAGATAGTAATAGATAACGACTTTAAATTTAAAGCTGGATCAAAGGATAAAATTTTTTATCATATTTTTAGGGATTTTATAGGTTATGGCAGGATAGATATTTTGATGGGAGATGAAGGCATCGAAGACATTTCTTGTGATGGGCATCATGTACCAATATTTATTTATCACAAGAAATACGATGCGATTTCAACAAATATTCATTTTCAAGATGGAGATGAACTAGATTCTTTTGTCGTACGTCTTTCGCAGATAAGTGGTAAACAGATATCCATCTATTCACCAATAGTCGATGGTAAACTGCCGGATGGCTCAAGACTTCAGACCACCCTTGCAAAAACTGTTACCAAAGGTTCAACTTTTACCATTAGAAGATTCAGAGAAAACCCTCTAACCCCTGTCGATCTCATTAACTTTGGTTCAATGTCTGTTGATATGGCAGCATATTTCTGGATGGCTATTGAAAACGGCGCCTCAATTCTCTTCTGTGGAGGAACGGCCAGCGGAAAAACATCTGCATTAAACGCACTGTCACTGTTTATACCAGCCCAGCACAAAATTGTATCCATTGAAGATACTCGAGAGGTAAGCCTGCCTCATAAAAACTGGATAGCGGGCACAACAAGGCAAGGTTTTTCATCTTCTGATGACAGCAAAACAGGTAAAGACATAGACATGTTTGATCTGATTAGAGCCGCGTTAAGGCAAAGACCTAGAGTCGTTATAGTCGGAGAGGTCAGAGGAAAAGAAGCATACAGCTTGTTCCAAGCCATGGCAACAGGCCACACATCTTACGCAACGGTTCATGCAAGCACCATACACACACTAATACAGCGATTGGAAAATCCTCCAATATCGCTACCAAGAGCACTGCTCACATCACTTGACATTATAGTATTTCAAAATGCAATTGATTTATGCGGAAAAACGGCAAGAAGAATGACCAGTGTGACCGAAGTAGTAAAGTTGGATCCTGATACTAATCAACTTATTTTTATGGAGCCGTTTAGCTGGGTTTCAAAAACAGATGACAGATTTGAAAGCACCGGTACAAGTAAGATATTAAACAATATAAAACTACAGAATGACTGGACGGATGAGCATCTCACAAGGGAACTAGATAACAGAAAAATAATGCTTGAATGGATGAGAAAAAAAGAGATTAAAAACTACAAAGATGTGGGAAAAATCATAGCAGATTATCACAAATATTCTGATGTTTTGTTAAAGAAAGCAAAAGAGGAGATGAAGAAGTGAGGTCCACAAAATACACGAGATTTTGTCGACGTCTCTTCGCAAGAATATTTGAGCGATTCAACGTAAGCGAAACCAGCACAAATAGACTACTTGAAAAAGCAGATATCAGTATGGTCTACCAAGAATATTACTCGATGGTTTTAATGAATATTATTGTTGGCTACATTGCATCTTTTGTTCCTACGTTGTTGCTATATCTACTGGTTCCCAACAATATTACGGCGCTGTTTATTCTTGCAATATCTTCGATAGTGCCAATATTTGCTGGATTGTACTATCTGAACTTACCAAGATCTAAAGCAAAAGCTCGTGGCAAAAAAATAGACCAATATCTACCATACGCTACAAATTTTATCAACACAATGTCGGTTGCAGGCATTTCACCTGCAGAGATATTTGAAACATTGTCTACAGTGGAACTGTACGGTGAAATACAAAAAGAGGCGAAGAAAATCGCGATAGAAATCAACATGATGGGAATTGATACGGTTACTGCTCTGAAAAATTCAATAGCCATATCTCCATCTGCAAAGTTCAAAGAATTTGTTCAAGGCATGCTAGGCGTTATACAAGCTGGAAGTCAACTTGGACCTTACTTTGACAGATGCGTTGACAAATATATGATGAATGATTTGATAGACAGAAAAAGAAACTTAGAGTCGCTTGCGGTTATGGCAGAAACTTTTGTGACAACTGTCATTGCGTTTCCTCTCTTTCTAGTTATTATCATCTCAGTAATGGGAATGACCAGTAGCCAAGGAATATCATTTAGTTTCCTGTTTATCTTGGCTTTTTTAATACTTCCCATGGCATACTTTGGGTTTTATGTCATGATGAGCTCCGGGATGGGAAAATCGGTATGAAGATTGCATTTAGAAAGAAGTACAATGCAAAAAAAATCTATGAAAAGGACAAAACCATCCTATTTATTATAGCGATTTCAATGAGTTTTTCCATATTGCTGTTTTTACTAGGTTTTTTTACACTCATAGGAGTTATCGGATTTTTCAATGATATAATATCTGGAGTTGATTTCCTTGTTTTTGGTTTATTGTCTATTATTGGACCTGTTGGATTTTATAACCACATGAAAGCTAAAAAGAAAAGAGATATAGAAGAGCAACTGCCTGATTTTCTTCGCGAAATAAGCAGCTCAACATCTTCAGGCATGACCATTTTTGATGCAATAAAATCTGCCGCAAGGGGCGACCACGGAAGATTGACCCCTGAGTTGCAAATGATGGCTGCCCAGCTCTCATGGGGCATACCAGTCAAAGATGCTTTGGACAATTTTGCAAAGAGAGTCGGCACAGACGCTATAAAACGAATGACCATAACAATAAATAAGGCACTGGAAATCGGTGGAAATACCGCGGCTGTTTTTAACGCTGCTGCAAGGGAAATTGATCAGGCTAAACGTGTAGAACAACAAAGGAGAGCAGAGATGTCTATGTACGCAATAGTGATTTTCATTAGTTTTTTTGTGTTTTTAGCAGTGATTTTGATAATTGATAAAACAATATTTGCTGCAATTTTTGATATCCAGGGCAAGATGGCTGGAAAATCCATCGGAAATATGCAGATAGCAAATGTGGATCAAGGTATGTTAAAAAATACATTCTTTTCTTTTGTTCTCGTTCAAAGTCTAGGTGGAGGTTTGCTTGGTGGTTTCATGATGGATGGCAGGCTTTCATCGGGTGTTAGATTTGGCTTCATACTTGTTTTAGTCTCATTTTTTGTCTTTAAATTTATGTTCTAAGAATTTAGTCATTATGTAAAAATGGCACAAAGAATATAAATAGGAGAATAAAGAGAATCTTATCTGTGGATTGGGAGAGATGAGAAAGAACGTTTCGTTTATTGATGAGTTTGCAGTATCTGAAGTAGTTGGTGCAATGATTCTAGTCTTAATTGCCATTGTTGCTTTTGCGGCAATTTACACGTATGTGTTTCCACTCCCAATACCAGCGCCAGAACCTACTGTTAAACTAGCGGGTTATGTAACTGAAGATGGAACTGCGGTATTGCAACACATGGGTGGAGAATCCCTCCCGGCATACAAAATAGACGTAAGAGCGTTAGATGGTACAATAATTAATACGGCAACCTATGAAAAAGGGGACGATCCTTGGGAGATAGGTGAATGCAATTATCCACCAACAAATACACCTTTACTCACGGAAAACGACAAAGTAAGTATTGAAGTTTATGAAATATATGATGACGGAAGCTTCTATCAAGTATTTACTGGCATTTTAGCTGGAAAGGGAAAAGTGGCCCAGCCTTCTGTACCACTGATGCTGATTTCAAGTCTTATGACCAATACAATTGATGAGGATCTAATATGTTACAATCATACAATTGAACCAAATATCGATGCCTCGACGTACATCTATAACTGGTCAGTTGGCGGAAATCCCTTAACGAATCTTTTGATGTCTTTTGATATGGACAGCTCAACAATTGCAAAGGATTATTCCGGTGGTAACAACAATGGAACCGTTATCGGTCCTCTTTGGATAAATGGTGGCGTTGTCGGCGGTGCATATCAATTTGATGGAATAAATGACCGCATTTCCGTCCCATATTGTTTTGATGGTAGTACTATTGATAAAATCACAGTAGAAACCTGGATTAAGACTACCGCCAATTCGGGGGTTATTGCATCTTTTGATAGAAAAAATTACTTGGAACTTGGATTTGTAGCTGGAAAGGCGCGATGGAGCACAACCGCAATTGATGGCACCAAGGATACAATTGGAAAAACTAGCATAAATGATGGAATTTGGCATCATATAGCTGCAACGTACGACGAATCTATAGGGAAATGCGCAATTTATGTTGATGGAAGGCAAGACGTCATTGAAAACGGACATAACCCGGGGATGCCATTAGGTTTAGGCACCATGCCACAAGGTTCAATAGGCACTGGAACAGGAATAACAAGAGAAACGATATTTTCTACCAGTTTTGAAACACAAAATGAAAAAAATAATTGGAAGCCAGATAACGAAACCTGGGGTGGTCAAACAGGTACTATAAAATGGGAAACTGTGTTCTATGATAATTTCGAAAGCAGCTATGGGAATTGGAATGACGGTGGTACGGATTGTATCAGATATACAGGTGGTACATATGCCCATCTTGGAAGCTGTGCAATAGATATACAAGATAACAGTGGATATTCTCAATCAGCAACATATTCTAACATTATATCTGCCATTACTAACCAATATTCACAAATATCAATTGATTTCTGGTGGAGAGCAGTATCAATGGGGAGCGGAGAAGATTTTTGGGTGAATTATTATGATGGAACAACCTCTCATCGATTAGCAACGATTGTAATAGGAACAGGACAGTACGCCAACAATATATTTTATCACACGAGAATTTATGTTAATGAAACTGAGTACACGCTTACAGATCAGGCGAGGTTTAGGATACAATGTGATGCCAGTGACGATGATGATGATATCTATTTAGATCAAATATACATCAATGCAACTACTGGTGGTAGAACAGATTATGATTTTGATCTTTTTGATTCAACGAAATTAAACCCGAGGACTGGTACATATTCCATTGGTGGAACAGGTGATTTTGATCCAGATTATGCGATTTTCAATAGAACTGGCATCGATGTTTCAGGATACAAAAGTGTGAGATTATCTGTATGGTATAGTTACAAAAGTACTGGAAGCGAGGATAAGGTTGGCCTGTATTACAAAGATGGTAGTGACTGGGCGACTATTTTTGAAGTGTTAAATCCAAATATAGGCATTGGTAATCAATTGCCATGGGCAAATATGGAAGTTCAGATACCGGACGATGTCGATAATCTTGCCCTTCAGTTCAATTGGTCCACCTCATCTACAAATGAGTATGTTGCTATAGATGATCTTGAAATAACAGGAGAACCATTAGGTGCTGGAGACAACTTTAGCGGCATAATCGATGAATTCCGTATCTATAATCGTGCTCTTTCATCAGAGCAAATCTATCAGAATTATCTTTGCATGAAAGATGGACATTCCGATAAACGTGTTATCGTATCCGGTGAGATTAAACTAGGCGATATTTGGAAATGTGTCGTAACTCCAAATGATGGTACTCAGGATGATGCTAGTATAGAATCCAACATCATACAAATTGTTACGTATCCGGGGGGTGTATGATTCCATGATGAAGCACCACAATAAACATCTTGGAATAATAGTTGGATGTGTCCTTGTGCTATCGACAATTTTTGCCGTATCTATTTCCGATCGAGCCTCTGCCGGTTCTTATGATGGTCAAGATCTTGCACTTGCCATTCTTGAAAATCAATCAACACTAGTAAGTTCATCATATACAGATACTGATGGCTTTGGTCACAGACAAGGAGTTGTTCTTTCATCACTTGGTACAATGCTACCAACTAATGGTCCAACATTTGCATTGCTGAGTAACGGCTTTGCAGGTACACCCATAGTTACCACTGGTGCCACAAATCCCGGTGATGAAAGAGGGTCGTGGTTTACTGGAGGAAAATATGGCTTACCAAGAGATGAAGCAGCGCTAACAATGACACTTAGAGTACCGCCATTTATGCATTATTTATACTATGATGTGCAGTTTTTCAGCACAGAATGTCCTGAGTATATAGGATCACAATATAACGATAAATTTACTGTTACTGTTAATTCGCCATCTAAAGGTATTACTACATATCTATTAGATGTAAATAGCGGAAATTTTGTACTGGATTCAAACTATATCGCAGGCACGGGCTTTGACATTTTTGCTAGAAGTGGAAATCCCAGTGGCCCCAGTTGGGTGGATACAACACCTAGACGGCCAGGGGCAGATGGAGGAGCAACAGCCCTAGTTACGCATGGAGGTCAATTCCATCCTGTGTCGCCTTATGAACAGATTACAGTAAAATTCGATATGATAGACACTGGAGATAATCAACTTGACAGTGCTGCTTTCATAGACAATCTCTACTTTTCAGGGTTTGCAAAAACAGAAATAATAGCAAGAAAAACGGTACAAGATTTGAATGGAGAACCTTTGGAATGCGATGACACTTTAAAATATATAATCACCATCAGCAACACTGGGGCAGCAAATCAAAACAATAATCCTGGAAACGAGTTTGAAGACATCATACCTATAAATACAACATATGTGCCTAATTCAGCTACAGCAACTTCTGGGGCAATTAGTTACAGCGGAGGTAAGATAATATGGAATGGCGGCGTACCGTCAGAAAGCAGCGTCGCATTAACATTCAATGTCACTGTAGATGCGGGTGTAGAAAACGGTACAATAATATCAAATCAAGGAACCGTTTACTGGGATAGCAATGAGGATGGAACAAATGATGCCACTGAACTAACTGATGATCCTGCAGCCGATGACGGCATAGACAAAGATGGAGATGGGCAAACAGGAGATGATGATCCTACAGATATATTAGTCATTGTTTTTGAGCCTCCACCAATGGTGACCGAAGATTTCTCTGACGACAGTCCAGGAGGAAAAGCAACACAATCATTTTATGGAAGACCTTGGTTTGAAACAAGCCAAGGAGAAACAGAAAGTGTTTTTGAAGTTGCAGCGGGTTACCATTATTCGACAGCAAACTCTTTCAAAACAAAATTAAGAGCAATAGGCAGCCCACAATATTGGAACTATACTTTATCTGAGCTTGACAGTGATATGGATTGGTGGGAAGCATGGTTTGCCTGTGGAAATGCAAGTGAAGCATCTGATCTTTATTTAGATTTTAAAAACAACAACGGAAATGATATAGCCAAAATAAAATTTGAGTACGTGCATATGGGAACTGAGTTACCAATGGACTGGGTTTTACAACTCTATTATGGAGACCAAGCCAGTGGATGGATTCGTTTATACTCCGATTACCAAGGCGGATATCTATTCAACAATTGGTACAAACTAAGAATTGAGAAAAATGATCTTAGCAATATCGAATATTCGTTGTATAGAAACGGTAGGGGTTTGATTGACTTCAAAACAGACGAACAACTAAGCGCACCTTTCTCCAATTTTGCAAGCGTTAGATGGAGCAGCACAAGAAACCCTGTTGTCAGTCCCATGTTTTTCTGGGATGAGCACGTCGTTGGACTTACAAGCAACTAGACAACAAAATTATATTTTGTGTTATTAATGGGGTTCTCTAATCGGGTCGAAAAATAGGTAGCTATTATCGACGTTGTCTTTTAGTTCTTCATAAAATTGAAGTTGCTCAGTGTAATCTTCTTCCGTAAGGTTGAAATTTTCCATAAGCATTGTTACGTTTTCCATGTTTCCGATTGAAAGATTTTCAACTGCTTGGCGTAAAAAATTACTTGCGTTGTATCTTAACAAAGTTATAATCTGTCCTGCTTGTGCAAAGCTAATAAAAGAGTTGATTGCATCAAGGTACTTCTCTTTATCAGTATAGTTTTTTGCTTCCATAAAGTATGGTTTTGATTCGCCAAATTTTTGATAAGATGCCAAATAGCTCATCATTGCATCCGTACAATTTTCAGAGCACCTTTGAATGAAATTCTGGGTTGTATTTACCAAAGCATTACTGTACCAAAACAGCGCAAAATCAAAATGATAGTTTCCCACCTCCCGTATTTCACGAGCGGAAACCATAGTAATGGATCCTTGCAAAAAGTGATTGGTAAAATTCTCGTTCTTACTGTTAATATCTTCGATTTCGACAACATGTGCCGTATTTAACGTTTCTATTTTTGAACGATTTACTATATCTGCAACAAAATAAGTTATGATAAAGACGCCCACCATTATTGCCACTAGCATTATAAACAAATTTTTAGTAAATTCTCTTGCCATAAACCTCACCACACATCACAAATAATTTATCCCTCTTTACTCATCCACAGATGACTATCTGTAGTTTTAACTATTTAAATACTTTGTGCAATTTTTACAAATTGTGATTTTGAGAATCTCCTACCTGTAAAATTAAACATACAAATCTTTAAGGAAAAGATTAAAGAGAGGGATTTATTTACCACTTTACCAAATTATGCCCCGGTAGTGTAGTGGCCTATCATGAAGCCCTGTCGAGGCTTCGACTTGGGTTCAAATCCCAGCCGGGGCGCTTATCCTTTAAAAATATAAAATCTCCATTTTGATATTTTCACACGACAAGTATAAATATTAATATAAACACATACTATTATTAGAGTTGGATGGTAATTATGAGGAGTGCTTTTGCGTTAATATTAGTAGGTATTCTATTAGTTGGTTTTACTCTTATCCAACCCATAAAAATATGCAAGGCCTCTGGAAATACCATTTATGTTGATGATAGCGGAGGAGCAAATTACACAACCATACAAGAGGCTGTTGAAGTTGCAGAGCCAGGAGATACAATATATGTCTATAGCGGAACATACAATGAAAATTTTGAGATAAATAAGATTTTAACTCTCACTGGCGAAAGTAGAGAAAATACAATTATCAATGGTGCTGCAACGGGAAATATTGTAAAAATAACTGCTAACTACGTTAACATTTCCGGATTTACAATACAAAATCCTGTTGGCAGCGAGATGAAATGCATAATGATGGATGGAGTGGCAAATTGCAAGATTACAAACAATATTATTAAAAACAGTTACGACGGAATATATCTTTTAGGCTCAAACGGAAATAGCTTGATTGGAAATACAATAAAAGATAACGATGGATACGGCATATTTGTCTATTCATCTAGTAATAACATCTTAGAAAATAATCAAATTCAATACAATCAGCATGGTATAGGAATAGACACAAATAGTAATAATAACGTGATTTTTAATAACGATATAAGAGGCAAACAAGGGACTTATCCTCAAGGAATTGGCATCTATATAATAAGAGCATCCACCTCGGGAAATCTTATTTATCATAACTATCTAAATGACTTCGCTCAGAATGCTAAAGATCTAAGCACAGAAAATCTGTGGTATAAGATTTCAACAAATGAAGGAAACTATTGGGATGATTACCAAGGGGAAGATGAAAACCAAAATGGTATAGGAGATACACCATACAACATCACTGCCGATGGAAGCGTTCAAGACATACGTCCTCTTGGCTACTTTGAAGGTGTAAACCAGCCACCAGTTGCCATTATTGAATCAATTAGCCCAAATCCAACAACAGAGGGTCAAACTGTATACTTCAGTGGTCACGGAGTAGATGACGGTACAATAACAGATTTGGAATGGAAATCAAATATAGATGGTATTTTGGATGATTCCGGTAGTTTTAGTTCAACAACTTTGTCAGAGGGCACACACACCATTAGTTTCAGAGTTAAAGACAATAATGGGGTTTGGTCATCATATGTTTATAGTACTCTTGTAATAAACTCTCAGGGCGGACAGCAAAACCAGAAACCAACTGCCCAAATTGTTACAATAAGCCCTAACCCAGCTGAATATGGAACTGCGATATATTTCCATGGTGTAGGAATGGGCGATAGTACAATTGTTGCCTATAGTTGGCGCTCCGATATAGATGACATCATAAGTGAAAGCTCAACATTTACCAAATCTGATTTATCAGCTGGAACCCATGCTATATCTTTCAAAGTAAGAGACAGTTTTGGTGAATGGTCCAGTGAAGTTTCTGAAACACTTGTTGTAAATCAAGATTCAACGCCTTCAGACGGATCACCAATTGCAGATGCTGGTGGACCATATTTAGGATACGCAAATTCAACAATATCATTTGATGGATCTGGAAGTAGCGATGATGAAGAGATTACGTACTATCTGTGGGATTTTGGTGACGAAACAACAACAATTGAAATGTCACCGACGCACACTTACACGAAGGCTGGAAATTATACGGTCACACTGACAGTAAGAGACAGTAGCGGAAAAACAGATATAGATACAACATACGCAAATATAAGTATACAAACAAACAATGGAAATAACAAAGGAACGCCTGGTTTTGAAATCATAACTTTCATTATATCAATAACACTAATATTGTTGTGGATAAAACGTAGGCTTTAAACCAAAGCCTCAACCAATTTTCAAACTTGGATCGCCTAAAAGTGTCCACTGCTGAATAGTTTTACAATCTATGCGATCAGTATGCACAGGGAAATTTTTGGCATAGTCAATTATCACTTGAGTATGGGCTTGGCCAAGTGTTGTTTTTCCTTGAACACCAATTTCATAGAAAAATCTTGGGTCAATCCAGCCCTGAAGGCCATTAAGCGTATACTCCCCAGGGTAAATGTAACCTAAGGCAGTATTTCCGATGACTGCAATGGCTCCACCATTTCTTTTGCTGGCCATCCGCCAGCTCCAACACTCTGGGCTCCATTCGCCTTTCCAAAAAGCACCAAGGTAATCGTCATTAGATATGAAAAATTTCAGACGCTCTGCTCTATGATATTTAAAGAAATTTAAAAAAGTGACATTGAACTGGCTGCTATGACAACCGCCAACAACAACGATGGGGAGCATATTTCTATTTCTCAGCCTGTACATGTTAAAAGTGTAAAGGCCGTCTACCCATGTCTCGTTATGAGGGGAAAAGGTTGACCAAACCATGGGAGTTCCATGACCTGAGAGATGAATAAAACCAGCACCCCGATTAATTTCTCGTATAAGGTCTCTTTGAATCTTTAGTGCACCCGTAGATGTCCAAAGCCTTGTGATATCAAAACCCAAGGGTTGCATATAGCTTGCCGACAGATTAGTTTCAATCTCTCCCTCATAATAATTATCATCTGTTGGAACTGAGTCGCCTCCCACAAGTATCAATCTTTTAAACCATTCTTTTGCAGCTGTGCTAGTTTCGTATTTTATTATCTTTTTTACTACAGTACCAACTTCGCATGCATTTCTACATGCAAGCCTACCAATTATAACATCTGGATTAAGATCAAGAGCATCCTGAGGAAAGTGCGATCCACTCATCCATTCTGCAAAAATACCATTGCCGTTTGAATCCCAACTATCGAATTCGTATTCACTTGAAGATTCGTTGTATTTGTATACATCTGCGTAGTAAAGATCGCTGATATACATGGTTTCGTTATAAACCCAATCAATATCTTCTAAATTTGTATATCTGACAGGCACATACCAACTATTTCTTTGACCTTTCATGCCACCCACAAGAAGCACATATGTAATACCCCAATTTTCAATTGCATCCTTGATGAAGTATTTTATCTGCTCAGGCCTATCTCTACCCAGATATTCGTCATATATTTCTTCGGTTGTCTTTAGTATTGTAGACACACCGATATCATTTTTATGTTTAATTAAAGGCTGAAGTTTTGCTGAAAACGCCCTTGGTGCAATAATTACCATGTCATATGTATCGGCAAAATTTAGAGGGTTTGTAGGTTTTTCAAATGTTATTTTTACATCTACATCATTGGTATAATATATGGTATTTTCAGCAGGAGAATAACGTACGGGATAAGTTTGTACTGTTAGAAAAACGACGCGTTGACCTTTGTCTAAACCGCAACCAATGTTGTAATCGTACCATTTATCTGGATAAATATTTGAACTAGTGTAGATAGAGGCATCTTCAACGATTTCTTTTTCAACAGTGCTATCTGATATTTTTGTTTTATCTATGGATATTGATAGGATGGGTTTTGGCGCAGGTTCAACTTTTTTAGAAATAATTTCCGCATTAGTGTCTGGAGATACCACGCATTCTACATTCTTTATTTTAGTTCCAAGAGGAAATGTAAATGTTTCAGTATACGCGGGTAAAATCGGCTTACCTGCTTCCATTAAAAATGTGTTCGTATTATCTAAATTAACGGAGACATAATTCCCCTTGACGGCAACTACTCTATTTGAGAAAATGGCCTTGCTCACAACGCTCTGTTCATTGTTTTTATCTTCTAAGTTTATAGCTGTTACACCAATACCGCTAAATATCAGGATTGCTACTAATAAGAAAGGCGCTATCTTGTATTTCATAATCAATTGCCCCCCATAAGATTAATTAACTGATTAATATAAAACAAAAAAAGAGATAATACTATTTAAGTATTCGCATATCGAATAGATAACTAGTATTCAGTATGATTTTTTAATTTTCCAAGAGATGCCGTATCAGAGTATAACCCGCGGGAATTGAACCCACCTGAGGTGAGCCTTGTTGTTGTGAGCCAGGTATCAGAACAACTTGGGAAGAATAACCGCTAATATCGATTGATAATTTGATGTATATCCAATTCTCGTCAATCCAAGTTTGTCCCGATTCATCAAAGGCTTGTGCACGTATCATTTTGTTAGTACCTTTCTCACCCAAAGTGCATTCCCATTCATATGGTGCTTCGTAGTCTTTATATGGCAATCCTGGATTCTGCCCGAACGGTTCTACATCAAACTCAACATAAGCAACACCCACATTATCTGTTGCATCTGCTCTAACCCAGAATGGTTTACTGACTTGTTGCTCATCTGCGGGTTCAGTTATCTCCACATAGGGGCGATCTGCATCTATTTTTATCTGAATTGTATTACCCGGTTGTTCATTATCTTCAACGTTTCCAGAGCGATCAACAGACCAGAAATTGACATCCCAGATGCCCATCCACTGTGATTCTTGAGTAGCGACAAGCGAAATACCACTTCCTACGATGTATTCTTGAGTTGGTCCATTATTGAGAGTGTAATATGTATGGTTGACACCACTTCCAGTACCTTCTGGTAAATCGTAGGACGAAAGCCAAACCGTTACTCCTTGGCTAGTATACCATTCATTTAGACCTTGAGTACCCACAATATTATCAAGCACCGTTACTGGTGCTACAAGATCCTGGCCAATATATCGTACCAGCCAGCTATTTAGCGTTGGCGTATATGATGGATTGCTTCTTGTAAAGTGTGCTCTCAGACGTATTGCGATTGGATCAAGCGTTTGCAAAGATTGCTCTGGGTTTACCCCCTGAATAAGTACGGTATCGCCCGCTCCATTTAGTATATCAAAGGTAATCGTTCCTTCTGAGATTGCATTGAAGTCATGCCATGCCAACAGATTTTCAGGATCGATTGGAATTGACGTGAGTTGTGCGTCAAGTATAAGTGTTTTTTCGTCCAACATGTTGTATGTGACCTCAGAACCACTAGGTATATTTAAATTCCAAATGTTGCCGAAGCCATCAGGGTTAGCGTTCCATGGAGATGGATAATATACACGGATGTCTTCCCAACCAACAAAGATCTTGCCATTACCAACTGCAATATTGGCCCAATCGGCCTCCGCTGCTGTACTGGCTGATAGTTGAACGTCGTCAGTAAATACATCTCCATCTGATGATAACAGTTTTCCCCATATTACTCCAGATCCACTAGAGCCTTTGCTGTTAAAGGAAACAAAGAATGACGATGAAAGATAGGGAACTATATCGGTTCGGACATACTCTCCAGCTTTTATTTGGAAAGTATCAACTAACAAGTTACCAGATGCATCGTATATTTTACCCCAAATATTGCCCCACCAGTCACCAGCACTGATATCATCATTGTTGTAGGTAACCAAATAATGCTTAGTTTCAATAGAAAATTCTACACATGGGAAGTTGTAATCAACGCTATCGCTACCTGTTGCAATAGTAATGGTATTACCAATTTGAGTTAGGCTTGCATCAAAAAGTCCTGCTTTGATGCTAAATGGTCCATTGGCTGATGTTAATCCCTCCTCCCAGACAATCATGTATTGTGCGTGAATCGGATCAAATGCTACCAATGGCTCACATTGACTATTTGCTGCAGTGCAAATATTTTTTTCGCCGCCAACTGGATTACCGTTCGTATCGTAAAGCCGCCCATAGATGTTGTAGTTGGCATCACCGTTTCGTGCATCTTCCCAGACTACGCAGAAGCGATTGTTCACAGAATCATATTGAACGTTTGCATCTGCCTGGCAACTGGATGCACTACAGACATTAATGACACTACCGAGTTGTAACCCGCTGCCGCTTCTTACTACCGTTCTTGCTTTAATGTCTTCTGTAGTATAATCTGGATTTGCAACTGTGTCATAGTGCTCCCAAGCAACAAAATATTTTCCACCACCAAAGTCAATGGATGGATTTTCGTTTCTATAATAGGTAGTTGAATCTTCATAAATTAAATTATCAAAAACCACCCGGTTTCCATCAATATCATACATGGATGCCCTTATTTGCTGTTTGAAACCCCATGTATAAGGAGGATACCAATATTGACCTTCTTCCCAAGCAACCAAAAACTCATTGTTCCCATATGCTACATCTGGATCCCATGCACCTTCATTGTTTGAATGATATGTAATCTGTTCATCATTCGGCCAATTTTCCTCCCAATCAGTAAAAACACTATAGAAATCACTTTGACTTGTCGCCGGTGGATTTCCATAAAATAGATACATCATACTAGTACCCATTGGAATATATGGAATCTTTACCCAAACACTAGCGGAACTTTCATCATAACTCTCCATCCAGTAATTAAGCAAAACATCGCCGCTACTTATATGTTTAAATCGTAGGTCACCATAGTCAGGCCTCATATCGGCATCATAGTTAATTATGAGGTGCACAGCATAGTTGTAAAGTAGTTCACCTGCATTATTTGTAATAGTAGCCGGTTTTATTCTCGTCCACGCAGGATCAGTCCATAATTCAAAAGTTTCTTTCATCTTAACGGAACCGCCAGCAACATCATAATTGTATGACATTCCGCTGGTAGGATCAATTTTTGTTGCATCATTGAACAAATCTTCCCATGTGAAGTAATTATCATCAAGTGGTGCCTTTGGAGGTGGTATCTGTTTTATGATTTTTTGAATATTTTTAACATCGATTTTAACTACTGCCTGTGCTGCAGATACAGTCAATAGTATGACGAGAAGTAAGATTACTACTAGCCTTCCAAATTTTTTATTTGTCTTATTTTTTTTCATCATACATCACCTTATCACACCCTATAAATTACTAACATATTTCATACCAGTTGTAATTCAATAGTAAATTCATATCAAGTTGTCCACTGACTTCTATAACAGGCCAGATATGGAATCCATCCTGGTAGTACCACTCAACGCAAATGTAGAGGGCAAAATTTGTAAGTGTTGCATCTACGCCCCATCTATCTATACTTGAACCGTCTTTATAGGTGAAATAAAGCCCAATTTCTTTGAGATTTGCCTCATTTGTTCCTTCATTGATTTTGAAATAGCCAGGATCCTCAAGACTGCTGCCTTTCTTCCATTTCCAGCTCATATCATAGTGTAAATTACTACTAAGAATAACATAACCATTCAGATCAAAAAGTCCACTGGCATTATCAAGGTTAATTAGGTCAATCCTTACATCCGCATTCTGTTGTAAATCGACGCTAAAACCACCAGAGTCGCCAAGGGACCAGTCTCCGGTGAAATCAACGATTTCACCATCAAGAGCTATTGCGACATCGAAATCATTTAATGCATCAAGAGTGCCGGTGAGTGCTAAACTATCAACTTGAAGCTCCGGACCTGAAGTATTCAGACCCCAAGCTGCTTCAAAATCCTGGGCCGACACAGTACTAGCACCTATTGCAAATGAATTGCCTGTTGCTGAATTGCCAACTGAGAATTGATTACCAAGTATATCGTGGGCTGTGTCAAATTTAAAGTATCCGTCCTCTGCTATTTTAAAATCAGTTTGTACATGCCCATCGCCAATAGAGAAAACATCGCTTAAGGTGAGTGTATCAAATTCTAGATTAAAGTGAACAGGATCTGGATTTTGACTTGCAGATGATCGCTCCGCCCGCCCGAATCCCTTAAGTTGACTCCACCAAAATGTACCAGTTGCATAGGCATTAGCCGGGATATCTGTAACTTGTACAAGCGGCGTAACTACGCCCGGAAGATAGAGGTCCATCTCATTAAAATTAGAATCAGCTTGCCTCTGAATTTTTCCATAAACATAGTTATTTGTGTTGTTAAAATCATCTACATCAACATAGAGGGTAGCTTCAGCACTGACTCTTTGACTGTTTATACTACCGGCCGGAACTTTCATGAGAACAATATCGGGATCATTCTCAGGATCAGCTTTAGGATAATATACGTTTATATCGCCAAGTGATCCGCTCTTTGTTAGATCAACATATCCGTTCGCATCTATTCTTAGCATACTTCCATTTTGTATATTAAGTGTTGCTGATGCTTCCAATCTTCGAGAGCTAGGTATATTTTGGACTTTGAGAAAAGTAACATCAGGCGCAGTTGGATCTCTTAATTTGGGATAATATACAAGAACTTCGCCAATTGGACTACTCATAGTAAGGTCTGCATATCCTCGAACATTAACATAGAACATCTCGCCTTGAACAAATATAACCTCAAAATCATCAAATATTTTCCATTCATATGAGAGGAGCATTGGCAGTCCGTTGACCCGTACTTTCTGGCTAAACCAAGGAGAGTCTACGATGACCGCAACATTGAATATCGCGTTTGCCTCATAGTCAAATCCATGTGGATCTCTTCTGAGACCAAAACTCATCCATCTGCCGGTTTGTGACATATTATTATCTATCTTATTAAAAACAAGAGATAGACTAGTGCCATCCCCGCCACCAACATTAATGTCTGATGCATAAGTAATTTTTATTTCATTGTTATATTGACTATCTGCGTCAAAATAGTAATAAATAAATCCGCCAAGAGGGATGAACTGAGTGGTCATATCGACAAAAGGAGCGAAACCAACTGAAAATGCGATATCATACTTGGGTTCATTTGTACTTCCATTCCATGCTCTGAAGCCGTACAATAACTCGAGAGGATCCATTCCACTGGGTTCGGTTTTCATTACTTGCTGGAATATAACAGGACTGAAGAGGCTATCTTTTGCAAAGGCAAATCTCTTTTCTACATATTGAGGAATTCTATCGCCTTGTGCAGTACGATATCCTACACCTACAGCAAAATAATCGTTATCAGCGGGCAGGGGTTCTGGATCTTGCATCGGTTGGCTCTGAACATTATTCCTCTGAGAATTAAGAAGCGCACCACCGATTGGTGTTTGTAGCAGACCAAAACCAACATTTGATTTTTGTCCTATGCCCCATTGCATTAATTGTTTAATTATTGAAGCAAATTTGATTGATTGTGGAATCATCTGTTGTTGTGAACCAGGTATTTGACTACTTTGAGAAGAAACATCGCCCTCTACACTACTATCAACCACGAGTCCCCAGTTGATATGTATTTCAGACCATACCTCAAGTCCTGCATAAAGATCTGAAGGCCCATTGTTTATCTGCCTCACTTTAAGCATATTCTCAAGAGATATGTAATTTTCATTGGTTTTTTTATTTAGTATCGATTCCCAATAAAATCCAAATGATACTTTTATATCATCCTCAGGGTCACCATCAACGTTAAAAAAGACATCTTCAGAGTAATATGGGTGCCTAAGGAATTTTTTTTGGAAATCATTTATAGAAACATCCAGTTGTTCTTGAAATGTTTCGCCATTGTATTTTAATCTGACCCACCATTCAAATATATTGCTGGTTTGCATAATCCATGGTGCATCAATAGAGCTTTGAACTTGCTCCTGGCTACCATAGATGTTTTCATCCATGTTCAAATAGTTATAAACTGATTTTTTTAAATTTTCCATTGCACCTATGGTTGTTTTTTCTACGGCCTTTATAACGGGGGAGCCAACAACTGTGTCTTTTGGCTTTGATGTTATGGTTAAAGAAGTTGCAAAGCCTGTCATGCCAATGCATAGCATCCACACTAAAATTACCACTAATAGCTTTTTCATCTACAATTCACCTCTTCCAATTCACCTTTCTATATTATATATTTAGCAAATAACTATATTTATAGTTTGTTGCGTTTTAATTTTATATTAGATTAATCTTTTGGCAGTTTACTGGAAATCTAAGTTTAATTTCCAGCATCATTCGAGGTTTATCAGTTTAATGCTAGGTATTCATAGTTTGTCTGATTATGCTTTTTAGAACCATTTGTTGTTGACTCGATGGATAAGATTGAGGTTGAGATTGCGGTTGCGATTGTTGTGACTCTTGGTTTTTAAGTCCTAAAAGCATATGAATTGTAGTTCCACTTTGAGCCCCCTGAATATCTTCGGCTTTGGCCGTTATTTGGAATAGGTTGATCAAGTTTCCACTCCAAGTGTGGATCAATGTCACCGATGTTCCGGATGCGACAAATTCTGATGATTCTTCATCATCATCACCCCAGTTAACAATGTATTTTACATCATCGCCATCAGGATCAGTTGCTTGGAATGTGAAACTATAGGGTTGTCCGACTAAAATTATTGATGGCCCCTCTATAGTAGGAGCATTTGGTGCATTGTTGGTTTGTTCCGTTATAAAACTCCATACATCTCCCAACGTATGTGCATTTTGGTTGTCCCATGCATCTATCTTCCAATAATACTGAGTATTATAGTTCATTGTTCCGGGATCATAGATGGTGCCAGATTGACCTGATGCAGCTAGTGGGGGTGGGCTTGTTGTACCAAAGTAAACATCGTAAGTTACAATATCGCTGGGATTTGGGTCTCCACCGGTCCAACTAAGATCGGCTACTGCAGACACGCCTATTGCACCATTGGTTGGATTTGGATCACTTGGTTTGTATGGTGGATCATTTGGGGTGTTCATGGTAGTGAAATCCCAAATTGGGCCTTCTGTTGCTCCGCCGTGGTTATCGTGAGCCATTATCTTCCAGTAATAAATCGTTTCGCCTTGCATTGTTCCCTGGCTATATGTTGTACCAGATTGACCTGAGGCAGCTAGTGGAGGTGGACTGTAATCGCCAAAGTAAACATCGTAAGTTAATGTGTCACCATCTGGGTCACTGCAGCTCCAACTAAGTTCGTGGTTAACATCTACGTTGGTTTCACCGTCGTAAGGATCAGGATCACTTGGTTGATTTGGAGCCAGGTTTTGCGTGGTGAAATCCCATATCGGCCCAGCAGTTGATGCACCGTGATTGTCATGCGAAACTATCTTCCAGTAGTACTGAGTGTTGTAATTCATTGTTCCTGGATCATAGGTGGCACCAGATTGACCAGAGACTGCTAGTGGAGGTGGACTTGTTGTGCCAAAGTAAATGTCGTAAGTTACAATATCGCCGGGGTTTG